>CADCPY010000126.1 GCA_902803495.1 uncultured Erysipelotrichaceae bacterium
AAGTATCATACTTCTTCCAACACGAACTGCCGGACTTCCATACCGAAGAGAATACGGTCTTTATCAATCTGGATGCCGTCTTCGGTCTGGATGAGAAAGAATTAAAAGATGCCATTGATCTATTACATAAAAGAGGTCAGAAAGTCGGAACCTACTCCGCGCCGCTGATCCATCTGCCCTACTCCGACAATATTCCGCTCTTGGGCAATCCGGATATGAAGCGGAAAGATATCGTCTTAAAACAGCCGGACGGCAGCGATTATGAGCCAATCGACGGAAAGCTGCCGATCGATATCACCAAAGCGGAAGCAGAGCTTGATTTCCGACTCACTCTGCGGGAAATCGTTTCCATGGGATTCGATTATCTGAAAGTTGATTTCACCTCTCACGGGGCGGTGGAAGGCCTGAGAGCCAACAAAGAGATCAAAACCGGTCGTCAGGCTTTGATTTACTTCTATAACATCCTCTTGGATGAGCTGGATCCGAAGAAGGTCGGACGGGAGATTTTCCTCTCCTTCTCCATCTCACCTCTCTTCCCGGGTGGATATGCGCACGCCCGCCGTTTCAGCTGCGACGCCTTCGGTCATCACGAAGATGTCCGCTATGTCTTAAATGCTTTAAACTATTCCTACTGGGCCAACGGCACGCTGTACCCGTTCAACGATCCGGACCATACGGTCCTGTATCATTCCCTGGTCGACGGAAGAGGCGTTACCACACTTGAAGAAGCGCGATCCCGCTTTCATGCTTCCGTCATTTCCGGAACGGTATTGCTCTTAAGTGACAACTACGGACCGCTGGGTGACCCGGCACTCATCCGAGGCGCCAGAGAGCGCACAAAGGAAATTGCCAATCATGCCGCATTAAACGCTCTGGCACGCAAGCATCTGACATTTTTACCGGCAGTTTTCCATGACACCTCGGAGATCTACTTCGCCAGTGATGAAGCGCATCACTACCTGGCCGTCTTTAACTTCTCGAAACAGGAAAAAGACTATTCGGTAGATCCTTCCAAGGTATGCCTGCCGCATAGCGGAAATATGAAAGATCTCACCACCGGTGAGATACAGAATTATGAAAAGGAAATCAAGATCCGCTTAGGCGCTTACGATTCCCGCATCTACGAAATCTAAACAAATGCACCGTATGAACGGTGCATTTGTTCTTTGTCGGAATATTAGGAGTGCTTGATGATGATGTTACGGATCGTATTGGCAACATCTTCGCAGGCATCATAACAGTTTTCCAGTCCGTGGTAGATGTTTTCCCAGCCGTTGATCTGATAGGATGTCAGATTCGGTGTGCAGTAGAGCTGATGGACAGCCTCCAAATAGTAACTGTCTCCGACCTCTTCCTCATCGTTGACCTTGCGGGTCAAATCCATTAAAGAATTCAGATTTTTCAGTCCGCGCAGCGAATCGCAGAGCTGCTTCATATCCGTAGTGATCTGAATGATCCCCTGGGTGATTTTATCCACGTCCGGACGGATCTCTTCGATATTGTACATATAGAAATGCATCATGACATCGTCGATATTATCGCAGACATCATCCAGCAGTTCGGAAAGATCCGTGATATCTTCGGAATCGATCGGCGGCAGGAAGTCTTTGATCAGATAAGCCATCATTTCCGCTTTTCTTTCATCCGCCATATGTTCCATGGAGTGCATTTCCTTGATTTCGCTCTCTAAAAGTTCCGGATGGTAGTCCGTTAAGAACTTATTCAGGATAACCGCCTGGGTTCTGGCAATCTCCGCAACATTCATAAAGTAATCAAAGTAATCGAAAGATTTTTTAGATGTATTTGTCATTGTTATTCTCCTAACCTATTAATAAGAACAGTTTCGTAAATACAAAGGCAATCAGCCCGCAGCCCGGGAAAGTCAAGATCCATGTCATGACCATTTCCTTCACCACCGACCAGTTCACGTTTCTCTTTCCCTTGGAAGCGCCTACCCCCATGATGGCACTGGTTTTCACATGGGTTGTGGAAACCGGTAAACCGAAGATTGTGGAAAGCAGGATATTGAAGGAAGAAACAACGTCTGCCGAGAACCCCTGATAGTAGGACAGTTTCACCATATCCATACCGACGGATTTTATAATCTTCGTTCCGCCGATGGAGGTGCCGATTCCCATGACGGCTGCGCATAGCAGCATCAGCCAGAGCGGGATGGCTGTAGCACCCATCTCACTCTGACCCATGGCCAGAGATAAGCCTAACAGGAAGACCCCGAGGAACTTCTGGCCATCCTGAGCCCCGTGCATGAAAGCCATGGATGCTCCGCTGAATATCTCCGCTTTCTTAAAAAAGCGGTTACTTTTCTGGCGGTCGGTATTCTTAAAGAGCGCTTCAATGATTCTTGTTACGATGAAGCCAAGAATGAAGCCCAGGATCGTTGAGAAGAACAGTCCGAAGAGCACCTTTCCCCACTCTTTCAAACTGATGCCGTCCAGAGAATTATGCATGGCAATGGCTGCGCCGGATAAGCCGGCGATCAGCGCGTGGCTTTCCGAGGTCGGAATGCCGAAGACGCTGGCCAGTGATGCCCATAAAACAATGGCAATCATGGCGGCGCACAAAGCAATCATGGCCTCCTGGGTATTGTTGCCGAAATCAACCATATGCGTAATCGTTTCCGCAACGCTGGCATTCACCATCGTCATCAGAAACAGTCCCGCAAAGTTGAAGATCGCTGCCATCAGGATGGCTTTGCGCGGTGAGATGGCCCGGGTGGATACGCATGTCGCAATGGCATTTGGGGCATCCGTCCAGCCGTTGACGAAGATAACTGCGATCGTCAGAACGGAAGTGATGATCAGAGACGGATACTGTGCCATGTACGCAAAAAACTGTGAAATGGAAATTGAGTTCATGTTATTGCCTCCGCGATACTGCCAGTATCATTAAAAAGAAGGCAAGAATGTACATGCGGTAACTCCACAGGTTCAAGACAACAGGATAGCGTTTTTCTTCATTTTTAACAAATGTCAGCGTCAACCCGATGCCAAGTAAGAATGAGGTGATTTCTTCCACCAGCGGTGCGAAGAAGTCCAGAATTCCATCTAACATAAATGCTCCTTTCAAGAAAAAAAGCAGATATGCAAGTGCTATATCTGCTCGATACCCTCATTCCCCCAGACATAGCACTGCTATGTATGAGTCTCACAATTTAAAGTGCGCCGGGTACAATGATACCGGGTTGACGGCAACACTACGAGTTTCGTCTGTTACTCCCTCATCTGTAGTAATTATAACTATAAGGGAATTTTATTTCAACGAAATAATTTCTTATGTTTTACATTAAAATATTTTATACTCTTATACGATTACTGCCTTAGGAAGGCTCTGTCTTTCTCGGAGATCTCTTCCTCGGAGTTTGCGTAGCGTTCCGATTCCATATGCAGATCGTACTTTTCCCTTAAGCGGAAAATGGTCTGCATCATCTCCGAATCATGATGGACATCGATCGCTTCCTGGTTTTCCCAGCTGTCGATCAGAAGCACCGTTTCCGGATCGTCCAGAGAAACATAGTACTCGTAGCGCAGATTGCCGTTTTCCTCACGGATCTTCTGCACCGTGCCGCTCTGCATCATTTCTTCCGCGAACTTTCTCGCGTTGCCGTTTACGCCGTGATAGCGCAGATTCACTGTAATGGCCATACTTCTAACTGCTCCTTATAAACCCCATTTTTCCAATAAGTCGGCGATCTTCTGCATTAACTCCTGCATCTTCTTGGCGGAGGAACCGTTAAATGTCGAGAAGAATTCGTTGACCTGTTTCTCCATCGATTCAAACTGACCGGCAATTCCGTCAAACTGACCGACAAACTGCTGATAGTTTCTCTCAAATTCATTGATCTTGGAAATGATCATGCCGATGCCGACGCAAAGAACGATCACCACCAGCGCAATCAGCGCGTATTTGGCGTAGCGCAGCTTGTCCTGTCTGCGCTTTTCCGCCACCAGTTCCATCAAAAGTTCATGATCTGTCATGTCTTCCAGCGATTTCATTGTTCTTCTCCCGAATGTTTCTTCTTCCATTCCCTGATCTGTTCATAGCGGTCCTTGAACCGTGTTTCCAAACCCTGTGTCGTCGGATTGTAGTACTGCTTGTCCTTTAGGGAATCCGGCAGACACTGCATGCTGCTGAGCTTGTCTTTGGTATCGTGCGCATAGATGTATCCCTTGCCGTACCCTTCCTCTTTCATCAGTTTGGTCACGGCATTGCGGATATTGAGCGGAACCGGCTCATCCAGCATCTTGATGGCATCTTCCCTTGCGGCATTGTATGCCATATAGAGCGCATTGGATTTCGGAGCCAGCGACATGTAGACAACGGCCTGCGTCAGGTGCACGGAGCACTCCGGCATGCCGATGTAGTGACACGCGTCATAGGCTGCCAAGGCAATCTCCAATGCTCTCGGATCGGCCAGGCCGATGTCTTCCGAGGCAAAGCGGGCAACGCGTCTGGCCACATAGAGCGGGTCTTCCCCGGCTTCCAGCATTCTGGCCAGCCAGTAGACCGCGGCATCCGCATCGGAATTCCGCATGGATTTATGCAAGGCGGAGATGATGTTGTAATGCTCTTCGCCTTTTTTATCGTAAAGAAGCGACTTTTTCGAGGTGACCTGTTCAATGATCTCCGTGGATACCACAATCTTATCGTCAGAGATATCTCCGTTTAATACCGCCATCTCCAGTGTGGAGAGCGCCGTACGGGCATCGCCGTTGGAGAAGTTGGCAATAAAGTAAAGATCCTTGTCATCAATCTCAATATTCTGTGAGGCAAAGCCCCGCGGATCGTGAATAGCCCGCTTCAGTAAAGCCACCATGTCATCCGCATTTAACTGCTTTAAGACAAAGACCTTGCAGCGGGACAGCAAGGCTCCGTTGACCTCAAAGGACGGGTTTTCCGTGGTCGCCCCAATCAGAATGATGCTTCCCTTTTCCACAAACGGTAAAAAGGCATCCTGCTGGGCTTTGTTGAAGCGGTGAATTTCATCGACAAAGACGATGGTCTTCCCACCGAACAGCGTCTCGTCATCCGCCTGCTTCATGACTTCCTTGATTTCCTTGATGCCGCTTGTGACGGCGGAGAAGTTAATGAAGCTGGCTTTGGTCTGCTTTGCGATGACATTGGCCAGTGTGGTCTTGCCGACGCCCGGAGGTCCCCAGAAGATCATGGAAGGAATCTTGTCGCTTTCGATCATCCTTCTGAGAATCTTCCCCTCTCCGATCAGATGCTGCTGCCCGACGATCTCGTCCAGTGTTTCCGGACGCAGACGGGCCGCCAAAGGCTCGGTAAAGTTGGAATTGAAGAAATTATTTCCTGCCATGGATCTACCTCTTTCTATGCTTCATTTTATCATACCGGGCATAAAAAAGCAGAGCATTTTATTTGCCCTGCTTCTCCTCATTATGTAACAGCTTGTTCAGCATGCTTTCTCGGTTATTGATGAATAATTCCGTGACTTTATAGCTTTCCGTCTCCTCATAGCTCACCTCGTGAATCTCTCCGTTATCAAAACTCAGGATCTTTGCGTCCGGTAAGGATAACAGGATCGGGGAATGGGTGACGATGATGAACTGCGACCTTTCCTTCACCCCGTTATAAAGGTCGATCAGAAACGTCATCTGCCGCTGAATGCTCAGTGCCGCTTCCGGCTCGTCGATCAGATAGATTCCCTGCTCCACGAAGTTATGATGGAAGGCCTGCAGGAAGCTTTCCCCGTGGCTTTTCTCATGATAGTGCTGCGCATGCTGCGGCGTGGTACGGGAATACTCCTCTTCCTTCGTCGCTACATTGTAGAAACTCTCCGCACGCAGGAAATAGCCGTGCGTCGGACGGTAGACGCCGCGGATGACCTTGATGGCCTGATAGAGATCGGAATGGGAATCGTAAGTGGAGAAATTGTAGTTCTTTGTTCCGCCTTCCGCATTGAAGCCGTAAGCCACCGCAATAGCCTCCAGCAGCGTGCTTTTCCCGCTGCCGTTTTCGCCCACAAAGAAAGTGACCGGCGTATCAAATTCAATGCCGTCTAAATTTTTAAGACTCGGGATCTGACGCACATAACTGTCTTCCGGAAGATTCTCCCGGTTAATCTCAATGGCCCGGATAAAATTCGTATTCATAACAGTCCCCTAAAACCAGCGGTCAAACAGCATGGGATACATTCCCAGCATCACAAATAAGAGAATCGCATAACGTAACGTACGGAACAGATAGGCAGCCATGCTTCCTTCCGTGAGGGCCAGTAAGCTAACACCGGCCTTTAAGATGAAGTTGACGAGGAAGAAAAACAGGAAGCCGCAGAATAAGCGAAGTAAGGCTTTTTTGACATCGGTCGTATTCTTGAAGTTCACATGTTTTTCTTCAAAGACAATGCCGAGTAATCCTCCCAGCAATGCGCCTAAAGACGTAAAGTAGTCTTCCGTACGGCAGTAGAACACACCGATCAAAGAGCACGCCAGTAAGATCCAGCGCACCTTCTGCGTCGCATAGCGGTCCTGCAGACAGGAGAATAATGCCGCAATGAGATAACCGATGGCCCAGCCGCAGAGAACGTCCGTGGGATAATGCACCCCCAGCACCACGCGGGAAGCGCCGACCAGAAACGGAATGACGATGGCTAACACACGGAAGATCGGTTTACTGAAATAATGGCGTAAGGAGCCGAATAAGGTGGCGGAATTCATGGAGTGTCCGCTTGGGAATGAATACCCCTGCGCCTGGATATCGTAAAGATCCGCTTCTTCCTTTAACGGAAGCAGACACTGAATCTCTTCATGGTCAAAGTACGGCCGTCTGCGGATAATAAAGTTCTTAATCAGCGGATTCATACAGGCCGCTGCCAGAATATTGGTTCCGATCTTTTTGGCCAGTTCCTTATCGTACGACCAGTAAAGAAAGCCCAAAACGGCAATTCCGAACAGTTCCTGTCCCAAAAAGGAACTGACTTTTGCCAGAATCAGTCCGATCTTGCTTAAATGCTGCTGCAGAAAGACGATCAGCTTTACTTCCCAGTCAAAGAAATAGGTTACTCCTTCCATGTCTCCTCCGTTTCCTTTTTCTATTGTATCAACTTACGCCAGAAAGAAAAAGCGTTCTCTCCGTATGGATGATGCTGCAGCGTACATGATATAATAAAACATATTTATGGAGGTTTAATTATCATGTCATTCCCGAAGAATTTCTTGTTTGGCGGTGCAACGGCTGCCAATCAGTGCGAAGGCGCCTGGGATGAAGGCGGTAAAGGCTATTCCAGCTTCGACTTCACATTAGCAGGCAGCGTCAAAAAAGCACGTGTATCCACATTCAAAGACAAAGACGGCAATATCATCTACGGCGGCATGTTCGGCTTCGGTGTCCCGGAGGGAGCAACCCCTTATACAGTCGAGGGCACCTCCTATCCGA
>CADCPY010000127.1 GCA_902803495.1 uncultured Erysipelotrichaceae bacterium
AGGGGAGCGAATGCTCTAGTTGTTTTAACGGTGCTGTCTCAGAAATCCGTGCGGCGGGCCTTTTCTGCGGTGCGGATGATGCGGACCTTTTCCCATCGGTTCCTCATCATACTCCGTCAGTTCCGGATTCAGCGCAATGACCTTCGCGAGCAGGGCATTGAGCGCTTCCTTTTCCTCATCGCTTAAGACGTCGAAGACGGAATCCTGCGGGGCGTTTTTCACGTCCTCCGCTGCCGCTGTTCCCGCTTCCGTTAAAAAGACGTTGTACTTTCTGGCATCGTCTTCATCCTGCATGCGGGCAATCAGTTCGTTCTCCTCCATTTTTGCGAGGATCTCGGAGCAGCTCTGCGGACGGATTCCCAGAATATAGGATAATTCTCTCTGCGAGATACCGTCACTGTTGGACAGAACCATTAAGATGCGGTTCTGTGTCGTCGGGAAATTGCCCATTCTCTTTTCTCTGAATTTTCTTCTTGTGAGGGCATTAACTTTTCTGTAGTTTTCCATTAATTCATTCTTTCTTTCCATTGTTCTTTTCTCCTTTCATTTCCCTGTATATCAATAAGTAAGGTACCTTACGAACATATCTTACAAGAGCGCATGCCTTCTGTCAATACGTAAGGTACCTTATTTTATTTTATATATGAATTTGTATTCTTTTGAAAGCATGCCTGCTACTTAGGTAGGAGAAAGATGATAGAATGAAAGTAGAAAAGGGGTATATCATAATATGAAAACGTATGACGCACTTTTTCAGCCGTACAAGATTGGTAAGGTTGAAATCAAAAACCGTTTTACAGTCATCCCGATGACCATGGGTGGTCTCGCCTATGACGAAGAGGGCGGTTTTTCGGAAAATCTGATTCATTATTTTGAACTGCGCGCCAAGGGAGGCTTCGGCTTAATTATTCCGGGAGCCGCTACGACGGACTACCATGTGGACCCGTATTCCGCACTGGGACCGAACGTAAACACCAATGAGCACTGGAAAGTCAAAGCAAAAGAACTGGTGGACCGTGTTCATGCCGGTGGAGCCAAAATCTTCTGTCAGCTGACTATGGGGCTGGGCAGAAACTATCCGGGCTTACCGGGACCGTCCGAAAACCCGGTCTGGCGCAATCCGGAAGTGAAGTCACCGGAACTGACGAAAGAGCAGATCAAGCAGAAAATCGCTGACCTGGTCGACGGCGCTGTTGTTGCCAAGGAATGCGGATATGACGGTGTGGAGATCCACGCCATGCACTGGGGCTACCTGTTAGACCAGATGGCGATGGCCTTCTACAACCGCAGAACGGACGAATACGGCGGAAGTCTGGAAAACCGTTTACGCTGCGCGAAGGAAATCGTCGAAGGCATTCATGAAAAATGCGGCAGGGACTTCCCGGTCGGCATGCGTCTCGGTTTAAAGACATATATTAAAGATTACGATAAGGCTACATTACATGGCGACGAAGAAGTCGGACGTACGCTGGAAGAAGGCATTGAAATCTCCAAGCTTCTGGAAAGCTACGGATATGACTTCCTGGATACGGATACGGGAACCTATGACTCGTTCTACTATGCCTGTCCTCCGATGTACAACCCGCAGGGCTTCATGATTCCGTTAGCTGCAGCCGCCAAGAAGGAAGTATCCATTCCGGTCATTGCCGGCGGCAGAATGCAGGATTACGATCTGGCACTGGCAGCCGTGGAAAAAGGCGAAATCGACGCAGTCGGTTTAGGCAGACCGTCTCTGGCAGATCCGGAGTATCCGAACAAGCTCCGTGCCGGAACGCCGGAAAAGATCCGTCCGTGTATCGGCTGTAACATGGGCTGCTTCCGCAGATGCGTGGAAACCGGGGAACCGGTCAGCTGTGCGGTGAACCCGCAGGCCGGAAGAGAAACAATCATGGGCTTAAAACCGGCCGAAACAAAGAAGAAAGTCGTCGTGGTCGGCGGCGGTGTTGCCGGTATGGAAGTGGCCAGAACAGCGGCCTTGCGCGGACACGATGTCACTCTCTTTGAAAAGAGCGACCATTTAGGCGGGCATATCGTGGAAGCCGGAGCACACAGCTTCAAAAAAGAAATCAAGGCGTTGAATGCCTGGTATCAGAATGAACTGAAAGAACTGAATGTCAATATCAAGATGGAACATGAGCCGTGCATCAAGTGCATTCAGAAGGAAAATGCGGATGTGATCGTACTGGCGACCGGATCCAATGTTTCCGCTCCGAAGATTCCGGGACTGGAAAAAGCGGTGGATTCCTTAACGGCAATCAACCATCCGGAACGCTTAGGGAAAAACGTCGTCATCATCGGCGGCGGTTTAGTCGGATGTGAAATTGCCATGGATGAAGCGAACCAGGGCAAGAAGGTCACAATCGTCGAAGCGCTGGATGACATCATGGCGGCCGGCGGAGCCGGAGCACCGTACCCGAACAAGCAGATGGTCGTGGACATCTTTGCGGATAAGGGCGTGAAAGTCTGCACGAATACGAAACTCGTGGAAGTGACGGACGAAGGTGCCTGCGTGGAAACAGCTGACGGCAAGAAGGTTCTGATCCCGGCGGACACGGTCATTTCGGCCATGGGCTTCCGTCCGGCACCGAACCTGAAGGAAGAGTGGAAAGAACTCAACATCCCGATCTGCGAGATCGGCGATGCGACAGGTGCGGGAACGATCCTCAAAGCCATCTGGGACGGCTACGAAGTCGCAAATAGTATCTAAACGCAACAATGCCGGAGCAAGTGCTCCGGCATTTCTTTTTTTATTCGGCTTCCGAGCGTAAAAGGTCATGGGCGACCGGGGTATAGAAGAGCCGCTTGATCTCGGCGGAATCTTTGGTAACGCTTAAGACCCACATCAGTTTCGCAAGGCACGCTTCGCTTGTCATGTCGTAGGATTCGAGAAGTCCCGCCGTCTTCTTGATGCGGTTTCCGACTTCATAGAGGGAGATATCGCTGCCTTCATTCGGCACCTGGGTGGTCATGACGACGGTCTTGCCTTTCTCCGTGGCGGTTACGATCTCATTGAAATAGTCGTAATAGGCCGGGATGCCGCCGCTGCCGAAACTCTCAATGACGATGCCGTCATAGGTTTCCAGTAAGAAGCGCAGCACATCGCTCTTTAAACCCGGCACCAGTTTCAGTAGTCCCACGTTGGTATTGAGGTCGTGATAGAAGCGCGTTTCCCCGTCTAAGGACGGTTCCATGTAGCGCAGAATGTGACCGTTGGTGATCCGGGCAATCTCCGGAAAATTGACACTGTAGAAGGCATCAAAGCGCTTGGTGTAGTTCTTTCTCACCCGGGTGGAGAGAATCACCGAACCGGAGAAAACGACCTGAATGCCGCGGCTATTTTCATCTGCGGCATAGAGTACGGCGTCGCGCAGATTTCTGGCCGCATCGGAATTTTCCTCGGCTAAGGGGATCTGGGCTCCCGTGATGACGATCGGTTTGCGGGAGTTCTGAATCAGATAGCTGAGACCCGCGGCCGTATAGGCCATGGTGTCGGTGCCGTGGGTGATCACAAACCCGTCATAGGCATCGTAATTGGTGCGGATGGTTTCCGCCATTAAGATCCAGTGGACCGGTGTGATATTGGTGGAGTCGATATTCAGAAGCTGAATGGCTTCGATCTCGGCAATCTCCTTTAATGAAGGCACTTTCTCCAAAAGCTCCTTTGTGGACATCTGGGGAACCAGACCGTTCTCCGAAGGTAAGGAGGCAATGGTGCCGCCGGTGCCGATCATCAGTATCTTTTTCATGATTACTCACTCCCTTTCTGTCTTTATTGTAACTGATTTGAGGCAGTTAGGGAAAGCGGTACAATGCACAGGGAGAGGTGCTTTTGGCTTGGATTGCTTGCATGCCTTTGTTATTTATGGTTAGATTAAGACAAAGATATTTGAAAAGCGGTACGGCGATGCCGCATCCTGCGGATCCTTTTGAGGGGGAGGAACTTCTATGAACCTGAAAGCAGTCATCATGAAAAGCGAAGATATCGACCGGGCTTTGATCCGTCTGGCCCATCAGATTCTGGAGAAAAACGGCGGTACGGACAACCTCTGTTTTATCGGCATTAAAACCCGCGGGGTTCCATTGGCCAGACGCCTGGCAAAAAATGTGGAGCAGATCACCGGTGAGAAGATGCCGGTCGGAGAACTCGATATTACCCTGTACCGTGACGATCTTTCCAAGGTAGCTCTGGATCCGGTCATCAACCAGACTTCCATTCCGTTCTCAATCGATGAAAAGGTGATTGTTCTGGTGGACGATGTCATCTATACCGGCAGAACGGTACGGGCGGCGCTGGATGCGCTGGTGGATGTCGGCCGTCCGGCCAAGATCCAGCTGTGCGTACTGATCGATCGGGGACACAGCGAACTGCCGATCAAGGCCAACTTTGTCGGAAAGAACATTCCGACGTCCAAGAGCGAAGTGGTCGCGGTCAATCTGGAAGAGACGGACCGTGTCAGTAACGTCGTGATTCTGGAAAACTAAAATATGTTGAAGTAGTATAACTGCCCGGGGGAACCGGGCAGTTTTTTCATTGGGAAAAACTGACAGCGGTTACATGGGGAAATGGGGCGTTATCAATACGTTTTACTTTATTAAAGAGGGGTGTCGTGGTATAATTACAACGCTTGAAAAAGAGGTGTTTTTATTATGGCTAAGGAAAAGATTATTAACATCGCAGTCATTGCCCACGTCGACGCGGGGAAATCCACCCTGGTGGATGCATTTTTAAATCAGAGCGGCGTCTTCCGTAAGAATGAAGATGTCCCGACACTGGTCATGGACTCCAATGATCTGGAGCGGGAAAGAGGAATCACGATCTATTCCAAGAACTGCTCCGTTCATTATAAGGATTATAAGATCAACATCGTGGATACGCCGGGGCATGCCGACTTCTCCAGCGAGGTGGAACGTATTATCAAAACGGTTGACACGGTCATCCTTTTGGTCGACTCTTCGGAAGGACCGATGCCGCAGACCCGTTTCGTCTTACAGAAATCTCTGGAACTGGGCTTACGTCCGATCTTATTAATTAACAAGATCGATAAGAAAGACCAGAGAGCTCTGGAAGTCGTGGATGAGGTTTACGATCTGTTCTTGGATCTTGGTGCAACCGATGAACAGCTGGATTTCCCGATCCTTTACGGTATTGCCAGAGACGGCATTGTTGTAAGAGAAATGGGAGATGAAGGTAAGGATATCGAACCGTTATTCGAAACGATCGTTTCGCACTGCGAAGCCTATCCGGATTACGATGAAGAACCGCTGCAGATGCAGGTCAGTAACTTAGCCTATGATGATTATATCGGACGTCTCGGAATCGGACGTGTCTATAAGGGAACGATCCGTCTGGGACAGCAGGTTGCCTTATGCAAGAGAGACGGCAGCGTGAAGCGGGAAACCATTTCCCAGCTGTATATCTATGAAGGTTTAAAACGGACAGCCGTACAGGAAGCGCACAGCGGGGATATCGTGATCATCGCCGGTATCGCGGACATTTCCATCGGGGAAACGATCTGCGATCCGGAACACATCGATCCGATGCCGATGATCCATATCGAAGAACCGACGCTTTCCATGAACTTCTGTGTCAACACGTCTCCGTTTGCGGGCAGAAGCGGCAAGTATGTCACATCCCGTAACTTAAAGGAACGCTTATTCCGTGAGACGGAAGTCAACGTCGGCTTAAAGGTCGAAGAGACGGATACCACGGACAAGTTCAAAGTCAGCGGCAGAGGCGAGCTGCATTTAACGATTCTCATTGAGAACATGAGAAGAGAAGGCTACGAGGTTGCCGTCAGCAAGCCGGAAGTCATCTACAAGCTGGTCGACGGCAAGAAGTGCGAACCGATCGAAAACGTCATCATTTCCGCACCGAGTGAATATACGGGCGTCATCATGACGAAGCTCACAAACCGTAAGGGTGATATCGTTGAGATGAATGATGAGAACGGATATGTCAACATGAAGTGGAAAGTCCCGACGAGAGGACTGATCGGTTACCGTTCGGAAATGATCAACGACACGCACGGCAACGGCATCATGGTATCTTCCTTAAGCGGTTATGAACCGTACAAGGGCGAGATCAATGCCCGTACCAACGGCGTCATGATCTCCAATGCGACGGGTACGGCCATGACGTATGCGATCTTCAATCTGCAGGATCACGGATCCTTCTTTATCGGTCCGCAGACGGAAGTGTATGAAGGAATGATCGTCGGACAGTCTTCCAAGCCGATGGACATGGAAGTCAACCCGACCAAGAATAAAGTGGCGACAGCGGTCCGTTCCACGGGTCACGATGAAGCCATGCGTCTGACACCTCCGAGAGTTCTGACTCTGGAGAGTGCCATTGAATTTATTTCGGATGACGAACTGGTGGAAATCACACCGGATTCCATCCGGATCCGTAAGAAATACTTAACGGCATATGAAAGAAGACTTCACTATCGTGAAGGGTTAAAGGTGAGTGAAGAATGAGTGAAAACAAAGGTCCGGTCTGGTGGGAGGCCAAACATATCTGCAGGGAAAGCGGAGCACGCTACGGTATTTTACATACACCGCACGGAGATGTCGAAACTCCGATGTTCATGCCGGTCGGAACTTTGGGAACGGTAAAATTTGTCTCCCGGGAGGAAATTAAGGAGATGGGTGCCGGAGTCATTCTCGGCAATACCTATCATCTCTGGCTGCGCCCGGGCAAGGAAGTCATGGAAAAAGCCGGCGGACTGCACAAGTTCATGAGCTATGACGGTCCGATCCTAACGGACAGCGGCGGATTCCAGGTCTTCTCCTTAGCGGAGATGCGCAACATCTCCGAGGAAGGGGTCACTTTCAAGAATCACTTAAACGGCGATACGATGTTCCTCTCTCCGGAAGATTCCATCCGGATGCAGAATGCCATCGGTTCGGATATCATGATGAGCTTTGACGAATGCGCTCCGTATCCGAGCAGCCACGAATACATGAAAAACAGCGTGGAACGTACATTGCGCTGGGCAAAGCGCGGCAAGGACGCGCATCAGAACCCGGACCGGCAGGCCTTATTCGGCATTGTCCAGGGCGGGGAATATGAAGATCTGCGCCGCTACTCTGCCGAAAAAACGGTGGAGATCGGCTTTGACGGTTACGCCATCGGCGGTACTTCCGTCGGTGAAACCAAGGAAACGCACTACAGGATGCTGGATTATACCTTACCGTATCTGCCGTTTGACAAGCCGCGCTATGAAATGGGCATCGGTGCCGTCAACGACATCTTTGAAGCGGTAGCGCACGGGGTGGACATGTTTGACTGCGTTCTGCCGACACGTATCGCGCGGCATGGCGCACTGATGACATCGGAAGGCCGTATCAATATCAAAAAGGCCATCTATGCCGACGATTTCCGGCCGCTCGATCCGGAGTGCGACTGTTACTGCTGCCGGAACTATTCCAGAGCGTATCTGCATCATCTGTTCCGCTGCAATGAAGGTCTGGGCATGCGCTTAATGTCCATTCACAACCTGCGCTTCCTGATTCATTTAGTGGAACAGATCCGCGTGGCAATCCAGGAAGACCGCTTTGAGACATTTAAAAAAGAGTATTACGCCGCCCATAACCTGAACAGTACGGACGCGCGGGGATTTTAAAGAAATATGAAAAAGGAAGATTTTTACTATGACTTACCGCAGGAGCTGATTGCCCAGG
Organism: uncultured Erysipelotrichaceae bacterium; assembly: GCA_902803495.1. Lineage (GTDB taxonomy): Bacteria > Bacillota_I > Bacilli_A > Erysipelotrichales > Erysipelotrichaceae > RUG14871. Next base: position 7,684 of record CADCPY010000127.1, read on the forward strand.
TTCCTTTAAAGGACCGCACGGCTTCCCGCCTGATGACATTGAATAAGAGAACGGGAGAGGTAGAGCACCATACCTTTACGGATCTCCTCGACTTCTTACAGCCGGGCGACGTCTTGGTACGGAACAATTCCCGGGTCATTCCGGCGCGCCTGTTCGGCACAAAGAAAGAAACCGGAGCGCACGTGGAACTGCTGTTATTACGTCAGGAAGGAAACGTGTGGGAGTGCCTGGTCGGCAACGCGAAAGTCGTGAAACTCGGCACGGTGGTCTCCTTCGGCGAAGATAAACTTCTGGCGAAGTGCACGGCCATTAAGGAAAACGGGCTGCGCGATTTTGAGATGATCTACGAAGGCGTCTTCAATGAGATCTTAAATGAGCTCGGCGAAACGCCGTTACCGCCGTATATCCATGAAAAACTGCAGGATAAAAACCGCTATCAGACGGTCTATGCCAAAGTGGACGGAAGTGCCGCGGCACCGA
>CADCPY010000128.1 GCA_902803495.1 uncultured Erysipelotrichaceae bacterium
TGAAGCTTACCAGCGCCCAATATAAATGGATCATGGACATCCCTCAGTTAAAGGATTTCAATGAAACCGAATATGAAACCATGACGGACGTACTGTTACGCGTGGATAAATCCATCCGCTCCAACATTGCGGAAGTCGTGAAATCCCCGGTCAGCTATAACACGGAAATGATCTATTTTGCGATGGATGACGGGAACTACATGTTCATGGACTGGGACCTCAGCAAAAATCTGAACTACTACTATGACATTCTGAAACAGCACAACAACAAGAAGTCCTGTATCTACATTGACGATGCTTCGCAGAATGCCTATACATCCAGTTGTCCGTGGGAAGAAGTCGAGGAACCAATGGAGGAAGACACAGAGGATTCGGAAGATTCCGACAGTGAGTAATTAGACAATTCCACACTGTTCCCGTATAATTGTTATGTTGGAGGTATGAAATATGCCGATTGAAAGAAAAACCAAACTTGGTAATATCAGTGTTTCCGAAGAAGCAATTGCGACGCTGGCCGGCGGTGCGGTAGCAGAATGCTACGGCGTTGTGGGCATGGCATCCAGAAGCCTTCTGAAAGACGGATTTTATGAACTTTTAAGAAAAGAAAACTATGCCAAAGGCATCGTTGTCACCAATAACGGCGACTCTTACGATTTAGACTTATATATCGTGATCAGCTACGGAGTAAAGATCTCCGAAGTTGTCACAGAAGTACAGAAGAAAGTGAAATACGAACTGGAAAAAGAACTTGATTTAACCTTCCGCTGCGTCAATATCTTTGTGCAGGGTGTTCGTGTAGGAAAGTAGAATGAATATTTTAACAACCGAAGTCTTCCGCTTCATGCTGGAAAATGCGGAAAGCAACTTACTGAATCACCAGAAAGAAATTGATGCCAAGAACGTCTTCCCGGTACCGGACGGCGACACGGGAACGAATATGACCATGACCTTCCAGAACGGCGTTCTGGAAAGCAAGAAGGTCACTTCCGACAGCATCTACGATATCGCCAAAGGTCTCTCCTTCGGTCTTTTGATGGGCGCCAGAGGAAACAGCGGTGTCATCACATCGCAGATCTTCCGCGGCTTCTATATGGGCCTGGAGAAGGAAGAGGAAATCACGGTCAAAATTCTGGCCAAAGCCTTTATGAAAGGCTCCGAAGTCTCCTATAAAGCCGTTATGAAACCGGTCGAAGGTACGATTTTAACGGTTATCCGGGAGTCTTCCTATTACGCCTATGAATTTGTAAAGAACAACAAGAACTGTTCCATTGAAGAATATTTTGAAGAACTGGTCCGTCAGGCCCAGATCTCCTTGGACAATACACCGGAACTTATGCCGCTTTTAAAGGAAGTCGGCGTGGTGGACAGCGGCGGATACGGCTTAGTAACCATCTTCCGCGGTTTCCTGGCCGCTGTGAAGGGTGAAAAGATCGAGCGTACCAATACGGACGCACAGGTTGAAGAAGCCCAGACCAAAGTGGAAAGCGATGAATTCGGTTACTGCACGGAATTCATTCTCCGCTTAAGTGAAACAGGCAAACTGACTTACGAAGAAGAGAAGCTGAAACGTAACCTCAGCAAGCTCGGCAATTCCCTGGTGGTTGTAACGGATGAAGACCTGGTCAAGGTCCACGTCCATACGCTCACGCCGGGCAATGCCTTAAATATGGCACAGCGGTATGGCGAATTCGTCAAACTGAAGATTGAAAACATGTCGCTGCAGCATGAGAACATTCTGGATATGTCCAAGAAGGAAGAAGAGAAGAAACCGTATTCTCTGATCAGTGTCTGCGCAGGTGCGGGACTGGAGAAAGCCTTCAAGGATTTAAGAGTCGATCATATCGTCAGCGGCGGTCAGACCATGAACCCGAGCTGTGAGGACTTTGTGGAAGCAATCAAGAAGATCAATGCCGATCACATCTACATCTTCCCGAACAACTCCAATATCATCATGGCTGCCAACCAGGCCAGAGATATCTGTTCCGATAAGGACATCACGGTCTTTGCGACGACAACGATCCAGGAAGGTCTGACGGCATGTCTTTCCTTCAATCCGGAAGCGGATCATGAAACAAACAAGAAGAACATGCAGGAAGCCATCGACCACATCGTGACCGGACGTATCACATACGCCATCAAGGACACGGTCGTGGAAGGCGTCTCCATCGCGGAGAACGACTTTATGGGCATCCAGGGCAAACATATCATCACCAGTGACAAAGACCTCTTAACGGTCGCAAAGAAGCTGGTAGATTCCATGGTCTTTGACGACGCGGAACTGTTCACGTTAATTGCCGGGGCAGATGCCAAGGCAGATGATGTGACCGCCATCAGCGAATATATTGAAGATACCTACGATCTGGAAGTGGATGTCATCCAGGGAGATCAGCCGGTCTTCTATTATCTGTTCGCAGTAGAATAAAACCGAAAAAGGGCGAGGCCCTTTTTTCACTCATATGAAAGAAAAAAGTATCTATACGAAAAAGGAGCAGGAGATCCTGCAGATCATGGACTTGCACAGTCCGCAAGAGATAATCGGGCATTATCCTTTTCGCTATGAAACTGTCCGTCCGTTAGCTTATGAAGAATGGATCAAGGACGAGAAAGTCACCTTTGAAGGAACCTTGTTAAAGGTCGGGGCACTGCAGCGCTTCCGCGGCATTACCAAAAGCACTTTTGATGTGCTTTTAAGCAATGAGGAAGTCATTCACTGCACCATCTTTAACCGCCCGTGGATCTCCAAACTCAAAAGCGGAACACTGATTACGGTCTTCGGCAAATACGACGGCAATCAGAGAGTCACCGCTTCCAATTACAACAACAAGCCGCTTTCCGAGCAAAGCGGTATCTTTTCGGTCTATAACCTGAAAGAAGGCGTCACGATGAAGTACGTGCGCTCCATCATGGAAAAGACGCTGAATAACAATACGTTTGAGAATCTCATTCCGCAGGAATACATCAATCAGTACCGCCTGTATGACAGAAATACGGCATTGCGTGAGATTCATTTTCCGACCAATGCGAATACGTTAAACAATGCGAGACGTACTTTGAAATACGAAGAGTTTCTGCGTTTCTCCTGCATCATGCAGTCACGCAAAAACGAGCTCTCCAACAAGGATGAGCGTTATGCCAAGGACTTTGACTTCGATGAAGTCTTTGCGCTGGCCAACCGCCTGAAATTCAATCTGACCAAAGACCAGCTCAAAGCGGTTAATGAGATATTGGAAGATCTGAAGGAACCGAAAGCCATGATGCGCTTGGTTCAGGGGGATGTCGGCTGCGGTAAGACGATTGTTGCGATCCTTGGATTATATGCCAATTCGCTTTCTTACCATCAGGGCGCCTTTATGGTCCCGACGGAGATCCTGGCCCAGCAGCAGTATGAAGAACTAAAGGAAGTTTTACGTCCGACTAACTTAAAGATCCGTGCGCTCTATTCCGCTTTAAGTACAGCGGAAAAGAAGGAAGTTCTGGAAGGATTAAAGAACGGAGAGATCGACATTGTGGTCGGTACGCATTCCCTGATTCAGGAAGGTGTCATCTTTCAAAACCTGGGCATGATCGTGACGGATGAGCAGCACCGCTTCGGTGTCAATCAGCGAAAGAAACTCTTGGAAAAAGGGCAGTATGTCGACGTATTGGTCATGAGTGCCACACCGATCCCGCGTACATTACAGGGTGTGATGTTCGGCGATATGGATATCAGCGTGATTGAAACATTGCCGCCGGGAAGAAAACCGGTGAAGACCAAACTGGTCGCGGAAAACAGCCTGCGTGCGGTACTGCCGGAAATCTTACCGATGCTGGACGCGAAAGACAGAGCGTATGTGATTGCTCCGGCCATTGAAGATGACAATGAATCACTGCAGAATGTGACAAAACTATATAACAGCCTTTCTTCCTATTTTGCGGGAAGATATGAAGTCGGCTTTTTGCATGGCAAATTAAGCAGTGAGGAAAAAGCGGAAGTCATGCAGGAGTTTAAGGACGGCCGCATCCAGATCTTAGTCAGTACGACAGTTGTGGAAGTCGGCGTCAACGTCAGGGAAGCCAATATTATGATTATCTACAATGCCGACCGCTTCGGCTTATCGCAGATCCATCAGTTACGCGGACGGATCAAGCGCGGCAGCAAGCAGGGGTACTGTTATTTATTAACGGAAAAGGAAGATCCGGAGACGCTGGAGCGTCTGAAAATCTTGGAAGAGCACGAAAACGGGTTTGAAGTGGCGGAATACGATCTGAAACTGCGGGGACCGGGCGATATTCTCGGTGTCCGTCAGAGCGGTATGCCGATCTTTCAGATCATTGATGTCACAACGGACCAGAATGTCATCCGCACCGCCATCAAGGATGCGGAAGTGATTATGAAAAATCCGAAACTCCTTACGGAAGCCATGAAGAAGGAGATTGAGAAATATCTGAAAACGGAGGTGGAGTCATGAAACAGATTGGGATCGATTTAATGGGATCGGATGCAGGTTACAGCATCTTTGTGGACGTTTTGCCGAAAGTAATTGAAGCAAACCCAAACATCACATTTCATATTTACGGAACCCAGGAAGCCATGGATGCATTTAAAGATCAGGAAAGACTGGTAAAGCATGTCTGCTCGGAAGAGATCGACATGGACGATTCTCCTCTGACGATCCGCCGCAAGAAAGATTCCTCCCTCAACCGCATGATGATCGATCTCGGGAAAGGGGAACTGGACGGTGTGTTCTCTGCCGCATCCACGGCAGGTATTATTCTGACAGCACACTCAAATGTGAAGCTGAAAGAAGGAATTGACCGCAGCTTTTTAATTGCCGGCTTGCCGACCAAGAAGGACCATCCGGTCTATCTGGGCGATATGGGCGCCAATGCCGAATGCACGGCCGATAACCTGGTGCAGTTCGCTCATGAAGCCTACCGCTTTGTGAAGAAACTGGGCGTGAAAAACCCGAGAGTGGGTTTACTGAATATCGGGTCCGAAGAAGTCAAAGGGGACCATATGCGCAAGGAAGTTTACCAGCGCTTAAAGGAAGATAACACGCTGAACTTTCAGGGAAACTGTGAATCCCGAGACCTGTTAAGCGGAGAGTTTGACGTGGTGATTGCCGACGGATTCAGCGGCAATGTCCTCTTAAAAAGCTTAGAGGGAAGCGCGTCGTTCTTTGTGTCGCTCTTAAAAGAGACCATGATGTCTTCCTTTACGTCAAAGCTTGCGGCACTCTTATTAAAAAAGAAACTCTACGGCATGAAAGAGAAGATCAACTACAAGAATTACGGCGGAGCATGCCTGTTGGGATTTGAAAAGCCGATCATCAAGACCCACGGATCGAGTGATGAAACCTCCATCCGCAGCACGGTCAATCAGCTGATTCAACTGGTGAATTCCCCGGAATCGGTGATATAATGAAATTTGTTAAAGGTATTATTTTATGACAATATATGAATGGTTAGAACAACGAGACATACATATTACAAACAAGAAGCTCATGGAGACGGCTTTTACCCATTCTTCCTATGTGAATGAGCATAAAAGCAGCATGCATGACAATGAGCGTCTGGAGTTTATGGGCGATGCCGTACTGCAGATCTGGAGCAGCATCAACCTGTTTGCGATGCGTCCGGAACTGCCGGAAGGCCGCATGACGACGCTGCGCGCTTCTCTGGTCTGCGAAAAGAGTCTGGCAGAATATGCCACAAAATTACATCTGAATGACTTTTTAAAACTGGGCATCGGAGAAGAGAAAAACGGCGGCAGATACCGCGACTCCGTGGTCAGCGACATGTTTGAAGCTTTTATCGGGGCTTTATATCTGAACTGCGGACTTGATGCCGTATCCAAGATCATGGCGGAAGTGGTCGATTTTGACCATCTGGATGTCATTGAGGAAGAAGTCATCGACTACAAGACAAGACTGCAGGAATACGTACAGAGCGATAACCGCTCCAACGTGGTATATGAACTGGTCAATATGACCGGACCGAGCAACAAGCCGGAATTTACAATGAACGTTCTGCTGGACGGAATTATCCTCGGAACGGGAAAGGGCACTTCCAAAAAGAGAGCCGAACAGGCAGCTGCCAAAGACGCATTTAATAAAATGGTGAAACTATGAGCGTATTACTGGAGAAGATCGTCAGCACGGAACATGGATTTAACGAGAAAGAGATTTCTCTTTTTCATAATGCCGGCTGCGCTACTCCGCTCTTTGACCGTTACACCAATCATCTCTACTGGGATATTACCTTCCCGGGTATCATCGATGCAGAGGCATGGATCCATTTCCGTAACTATCTGAAAGAGGCCTTAAACTGTGAGGTCACCTTAAATGTTACGTATGATGACCTGTTTGCGAGTGACGAACTCATTCACGGCTATCTGACAGTTATCGCGGAGGAGATGCAGTTAAACGAACTGAAAGACGCAGCTGTTTCGCTGCATGCACCGGAACTGCATTTATTACTTGCGGAAGATGAGCAGCTTTCTTTACTCAATGAGCAGAAGCAGGAAATCGAAAAGGCCTTTGCGTCCTACGGACTGAATTACCGTCTCTATCTGGACAAGAAAGCCAAGGCGGTAAAGAAAGTTACCTACAATCCGTACAGCGGCTATACCCGCATGAACATTGCGGATATCAACCAGATGGTCAATAAGGTCATTTTGGAAGGGGAAATCTTCAAGGTCGACGATTCCGTATCCTTAAGAGGCGGAAGATCGTTCGGTGAAGTCGAAATGATCAACTATTACATCAAAGATGCGACCGGAGTTTTCCTTGTTCGCTATGATGTACGAAAAAATGAACTGGAAGAACGGCTCGGAGAGTTCAAAACAGGCAACTATATCCGCGTTTACGGAGACGTGGAAACCAATAAAATGACGCAGGAACTCGAACTGCATCACCGCTTAAACAATCCGAACGAGATAGAAAAGATCGAAAAACCGGCCGGCCGAAAAGATACGGCGGAAGTGAAGCGGATCGAGCTGCATGCCCATACCAAGATGTCCGAAATGGACGGCGTATCCTCGGCGACCGAACTGATCAACCAGGCATACAGCTGGGGCATGCGTGCCATGGCAGTCACGGACCACTATGTCGTTCAGGCCTTCCCGGAAGCGCAGATCGCCATGAACAAACTGAACAAGGCCCATCCGGACGATCCGTTTAAGGTCATCTACGGATGCGAGATGAATATGATCGACCCGCAGCTGAATATCATCAAAAACGGCGACGGAAAAGGACTGGATCGCTCCTATGTCGTATTCGACCTGGAGACCACCGGCTTATCCAACCGTTATGACCATATTATCGAGTTCGGCGGCGTCAAGATCCAGAGCGGTAACATTGTGGACCGCTTGCAGCTCTTTGTGAAACCTCCGGTCAAGCTGGCGGAATTCACGAAACACTTAACGAATATCAAGGATTCCGACGTCGAGAATGCCGATCCGATCGATATCGCCTTACCGCGCATCATGCAGTTCTTCGGTGAATCTGCATTAGTCGCCCATAACGCGAAATTCGATATCGGCTTTATCAATGCGGCCTTACGCAAGTGCGGACAGGAGGAACTTTCCAATCCGTATATCGATACGCTCGATCTTTCCCGGGCTCTTTTAAAGGAAAGAAAATCCTACCGTTTGGGGAAGGTAGCTTCCTTCTACAAAGTGGAGTATGACGAAGATGTGGCGCACCGTGCCGACTACGATGCCGAAGTGACGGCGGAAGTCTTTTTACGCATGCTGCAGAGCATCCGTCAGATGAACTACAACCCGAACGGCACCATGAAGGAAGATAACCTGATTCTTACGGTCGATGATCTGGAGAATCTGAGCGATGCCGATGCCTTTAAGAAAGTGACCAAGAAACACGTCACGGTTCTGGCCAAGAACCAGGCCGGCATCAAGGACCTCTTTAAGCTGATCTCCATCAGCCATACCGACTATCTGCTCTTCGGCGGAAAAGTATCCACCAAGAGCGATGAGTTCATGGCCGAGCCGCGGATTCCGCGCGAGAAGATCAGTGAGCTCAGAGAGAACCTTCTGATCGGTTCTGCCTGCTGCAACGGCGAGATCTTTGACCTGGCGTCGACTTCGAGTAAAGAAGCCCTAAAGGAAGCCATGAAGTTCTATGACTTCATTGAAGTGCAGCCTCCGGAAAACTACCGCTTCTTAATCGACAACCATTCCATTGCCGATTTTGATAGGCTGCATACCATTTTGAAAGATATCATTTCCTGTGCCAAGGAACTCGGTTTACCGGTTGTGGCCACAGGGGATGTCCACTATACGCATCCGGATCAGAAGATCCTGCGCGACGTCTACATTCAGGCGCAGGGCATCGGCGGCGTGGTCCATCCGTTATACATCTATAACGAAAAGGCCCGTCATAACTCGGTTGCGCCGGATCAGCATTTCCGCACGACGGATGAGATGCTGGAATGCTTCCGCTTCCTGGAAGATGAAGCTCTCATTAAGGAAATCGTTATTACCAATACCAATTTGATTGCCGACCGGGTCGAACCGGCCTATCCGTGCAAGGATAAGCTGTACCCGCCGTTTATCGACGGCGCCGATGAAAACCTGAAGGCGTTATGTTACAAGACGGCGCATGAGCGCTACGGCGAGAATCTGCCGGAGATCGTATCCGCACGACTGGAGAAGGAGTTAAACTCCATCATCGGCAACGGTTACGGGGTTATTTACTATACGGCCCACTTAATGGTCAAGGATTCCAATGACCACGGCTATATGGTCGGCTCCCGAGGATCCGTCGGATCTTCCTTCGTTGCGACGATGAGCAACATCACGGAAGTTAACCCGCTGCCGCCGCATTACGTCTGTAAGAAGTGCCACCATTTTGAATTGGTGGACAACTGCGAAAGCGGCTTTGACTCAGAGGAAAAACCGTGTCCGGAGTGCGGCGAGATGATGAAGCCGGACGGACAGAACATTCCGTTTGAAACATTCCTTGGCTTCTACGGCGACAAGGTTCCGGATATCGACCTGAACTTCTCGTCGGAATATCAGGGCAATGCCATGTTATATACCAAGACCGTGTTCGGTGAGGACAAAGTCTACCGTGCCGGTACGATCAGCGGTGTTCAGGAAAAAACAGCCTACGGTTATATCCGCGGCTATATGGAAAAGATGGGCATCGAAAAGCTGACCAATGCGCAGAGAACCTATCTGGCGGTCGGCTGTACGGATGTCAAGCGGACGACCGGTCAGCATCCGGGCGGAATCATCGTTATTCCGCGAAACATGGATGTACATGACTTCACTCCGGTGCAGTATCCGGCCAATAATCCGGAAAGCGAATGGAAGACGACACACTTCGACTTCCATGCCATTCACGATAACGTTTTAAAGCTCGATAACCTGGGTCACGTTGACCCGACGTGCATGCGCTTGCTGGAAAAGATCAGCGGCATCAACGTCCGTACGATCCCGATGAATGACGAGAACGTCATTTCCATCTTCAACTCCACCAAGGCCTTAAAGGTCGTGGACAAGCAGTACTATACGGAAAAGACCGGTGCCTTGGGCTTACCGGAATTCGGTACGAGATTCGTCCGAGGTATTCTGAATGATACGCGTCCGAACGTCTTCTCACAGCTGGTCCGTATTTCCGGACTCTCGCACGGGACTGACGTCTGGAACAACAACGCCAAGGACCTGGTAGCAAAAGGCAAGACATTAAACGACGTGATCGGATGCCGTGACGACATCATGACGCACCTGATCAAGGAAGGCCTTCCTCCGAAGAACTCCTTCGATATCATGGAGAGCGTCCGTAAGGGGAAAGGCTTAAAAGACGAGTGGATCACGTTAATGAAGGAAAACAATGTTCCGGACTGGTACATTGATTCCTGCTTAAAGATCAAGTACATGTTCCCAAAGGCCCACGCAGTTGCCTACGTTATGATGGCCATGCGTGTTGCCTGGTTCAAGGTGTACTATCCGCTGTATTACTACATCAGCTTCTTTACGCTGCGCTGCGACTACTTCGAAATCGGTACGATGATCGAAGGCAAGGAAGCAAACTATGCCAGACTGAAGAATATTCAGGATCGACTGGCCGATAAGAACATCGAAGTCCGCAGAGGCGTTTCCAATAAGGAAGAGGGGCTGGTGACCACGCTGGAAGTCGCTAATGAGCTCTTCTGCCGCGGCTTCACCATTTCCAATCTCTCGCTGGAATATTCCCAGGCGAGTGAATGGGTACTGGATCCGGACAATAAAAAAGCCATCATCCCGTCCTTTGTGACGATTGACGGCTTAGGCTACAACGTTGCCAAGAGCATCGTCGATGCCCGCAACGAGCGTCCGTTCCTGTCGAAACAGGATCTGCTCGAACGTACGCAGCTTTCAAAAACATTACTGGACAAGCTGGATGAACTGCACGTGCTCGATCATCTGCAGGAAGAAAACCAGATGTCGTTATTCTGATAGAGGGGAGATTCACAATGAAAGAAATTGAAATCAAATGTCCGCGTTGCGGCAAAGTGAAAACAATGAACTACAAGGAAGCAAAGCAGACGGTCGAATGTCCGCATTGCCACTTCGGCTTTCAGTTGGACAAGAAGACGTTGAGCCGCCAGAAATGGATGACGCTGTTATCTACTTTCCTGATCATCCTTGTTATCAGTTTCGTTCTGACTTTCACGCTCAGAAACGCGAACAACACGGTCCTGATTCTGATTCTGGTTTTACTGGGACTGGTCGTGGCTTATGTGTCCAATCCGATCGGTGCCTGGCTGACATTCCAGTTCTGGGGATTCAGCTACGAACCGAAACCGAAAAAGTAGGATTTCCGGGCTATTCCGCATTGCTGAAAATGCTTAAAAGTGACGGAATAAAGCCGAAAATCGTTGCAAAGCCCAACAGAATGTGTATAATAGTATTGTATTAAAACAAGGAGAGGTCGAACCTCTCCTTAATTATTGAATGAGGTAAAGATGAGTTTTTTAGAAATTGTCAAACAGGAAGCCGAAGCATTAGCCAAAGAAGAAGGTCTGATCCTTTACGATGTCGAATGGGTCAATGAAAACCGCATGCAGATTTTGCGCATTTCCCTGAACATTCCGGACCGTCCGATCGATGTGGACACCTGCGCTGCCTTCAGCGATAAGATCGCTGCCGTCCTTGATGAAAAGGATTTGATTCCTCAGGCATACTATCTGGAAGTCTGTTCTCCGGGAGCGGAGAGAGAGCTCAGAAGCATGGATGAGATCAAAGCCGCCGTCAATGATTATGTCTACTGTAAACTGAAAGACCCAAAGGAAGGGCTTTCCGATGTTACGGGAGATCTACTGGAAGCCGATGATTCCTCCGTTCTTATTTCCTACCGGGATAAGACCAGAGTAAAACAGATTCGAATCGCATATGATAATTTAGCACTAATACGCTTAGCTATAAAGTTTTAATTGGGGAGTAAACATATGAATAGCAATAATTTTGTAAAGGCCATTGAATCCATTGAAAATGACCGCAACATTAATAAAGACGTTGTCATTGAAGCTTTAAAGGAAGCTCTGACAAAAGCATTCCGCAAACAGGCGGAATCCCCGGATGCCGATGTGGTTGTCGATATCGACGACAAGGGCAACATCACCATGGTTCAGCGCTACAAGGTCGTTGAAACGGTGGAATTCGATGAACTGGAGGTTTCCCTGGAAGATGCCAAACGTTTAAATCCGTCTTTAGAACTCGGTGACTACTATGAAGAAGACATCGATGTCGACGAACTCGGAAGAGCGGCAGCCTTAATTGCCAAAAACGTTCTGAAGCAGAAGATCCGTGAAGCGGAAAAACAGGCAGTTTACGATGAATACATCGATAAGCTCGACGAAATGGTTCTCGGTAACATTGAATCCGTGGCAGACAAGTTCATTGTTGTCAACCTCGGCAAAACACTGGCCATCATGCCGAAAGTGGCCCAGAACCCGAATGAACATTACTATGAAGGACAGAAATTAAGAGTAGTCATCACGGAAGTCAACAAGGACACCAAAGGTGCACAGGTCCTGGTTTCCCGTTCGGATGCCAGACTGGTCCGCAGACTCTTTGAAAAGGAAGTTCCGGAAATCTTTACGGGAACGGTTGAAATCAAGGCTATCGCACGTGAAGCAGGGGAACGTACCAAGATGGCTGTCTTCTCCAAGAATCCGGATGTCGACCCGATCGGCGCCTGTATCGGCCCGAGAGGTTCCCGTGTTCAGGTCATTATTGAAGAGCTGCACGGGGAAAAGATCGATATCTTCGAGTGGAGTGACGATGTCGAACAGCTCATTAAGAATGCACTTGCTCCGGCTCAGATCTTAGCCGTTGTACCGTCTCCGGAAGGCAAGGGACTCTTGGTTGTTGTTGATAACGATCAGTTATCCTTAGCCATCGGCAAGAAGGGCAAAAACGCCAGACTGGCCGTTAAGCTGACCAACAGCCGCATCGATATCAAGACGAAGGAAGAACTGGAAGAAAAAGGCATTGACTACAAGCAGCTCGTCTTCGAATATGCAATCGAACAGGAACGCATCAAACGTGAAAAAGCCGCCGAAGAACTTGCCCGCATGAAAGAAGAACAGGCAAGAGTGATCGCGGAAAGAGAAGCCAGAGAACAGGCTGAGGAAACTCCGAACATCGCCGACTACATGGATGAAGTCTATGAAGAGGAAGCGGAAACGGAAGACAAGCCGATCGAAGGCACAATGGCACATCAGGAAGAAGTCACGGCTGCGGAAGAAAAAGCCAAAGAACCTGTTGCTGAAGAAGTAAAAGAAGAAGTCAAGGAAGAAACCAAAGAAGAAGTCAAACCGGCAAAACGTACAAGAAAACCGCTGCAGGAACGCTCGGACTATGTCAGCAAGTTTGAGGACTACGCAGGTTCCACGACACCGGTAGAACAGAAATCTACCAAGAAGAAAAAGAAAGACGAAGATTCGGACCGTAAGGCTCGCAGTGCCGATATCCGTAAGGACAAGGAATATGAGATCAAGATCGAATACTCCGAAGAAGAACTGGCGGAAATCGAAGAATACAATGCTTCCCTGGAAGAAGACTGGGATGAAGACATTGACTACGATGAATACGACGAATACTACGACGACGAGAATTAATGGGTAACACACCGATTCGCAAAGTGCCGATGAGAAAATGCGTTGCCACGCAGGAACGCTTCCCGAAAAAGGAGCTGATCCGCATCGTGAGAACACCGGAAGGAAATGTGATCATTGATGAGAGCGGCAAGGCAAACGGCAGAGGCGCCTATCTCAGAAAGAGTGTGGATGCCGTAGCGCTGGCCAGAAAGACCGGTGCTCTGGCAAAGGCTCTCGAAACGGAAATCCCGGCTGAGATCTATGATAGATTAACGGAGATGTTCCGTGGATAAGGTGCTTGGATATCTCGGACTCGCAAAACGTGCAAATCAGGTATGCTGCGGCGAAGTCTTAATGGAAGCCATACGGCATAAAAAATGCCATGTGGTCTTAATCGCCGCAGATGCCTCGGAACGTTCCAAAAAACAGATCAGCGATAAATGTACGTATTACAGCATTCCTTACTTCATCACTTCAAACAGTGAAACACTTTCCCGCTCCATCGGGAAAGCCAATGTCAAAAGCGTCGGTGTCAATGACGGCAATCTTTCCAAAGCCATCATTGATGCTATGAATAGAAATGAGGTGGACTAATGGCAAAACCAAATAACAAACACAAAAAGCAGAATAGGTCGAATTCTGGTTTTACTAGGAAAACCAACTACCCAACTGAGATCACCTATACGGAAGGAATCACGGTTGGCCAATTAGCAGAAAAATTGGAAAGAAACTCCAGCGATATCATCAAGGTATTATTCATGCTGGGCAAAATGGTAACGATCAACTCTCCGCTGGATGATGAATCCGTCGGACTCATCTGTATGGAATTCAACTGCAACTACACCAAGGAAGAAGTGGAAGATCCGGACAGTTTGGAAGATACGGAAGTCGATAAGGAAGAAGATCTTGTCGAGCGTCCTTGTATCGTTACGATCATGGGTCATGTCGACCATGGTAAGACAACATTACTCGATAACATTCGTAAAACACACGTGACGGCCAGCGAATTCGGCGGCATCACGCAGCATATCGGTGCCTATCAGGTATCCTTAAACGGAAAGAAGATCACTTTCCTTGATACTCCGGGTCACGAAGCCTTCACGGCCATGCGTGCCCGTGGTGCAAAGGTCACGGACCTCGTCATCATCGTTGTTGCAGCGGATGACGGTGTCATGCCGCAGACACTGGAAGCGGTCGACCATGCGAAAGCAGCCGGCTGCCCGATCATTGTCGCGGTCAACAAAATGGATAAACCGAACGTCAACCCGGACCGTATCATGAACGATATGGCCGACCTGGGATTACTGCCGGAA
>CADCPY010000129.1 GCA_902803495.1 uncultured Erysipelotrichaceae bacterium
ATCTGGTTTTCCCACGTTTTATTTAAGAGTTTTTCTCTCTTCTCTCTTTCATCCCACGTTTTCCCACGTTTAATTTAAGAGAGCCATTATTTATTTGTAAAGATGACGCCGCCGCTCTTTCTGGCTTCTTCGTAAACACCCATGACCTTGCAGGAATACTCCAGTAAGTCATAGCACTTCTTGAAGTCTTTCGCTTCGTAAATGTCGCGGAAGTCTTCCAGTTCGTATTCCATCGGATTCTTTTCCAGAACGCTCGCAAAGTCGCTGCGGGAGGCGATGGCCGCATCCTTGCTGCCCTGCAGGGAATAGCTTTCCTTCCGCTTCTCTTTCGGAATGACCAGATCGAAATCCATGCAGAGAGAGGCCTGGGAATTGACTTTGATATAACCCTTCTCACCCTGGATCTGAACGTTGCTCTCGGATGTGGAATCCTTGCAGCCGACCAGTTCCGCCACAAAGTCCTCATACTGCAGAATCAGGATACCGCTGGTATCGATGCCGTTCTCCCAGAGGTTCGGATAGTAATGGACTTTTTTCGGGAAGCCGAAGAGCCAGCAGGTGAAATGCAGGTTGTAGATGTTGATATCGCCCAAAGCGCCGCCGGCAAAAGCCGGATCAAAGGCGTTGGTCACCTGTCCTGCCAGCAGTTTGTCATAGCGGGAGGAATACTGGGAGAAGTTCGCCTGAACGATACGGATCCTGCCGAGTTCCGGCAGTTTTTCCCTGATCAGGTTCACATTCGGCAGATGAACCGGCATGATGGCTTCAAAGATGAATAAGCCCTTTTCTTTCGCGACATCGTAAAGATTGCGCGCTTCCTCTTCTGTCGGAACAAACGGCTTTTCGCAGATTACGTTCTTTCCGTTTTCCAAGGCTAAGAGTGACTGCGGATAGTGCAGGCTGTTCGGAGATGCGACATAGATGAAGTTGATCTCCTCATCGCTCATCATGGCCTCCAGGCTGTCATAGAATTTCTCTACACCGTGCTTTTCCGCAAACTCGCGGGCTCTTTCCAGTGTCCGGGAATAGACCGCATTGATTTCCATACCCTCCGTATTCTTTACGGCGGAAATAAAGCCGTCAACGATAAATCCCGATCCGATCGTACCGATTTTAATCATATTGTCTTCCTCCTGTACGTGTACCCTCATTGTACCATAGAATCCTGTCTCTCAAACCATTAGAAAAGCTCTCAGGATGGCCTGAGAGCTTATTGTCTATCATTAGATCAGTTCGATGAAAGCCATCGTGGAAGCATCACCGCGTCTGTCTTCTGTCTTGATAACGCGAGTGTAGCCGCCGTTGCGATCTTTGTACTTCGGTCCGAGTTCATCGAATAATTTCTGAACTGCAGTTTTACCGTCAGCACATTTGACATTTCTGACATAAGAAGCAGCCTGTCTGCGTGCAGCTAAGTCACCTTTTTTAGCTAAAGTGATTAAGCTGTCAACAACAGCCTGTGTTTCTTTTGCACGGGTATAAGTTGTATTGATTTTACCATATACGATCACGTCGGTTGCAAGATTTCTGAGCATTGCCTTCCGCTGATCGGCGGTACGTCCTAATTTACGATTATTCATTGTATCCTCCTGAATTCTAGTCAACGGAACGGAAGCTTAGACCATGTTCTAAGATCTTATCCTTGACTTCTTTGAGCGATTTCTTGCCCAGATTTCTAACATGCATCATTTCTTCTTCTGTCTTCTGTGTTAATTCTTCCACAGTCTGGATGCCTGCGCGCTTTAAGCAGTTGTAGGAACGGACAGACAGATCGAGGTCTTCGATCATCATGACCATACCTTTATTCACTGTTTCGCCATTGACATCTTTAATGACAGAACTCATTTCCTTTACGGAATCCTGAACGTTTTCCAGTAAGGAGAAGTGGTCGATCAAGATCTTGCTGGCTAAGGAAATTGCCATCTGCGGAGTGATTGTTCCGTCTGTCTGGATTTCCATTTCCAGGCTGTCATAACGGGCATCCTGGCCAACACGGGTCTTCTCAATGTTGTATGCAACACGTTGTGCAGGGCTGTACAGGCTGTCAGTATAGATCGTACCGATACCCTGAGAAGCTCCCTGGTATAACGCCTTGTTTTCATCTGCGCTCACATAGCCGCGTCCTACGCGTGCCTTTAATTCCATATCTAAGACGCCACCTTGTTCCAATGTTGCGATCACTAAGTCTTTGTTTAAG
This sequence comes from uncultured Erysipelotrichaceae bacterium, assembly GCA_902803495.1. Taxonomy (GTDB): domain Bacteria; phylum Bacillota_I; class Bacilli_A; order Erysipelotrichales; family Erysipelotrichaceae; genus RUG14871. The sequence goes on from CADCPY010000129.1 coordinate 2,198, forward strand.
ATCTCAACATTAGCAGGACATTCGATATCACCGGCAGTGATAACTTTCGGTCCTTTAGCGTTGATACGAAGAGTATAAATTTCTTCATCACTGATCTTCATAACTAATTCCTTAATGTTCATGATGATGGTTGTAACATCTTCCAGAACGCCCGGGATTGCTGTGAATTCGTGATATACGCCTTCGATTTTAATCGAATATACGGCAGCACCAGGTAAAGAGGAAAGCAAAACGCGTCTTAATGCATTGCCGAGAGTAGTGCCGAACCCTCTTTCCAAAGGTTCGATCACAAACTTGCCATAGTTATCTGACTCAACGTATTCTTTTACTTTAAAATCAGCTCTTTCAAATTTTTGCATTAATCTTCCTCCTTAATTTGATTAGTTACGTGGTTTCTTTGGCGGACGGCAGCCATTGTGCGGAATTGGAGTAACATCGCTGATGGATGTGATTTCCAGACCGGCTGTCTGTAAGGAACGAACTGCTGCTTCACGTCCCGGACCTGGTCCTTTGACGTTGACATCAACTGTTCTCATACCGTGATCAAATGCAGCTTTTGCAGCGGCTTCACCAGCCATCTGTGCAGCGAACGGAGTGGATTTACGGGAACCTTTATAACCTAAAGCTCCTGCGCTGGACCAAGAAATTGCGTTTCCACCTTCATCCGTAATGGTAACGATTGTGTTATTAAATGTGGAATGAATATGTGCTACACCTTTAGCAATATTCTTTTTCACTCTCTTTTTACGAGTAACTTTTGCTTTTGCCATAATTTAACTTACCTCCTTACCATTATTTCTTCTTATTTGCGACTGTACGACGTGGTCCTTTACGTGTACGTGCGTTTGTTTTACTTCTCTGACCTCTAACCGGAAGGCCTTTTCTGTGACGGATGCCTCTGTAGCAACCGATTTCCATTAAACGCTTGATGTTTAATGTTGTTTCACGACGTAAATCACCTTCGACCTGGAGATGTTCCACGGCAGAACGTAATTTTGTTAAATCTTCTTCTGTTAAATCTTTTGCACGGATATCCGGGTTAACGCCTGTTTCAGCACAGAGTTTCTCCGCTGTTGTGGCACCGATACCGTAAACATAAGTTAATGCTACGACGATTCTCTTGTTGTTTGGAATGTCTACACCTGCAATACGAGCCATACTGTTTTCTTACCTCCTAGTTACCCTGACGTTGTTTGTGTTTAGGATTTTCACAGATTACCATTACGCGTCCTTTACGCTTAATGACACGGCACTTATCGCACATTGGCTTGACTGATGGTCTTACTTTCATGTGTTCCCTCCTAGACTTACTTGTGTCTAAATGTAATACGCCCACGTGTTAAATCATAAGGCGAAATCTCAACGGTCACACGATCCCCCGGTAAAATGCGGATGTAATTCATGCGGATTTTACCAGAAACGTGAGCCATTAATGTGTGTCCGTTCACGAGTTTTACCTTGAACATGGTGCTCGGCAGTACTTCTTCAACTACGCCTTCTACCTCGATGACATCTTGTTTTCCCATTCTCTATTCTCCTTACTCTGTGTTAAGATTTCGTAACCATCGGCTGTGACGACGATGGAATGCTCATAGTGAGCCGTTAACGATTTGTCTTTGGAAATGACCGTCCAGCCGTCACTCATGACGCGGGTCTGCGGTTTTCCGGCATGAATCATCGGTTCAATTGCCAGACACATTCCCTCTTTCAGAATGACGCCGTGACCGGCTTCTCCGTAGTTCGGAATCGATGGATCCTCATGCATGTCGGTCCCGATTCCATGCCCGGTATAGTCATACGGAACACTGTAACCGTGTTTGTATGCATACTCTCCGATAGCATGGGAGATATCCGACAGATGAGCTCCTGGTTTAACCTGAGCCAATCCGACATACAGCGCTTCATGCGTCACCTCGAGTAAGCGGTGTGTCCTCTCCGGAACATCGCCGACGACAAAGGTGTAAGCATTATCTCCGTTGTATCCCTTGTAGATCGCTCCTGTGTCAATCGTGATAATATCACCAAATTTCAGCACTGTCTTGCTACTCGGAATTCCATGAACCAGCACATGATTTACCGATGCGCAGATGGTTCCCGGGAAACCGTCGTAGCCTTTGAAGTTCGGAATCGCACCATTAGCCCGGATGACTTCCTCTGCAATCTGATCGAGTTCCAGAGTTGTGATTCCAGGCTTAATTGCATTTCCTGCTGTCCAAAGGGCTAAATTTGAAATTCTTCCTGCTTCACGCATTAATTCAATTTCATATTTAGATTTGATACTAATCATTCACAAACTTCTCCAATGCTTGCTTTACGTCTGCCCATACAGCCTCTCTGGACTGTCCGGCATTGACTTTAATTACCAGTCCCTTGGCATCGAAGTAATCGATGACCGGTGCTGTCAGCTTATCATATTCGCTGAGACGGACCTGTAAACTTTCCAGGTTGTCGTCTGCCCGGTGGACTAACGGGCTGCCACATTTGTCGCAGATCCCTTTGACTGCACTTGGTTTGCTGACCGTGTTGTAGATCTCTCCGCAGTTCTTGCAGATTTCTCTGTTCACGATTCTTTCCGCCAGCTGATCAATCGAGATCGTGAGGTCGATGACCACATCGATCGGACGGTTGGTTTCCTTGGCGATGTCTTCAAATGCAGCTGCCTGTGCAAGCGTGCGTGGAAAGCCGTCTAACAGATAGCCTTCCGCGCAGTCGTCTTGCATAATGCGTTCTTTTGTCATATTAATTGTGATTTCATCCGGAACCAGAAGACCTTTTTCCATGTAGGATTTGGCTTCCATTCCGAGCTGTGTGTTGTTCTTGATAGCGTTACGGAACATATCGCCCGTACTGATATGAGCAACATGAAATGTTTCAACGATCGATTGAGAGACTGTTCCCTTGCCAACACCGGCAGGACCCATAATTAATATGTTCATACTTTTTTATTTCCCCGCGAATCCTTTATAATTTCGCTGTGTTAATTTGCCTACGAGATCTTTCATTGTCTCTAAGGCAACACCTACGACGATAATGATACCCGTACCGCCTAAACTGACGCTGTCCGGTAACGGAGTAAACATGACGAGCAAATATGGCAGTAAGGCAATGAACATCAATGCCACTGCACCGATGCAGGTGATACGGTTCAGAATAGTCTTTACGTAGTTCACTGTATCGTTGCCCGGACGGACGCCCGGAATGTAGCTGCCGTTCTTGCTTAAGTTCTCACTGATCTTTTCCGGATCCACTTCAAGATCCGTATAGAAGAATGTGAACAGAATAATCAGAACAGCGTAGATGAGTAAGCCCCACCATTTGCTTGTATCGAATATAGCGGAAAATGCCTTGCTGAATGCATTTGCCGGGAAGAAACTCATAATGGTCTTCGGACCGGTCATGATTGCCTGAGCAAAGATAACCGGCATGACAGAGGCACTGTTTATCTTTAAAGGTAAGAATGTCATGTCATTGCGACCACGAGAGACGGAACTGTTGGAATACTGAATCGGAATTCTTCTGGTTGCCTGGGACATGAAGATAACTCCAATGACCAGCAGAAGATATGCGAGTAAGTATAAGATGAAGATAACAGTTCCACCAGCCACGCTATTGGCTGTTAAATCTTTAAACACCGTACGGAACTGGTATGGTAAACCAGCGACGATACCGGCGAAGATAATCATAGATGTACCGTTTCCGATACCATGCATCGAGATCCGGTCACCCAGCCAGCAGAGGAACATGGTTCCTGCTGTCAGGATCGTAGAAATGTAGAGATAATTGGCAACACCGCCATTGATGACGATACCATAGGAGACATCGTAGGCATAGATCATAGTGAATGCCTGGACGAAACCCATGACAACGGCAAGATAACGTGTAACCTTATCTAACTGAAGTCTACCTTGCTGACCACTCTTAGCTAAGTCCGACAGATACGGAATGATATCCATCGATAACAACTGAATAATAATACTGGCAGTAATGTAAGGTCCGACACCTAATGCGAAGACGGAGAAACTCTGCAGGGAGCCGCCGCCCAACAGGTTCATCATGTTGATGATGGAGTTGTTGGACGCAGCTGCCATAAGTTTCACTGCATCGATTCTAGGGGCTGGAATACCACAACCTAAGCGATAGATCAACAGCATAGCTAAAGTGAATAGAATACGATTTCTAATCTCTTTATTTTTAAACAAGCTGATATAGGTCTTAATCACTTTAGATCACCTCTGCTTTGCCACCTGCTGCTTCAATTGCCTCTAACGCTTTTTTGGAGAATTTATTGGCTTTGACTGTCAAAGCTTTTTCTAAAGTTCCGTTTCCTAATACACGGATCCCGTCGAGCTGTTTCTTAACCAGACCGCATTCTTTTAATAACTCAGGAGTAACTTCTGTTCCTGCTTCAAAAGCGTTCAGAGCATCCACGTTAATAATAGCATATTCTTTGCGGGTATAGTTAGTGAAACCTCTCTTTGGTAATCTACGCCATAATGGTGTCTGGCCGCCTTCGAAACCTAATGCGACACCGCCACCGCTTCTGGCTCTCTGACCTTTGTGTCCCTTACCGGCTGTTTTGCCGTTACCGGAACCCTGGCCACGACCGATTCTCTTACTGACGGAACGTGCGCCTGCTTCAAACTGTAAATCATTTAATTTCATTTGCACATCCTCCTAGTAACGAATCTCTTCCGGTTTCTTTTCTCTTAAGTCAGAAACCTTTCTTAAAGTCTTCATGTTCTGTAAAGCATCGAATGTTGCGCGAACAACATTGATCGGAGTACGGGAACCTAAGCATTTGCTTAAGACGTCACCGACACCTGCTAATTCCATGACAGCACGGACCGGACCGCCGGCGATAACGCCAGTACCTTCCGTAGCCGGACGGAGGACAACTTCGCCTGCACCGTATGTTCCAACGATTTCATGCGGGATTGTCGTGTCAACTAACGGAACACGGATCAGATTGTGCTTTGCATCTTCCGTTGCCTTCTTGATTGCATCCGGAACTTCGTTTGCCTTGCCGGTACCGAAACCGACTCTGCCTTTTTTGTCACCGATGACAACTAAGGCACTGAAACGCATTCTACGTCCACCTTTAACAACCTTGGCTACGCGGTTGATCTGAACTACACGTTCTTCGAATTCTTTTTCAGCGTTTCTATTATCGAATTTTCTTGGTTTTCTTTCCATAATACTGCACCCTCCTAGAATTCTAATCCGGCTTCTCTTGCTGCATCAGCTAAAGCCTGGACACGTCCGTGATAGATGTAACCGCCACGGTCGAATACAACTTTGTTAATGTTCTTTGCTAAAGCTCTCTTAGCAATTTCTGCACCGACTGCTTTTGCGGCTTCGATATTTCCACCGTTTTCCAGTTTCATATCAACACTGCTTGCTGCAACCAGTGTTGTTCCGTTCACGTCATCGATCACCTGAGTGTGGATGTTCTTATTGGAACGGAAAACGCATAAACGTGGGCATTCCGGAGTTCCACTGACTTTAGTACGAACACGTTTGTGACGACGAATTCTTTCTTCGTTCTTATTAGTTTTCTTAACCATTCAATTACTCTCCTTTCATGCCTATTTGCTTGCCGTCTTGCCTTCTTTACGACGGATATGTTCACCTTTGTACTTGATACCTTTTCCTTTGTAAGGTTCCGGTTTACGGACAGCACGGATGTTGGCAGCTAATTCGCCGACTCTCTGCTTGTCGATGCCTTCAACCTTAATTTCAGTAGGTTTAGCACATGTGACAGTTAAACCATCTTCGATATCGAATGTAATCGGGTGGGAATAGCCGACAGTCAGAACTAACTGTTTGCCTCTCATTTCCGCTTTATAACCGATACCGACGATTTCAAGTTCTTTTGCGAAACCATCATGTACACCGACAACCATGTTGTGCAGTAATGCACGTGTTGTGCCGTGTAACTGTTTGGTGTGTTTCAGTTCGTTCGGACGGGAAACCTTAATGGTTCCGTCTTCACATTTGATATCCATAGTTGGATTAAACTGACGAGTCAGGGTTCCCTTCGGGCCTTTGACTGTCACTTCATTCCCGTCATTGATGCTGACTTCAACACCTGCAGGAATGGTAATCGTTTTATTACCGATACGAGACATTGCTTTGTTCCTTCCTACCAGACGTAAGCGATGACTTCACCGCCGACCTGATTTGCTCTAGCCTGTTTGTCAGTCATGATACCTTTGCTGGTGGATAAGATCGCGATGCCTAAGCCGTTTAAGACTCTCGGTACGGAATCAACCTTTGCATATACACGTAAACCAGGCTTGGAAATACGTTTGATACCACTGATAACTTTTTCGTTATGACGGCCATACTTTAATGTGATCGTCATGACTTTCTTTAAATCACCGCTGACAGTGTAGTCTGCGATGAAGCCCTCTTCCTTCAGGATGCGGGCGATTTCTAATTTTTCCTTATTAACTGGTACTTCGACAACTTCGTGTTTTGCCTGAATCGCATTACGAATTCTTGTCAGCATATCAGCAATTGGATCTGTAATTGTCATATTGAAGTACCCCTTTCTACCAACTTGCCTTCTTCACGCCAGGTAACTGTCCTTTGTAAGCCAGTTCTCTGAAGCAGATACGGCAGAGTTTATATTTGCTTAATACGGAATGAGGACGTCCGCAACGTTCACAGCGAGTGTATTCTCTCACTTTGTATTTCTGTGGACGAGCGCATCTGATTTTCTGAGATGTTTTTGCCATGTTTCAGTCCTCCTACTTTCTTTCAAAAGGCATGCCCATTCTTCTTAATAAAGAGCGGCCTTCATCATCTGTCTGTGCCGTAGTAACGACAACGATGTCCATACCACGGGTTTTGTTAACCTTGTCAAAGTTGATTTCCGGGAAAATCAGCTGTTCTCTGATACCCAGAGTGTAGTTGCCTCTGCCGTCAAATGCCGTAGAGGATACACCGTGGAAGTCTCTTACACGCGGTAAAGAGATGCTGATCAGCTTATCCAGGAATTCATACATACGTTCACCACGTAATGTAACCTTGCAGCCGATGTTCATTCCTTCACGTAACTTGAAGTTCGCGATGGATTTACGAGCCTTGGTGATGACCGGTTTCTGACCGGCGATCTGTGTTAATTCGGCAACGGCTTCTTCCAAAGCCTTCGGATCCTGAATAGCTTCACCAACACCCATATTGATAACGATTTTATCTACTTTCGGTACTTGCATGATTGTGGTATAGTTGAACTCTTCCGTTAATGCAGGTACGATTTCTGTTAAATATTTTTCCTTAAGGCGATTCATTCAGTACCCCCTACTTAATCACAGTGCCTGTTTTCTTATAGACACGTGTTTTCTTTCCTTTGACATCTTTGTATCCAATCTTGGAAGCTTTCTTTGCTTTTGCATCGTAAGCCATAACATTGGAAACATGAATTGGCATTTCCTGTTCGACGATTCCACCATCCGGATTTGCCTGAGTCGGTTTCAGAGCCTTTTTGCGAACGTTGACACCTTCGACAACGACCTGATCCTTATCCGGTAAAACCTTTGTGACTTCACCGACAGTTCCCTTATCAGCACCGCTGATAACGATTACTTTATCTCCTTTTTTGATCTTCATAGTCAGCCTCCTATAATACTTCCGGTGCTAAAGACACAATTTTCATGAAGTCTTTATCACGCAGTTCACGGGCTACTGGCCCAAAGATACGTGTTCCTCTCGGAGTTTTGTCATCCTTGATGAGAACAACTGCATTGTCATCGAATTTGATATAAGAACCGTTTTCACGTCTGATACCATAGACACTGCGGACGATAA
>CADCPY010000130.1 GCA_902803495.1 uncultured Erysipelotrichaceae bacterium
CTGTTCTGGGCCAACCTCCCCTGCAGATAACAAATGTGATATCATCGATCGTCAGATCAGATTTACAGCTCCATATTTCGTCCGGATGAGTAAACAGGCCCATTAATGATACAGTTCCATTGGAATCTCCCGACTCATATAAACTCATTGGATACATTTTCAGTGTAGATATTCTTAATGATCCTGTGTGAGGTGTTTCAACTTCTTTTGAAGATGAACCGGTCAGAATATACTGTCCGCTCAAGCCGCTGTCATCCACATCTTTTCTGATAGCGCCCCATATTTTCGGAGCGTCCTGCCACTCATCAAACAATATCGGTTTTTCGCCTTTCAACAGATCCGATGGTTTCGTACTCGCTATCATCAGAAGATTCTCTCTGTTATCTTCATCTTGAAACTCAATTACGCTTTTGGCTTTCTGTTTCGCTGTCGTCGTTTTTCCGCATCCCTTCGGGCCTTTTATCTGCACCGCTCCCAACGCTTCCATTTTTATTTCAAATTGTGCATCTACAATTCTTTTCTTATACTCCATAACAAAATACCTCTTCACTGGAATCATTATATCATGCATTTAAGTGATTTGAGGCATTTTGTTTATATAATTTGAGGTATTGTATTTAATTGATTTGCGTCTTACTCCCACTCCACCGTTCCGGGAGGCTTGGAAGTAATATCATAGACAACTCGGGATACTCCCGCAACTTCATTGATAATTCTGCCGCAGACAGTTTCCAGAACATCGTAAGGAATCCGGGAAAACTCCGCCGTCATGAAATCATCCGTGGTAACGCTTCGTAAAGCCACTACATATCCGTACGTACGCGCATCGCCCATGACTCCGACTGCTCTCACTCCCGTTAAAACGGCAAAGTACTGATTGGCAATACTCTCCAGGCCGTTCTTTTTGATTTCTTCCCGGAAGATCAGATCGGCGTCTTTTAGAATCTCCAGTTTCTCTTGGGTGATTTCACCGATCACGCGGATGGCCAGTCCCGGTCCCGGGAACGGCTGACGGTCCACAAATTCCGCTGGGATTCCGAGGGTTCTTCCCACTTCCCGCACTTCATCCTTAAAGAGGTCACGCAGCGGTTCGACCACGCTTTCAAACAGCATGTCTTCCGGAAGGCCTCCGACATTGTGGTGACTCTTGATGACTGCGGATTCTTCCTTTCCGCTCTCCACCACATCCGGGTAAATCGTTCCCTGTGCCAGCACATCCAGATTTCCGATCTTTCTTGCCTCTTCTTCAAAGACCCGGACAAATTCCTCACCGATGATCTTCCGTTTCTGTTCCGGTTCACTCACTCCGGCCAGTTTATTTAAGAAGCGCTCCTGTGCATTCACACGGATCAGATTCAGCCGGAAGCGGTCTTTAAATGTTTTCTCTACAAGATCTCCCTCATTTTTGCGAAGCAGACCGTGATCCACAAAGACGCAGTGCAAATTATGCCCGATGGCTTTATCCAACAGGACTGCCGCCACCGAGGAATCCACTCCTCCGGAAAGCGCCAAGAGCACTTTCTTGCCGGCAAGCTCCTTTTTATATCTTTCCACCGTGCTTTCAATGAAACTGTCCATGCGCCAGTCCTGCTTACAGCCGCAGATCTTGATCACAAAGTTGTGCAGAATTTCTTTTCCGAATTGCGTATGGGTCACTTCCGGATGGAACTGAACCCCGTAGATTCTGTTCTGTTTGTCTTCCATGGCCGCACACGGACACTTCGGTGTTGTTGCGATAATGCGGAAGCCGTTTGGCACTTCGCTGATGTAGTCGTTGTGGCTCATCCAGCAGACGCTCTCTTTCGCGACGCCTTCAAACAGTTCGCTTTCCGTAACCGTTAAGTCCGTTCTGCCGTACTCACTGGAATTCTCCGCACTGCTTACTTTCCCGTTTTTCATATAGGCGATCAGTTGGTCGCCATAACAGATTCCGAGCACCGGAATTTTGAGATTCAATACTTCCGCATCGTAATGCGGAGAAGAAGGATCGTACACACTGTTGGGTCCTCCCGTAAAGATGATTCCCCTGTAGCCTTCCTTTTTGATATCGTCCACGCGGACGCGGTTATATGCCTTGATCTCCGCATAGACATGCTGCTCCCGGACACGCCGGGCAATCAGCTGATTGTACTGTCCTCCGAAATCCAATACCAGAATCTTGTCCATATATCTTCCCTCTCAATATGTTCCATATTGTACCATTGTTTTCGGGAGATTTCACCTGTTTCTCTAATCCACACCAAACAGCAGTTCCAGATAGGTCGGAATCGGCCAAAATTCCCTGCCGCAGATCTGTTCCAGTGCATCGGCATTGCTACGAATCGCATCCATTCTTGGCAGAATCACATCATGAAATGCATCAGCTGCCTTCTGCATATCCGCAAAAGAGATCTCACTCAATTCCAAAGTCAGCTCATCGGATTCTTCTTTCAGATGATTCATGCAGGATACCGTTTTTTTCAGCAGGTCCTTGCTGTAGGTATTCTCACTAATCCCAAGCCGTCCTTCAGCTTCCACTGCCTCCAATAATCTCCTTTCAAAGTTTAAGGCTGCTGGCAGAATGTCCTTCCGTATCATATCCAGCAGGGTCTTGGCTTCGATATTGACTGTCTTGCAGTATTTTTCCAGATATATCTCATAACGGGAGACACACTCCGCTCTTGAGAGCACATGATGCATTTCAAACAGCCGGACATTTGCTTCGTCCAGATAATGGGAAAGCGCCACCGGAGTGGAATCATAGTTGCTTAATCCCCTCCGTTTTGCCTCCGCGATCCAGCTCTCTTTGTATCCGTTGTCATTGAAGATGATCCGCTTGTGTTCCCGGATCGTTTTCCGAATGAGTGCCTGCAGACTGCCGTTGAAGTCTTCCTTTCCTTCCAGCTCGTCCGCAAACTGCCGCAGCGATTCCGCCACCACGGTGTTCAGTACCGTATTCGGCGTGGCGATGGAAGCGCTGGAGCCCGGCATCCGGAATTCAAACTTATTCCCCGTAAAGGCAAAGGGAGAGGTACGGTTGCGGTCCGTATTGTCCTTCGGAAAATCCGGAAGCGTATGGACATTCAAGCGGAACGGTTCCGCCTTTTTTCCCAGGTAGACCTTATCCTCCTCAATGCAGTGCAGAATCTCGCTCAGCGTCTCACCCAGAAAGATGGATACAATTGCCGGAGGGGCCTCACTGGCTCCGAGCCGATGGTCGTTTCCCGCCGAGGTGATGGAGATGCGGATCAGATCCTGATAGTCATCCACCGCCTGAATGACGGCACAGAGGAACAGAAGGAACTGGGCATTCTCCGAAGGGGTTTCCCCCGGGTCCAGAAGATTGACCCCCGTATCCGTCTTAATGGACCAGTTGTTGTGCTTGCCGCTGCCGTTGATCTGCGCAAAGGGCTTTTCATGCAGCAGGCATTCCAGTCCGTGCTTCCGGGCAACTTTTTTCATGATCTCCATGGTCAGATTGTTCTGATCGACCGATACATTGACCGTCAGAAAATTGTTTGCCAGTTCGTGCTGGGACGGTGCCACCTCATTGTGCTCCGTCTTAGCCTGGATTCCAAGTTTCCAGAGCTCTTCATTGAGATCCTGCATAAACTGTTTGACGCGAAGCTTAATGGAGCCGTAGTAGTGGTCATTCATCTCCTGTCCTTTGGCGCACGGTGCACCCAGAAGCGTCCGGCCGGTCAGTTTCAGATCCTCGCGCGCATCGAAATATTTCTTATCCACCAAAAAGTATTCCTGCTCCGCACCGGCCGTGGCCTTGACATGATCCACCGTTTCGGTGCCGAAGAGGCGCAGCACCCGCATGGCCTGCGTATTGAGCGCTTCCATGGAACGCAACAGCGGTGTCTTATGGTCCAGTACTTCCCCGCCGTAAGAGACGAAAACCGTCGGGATACAGAGAATATTGTCCTTGATAAAGGCGTAGGAAGTCGGATCCCATGCCGTATAGCCCCGGGCTTCAAACGTATCCCTTAAGCCGCCCGAAGGGAAACTGGAAGCATCCGCCTCCCCGCGAACCAGATTGGCGGGAGAAAACTCCAACGTGATGGATCCTCCCCCAGCCGAGGAAACAAAGCTTTCATGCTTTTCCGCGGTTGCTCCGCTGAGCGGATGGAACCAGTGTGTGAAATGGGTTGCCCCGTTTTCCACCGCCCAGTCCTTCATGGCATTGGCCACTTCTTCCGCAATCTCGGGATTGAGCGCCGCTCCTTTTTTGATGGTCTGATTCAGCTGACGGTACGTCGATTTGGAAAGCCGTTCCTTCATGACGGCGTCGTTAAATACCTTACTTCCGAATATTTCCGTTACTTTACTCATCATTTTTTTTCTCCTCTTTTCTCTGAAGGGCCGCTGCCACCAATCCGCTGAAGAGCGGATGCGGATGGTTCGGCCGCGATTTGAATTCCGGATGGAACTGCACGCCGATATAGTAATCCAACCCGCTCAGTTCCACTGTTTCCACAATATAGCTGTCAGGGCTTTTCCCCGACAGGATCATGCCGTTTTCTTCCAGCAGTTTCCGGTAGTCATTGTTGAACTCATAGCGGTGACGGTGACGCTCCGAAATCTCACGCGTCCCGTAAAGTTCGGCAATCTTTGTATCTTTCCTCAATACGCACGGATATGCTCCAAGGCGCAGTGTTCCGCCTTTTTTTGTTTCATCACTCTGATCCGGCAGAAAGTCGATGACTTTATCCGGTGAATCGGCATCAAACTCCCGGGAATTGGCTTTTTCTCTCTGACAGACATTGCGGGCAAATTCAATGACCGCCACCTGCATTCCGAGACAGATGCCCAGGTACGGAATGTTGTTTTTGCGACAATGGGAAGCCGCCTGAATCATGCCTTCCACACCCCGCTCTCCGAACCCGCCCGGAACAAGGATCCCGTCACATCCCGCCAGTTTTTCCGCAACATTGTTATTGGTGATCTGCTCCGAATCGATCCAGCGGATATGAACTTTCGCCTGATTGGCCAGTCCGCCGTGCGCCAGCGCTTCATTCACGGACAGATATGCATCATGCAGTTTGACATATTTGCCGACCATCCCGATCGTGACGGTATCTTTCGGATGTTTGGACTGTTTCACCATTTCCTTCCATTCCTTCAGCCCCTCCTTTTTCCCTCTCAGTTTCAGCTTACGCATCACCACTTCGGAAAGGTGCTGTCGCTCCAGCATCAGAGGCACTTCATACAGATTTTTGATCGTCCTGTTTTCAATGACGCAGTCTCTTTGAATATTGCAGAAGAGCGCGATCTTATCAAAGAGATCCTTCTCCAATTTTCTGTGACAGCGCAAGACGATAATATCCGGTTTGATCCCGATGCCCTGCAGTTCTTTCACGGAATGCTGCGTCGGCTTGGATTTATGCTCCTTACTGCACTCCAGATACGGGACCAGTGTCACATGAATATAGAGTACATTCCCCTCTTTCTGCTCCAGACCAATCTGGCGGATTGCTTCCAGAAACGGCTGGGATTCCATATCCCCGACCGTGCCTCCGATCTCACAGATCAGAACATCCGGGTCTCCCTTTTTCGCAGCTGAATAAATGAATTCCTTGATCTCATCGGTGATATGCGGCACCACCTGCACCGTTTTCCCCAGATAGTCCCCTTTTCTCTCTTTCTGCAAAACATTCCAGTAAACCTTTCCCGTCGTCAGATTACTGAAGCGGTTCAGATCTTCATTGATAAAGCGCTCGTAATGCCCCAGATCCAGATCTGTCTCCGCACCGTCTTCCGTCACGTACACTTCCCCGTGCTGCAATGGTGACATGGTTCCGGGATCGATATTGATATAGGGATCCAGTTTCTGCGAGGCGATCTTAAACCCCCGCTCCTTTAACAGTCTTCCGAGCGAAGCCGCGGTAATGCCTTTCCCCAATCCGGATACCACACCTCCGGTCACAAAAATAAACTTACACATAGCCATACCTCCGAACAATAAAAAAAAACAACATCGCTCTGCGATGTTTTCCAATAGGGTTTTAAAAGCATCTTTCACCAATTCTCACGGTGAACATTATTTATGCTCTTTTGGTACGGCCGTACACAAAATACACAATTATCATAGCACTCCAAATCCAACGGAACAAGATGATTTACATTTATTTTCTGTAAATAATTTCATCCACAGTTTTAATTTTGGAACATAAAAAAAACATGCAGGGATCTCTCCCTGCATGTCGCAATGGACTGATTACTGATAGTTTTTCGCAGCGCCTAAGGCAACTTCCATCATGCGTGTGAAGGAGTTCTGTCTCTCTTCCGCCGTGGTGGCTTCATGGTTGACGATGGAGTCGCTGACCGTGACAAGACATGCCGCGCGCTTGCCTAAGTTCTTGGCGTTTGTGAATAACGCAAAGCTTTCCATTTCGCAGACTCTGGCTTTGTAGACTTCCGTGGCCAGTGTAGCGGCACGCTTGTTATATTCTTCATTTCCGTAATAGAACTGGTCAGAAGAATGGATCACGCCTTCCTGCAACTCATAGCCGAGTTCCTTGGCGGATTCTCTTAACTGTTCGTTCAGAGTGGCATCCGGCAGGATCACCTTGTCTTCCGTTCCGTCAAAGACTCTGGCAAAAGTGGATTCGGAATAGGCACCGTTGCCTAAGACCAGATCAAACAGTTTTAAGTCCGGATCGTAAGCACCGGCAGAGCCGATACGGATGATGGCTTCCACACCGTAGAAGGCAAATAATTCATAGGAATAAATGCCGATGGACGGCATGCCCATGCCGCTTCCCATGACGGAAACACGGTTGCCCTTGTAATATCCGGTATATCCGTTCATTCCGCGGACATCATTGAACTGCACGGCGTCTGTCAGGAATGTTTCGGCAACTTTCTTGGCACGTAACGGATCTCCCGGCATTAAGACTAATTTGGCGATTTCGCCGACGTTTGCTTTATTGTGAGGTGTGCTCATTGTATTTCCTCCTTACCCTCTAATATAACTGATAGATATCTTTCATGGTACGCACAACGGAATCGTTATCCAGATCCATTACGACCGTAACATGCCTATCTTCAAATTTATGATCGGTATACAGATCGCATACCGTTTTTCCCATGGTGATCGTTCCCTGCGTTTCCACGTATACCCCGCACGGATAGGCCGTGAAGTATTCCGGGAAGGCCAGATAGAAGATCGGGCACGAATCATGCAGATGAATCGAGCGGTGTCCGTCTCTTATATTATATTCTCTCACATTCCGGGTCGATTCATCCAGTAATTTCGCTGCCGGATTATTATATGCGGCAATCTCGTCGATGTCCGTATAGCTTAAGCAGGCTTTTGTTGTCACGTCCAGGCCGCACATGACGATCGGGACGCCGCACTTGAAGACCGTTTCCGCTGCCTGCGGATCGGTGAAGATATTGAACTCCGCGCACGGGGTGATATTGCCGCCGACCACGGCGCCTCCCATAATGAGGATGCGCTTCAGGTACTTCACGATATCCGGATGGGCCACAATGGCTGTCGCCACATTCGTCAGAGGTCCCACCGCGACAAGTTCCAGCTCCCCGTTAAGCTCCTTGGCTTTTTCATAGAGCGCTTCATGCGCTTTTTTCGTTTCCCACGGTGCCTTGCTGTCAGGAATCTCTGCACCGCCCAGTCCGTTGTTGCCGTGGAAATAGGCAGCAGGACGCAGTTCTTTTAACAGCGGTTTAATTGCTCCCGGATAGACAGGGATATCTTCCCTGCCGGCCAGCGAGAGCACGTTTCTGGCATTCCTAAAGGTTTTTTCATGTTCCACATTACCGCAAACGGCACTGACACCAACCACTTCCAGATCGGCCAGTTTCACCGCTGTAAGCAAGGCGATGGCATCGTCGATTCCCGTATCGGTATCGATCCAGATCTTATGTTCGCACATCTTAGATCACCCACCCTTCATATTTGGCACAGGCTTCCACCAGGTAGTCCACAAACTTCTCCCTGTCTAAGTCCAGCACCACTCTGCAGTTCGGCTTGGCATCGGAGATCTCGCGGAAATCCGCCACCGTGGCACCGCGGCAGTACTGTCCCTGCGTTTCGATCTGCACGTAGGCATCTTTGATCGTAAAGATTTCCGGATGGATCAGAGACATGACCGCGCACGGATCGTGCAGCGTGGCCCCTTTCCAGCCTAAGGAAGAAACATGGATGAAGAAGAAGTCAAACCATTCCGCGACCACTTTGGCAACCGGATTGTTCAACTCTCGAATCCGCTCCCAGTCGGACGGATAGACCAAAGCCCGCTCCGTGACATCCAGTCCGCACATCTGCAGCGGTACTCCGCTGTTGAACTCGATCCATGCGGCTTCCGGGTCATTCAGAATATTGAATTCCGCTCCGCACGTCCAGTTTCCGTTTCTGAGTCCGCCGCCCATGATGGAGATGAGTTCGATCTTGTCTTTCAGCTCCGGATAGGCCAGCAGTAATGCTGCCACATTGGTCTGCGTACCCGTGGAGATGATGGTTACCTTCTCTTCACTCTCGCGCAAAACCTTGGCCATTAATTCCACGGAACTGAGTTCACTTAACGGATGGTCCGGCTCCGGCAGTGCCGGACCGTCCAGGCCGCTGACGCCGTGGAAATTGGCTGCCACTTCCAGATTGCCCAGAAGCGGTTTCTCTCTGCCCATCGCAAACGGGACGTCCTTAAGATGCAGCAGCGCCGCAATTCTCCGGCCGTTATAGGTTGTTTTTTCAATGGTCTGATTGCCGGCAACGGATACCATGGCTTTAATGTCCAGCTCGTCGCTGGCCGCCGCCAGTACCCAGGCAATCGCATCGTCATGTCCGGGATCCCCGTCGAGGATGACCGGACGTTTCTTATTGTTATTCATATCAGATACCTTCTACTATCTATAAGTTTACCATATAACGCCGCTCTCTTTCACCCGTAAAAGAAGAAAAGCAGCCGATGGCTGCTTGATTCTACTGAATGGTTTTTCCGAGCTCAAACGCTTCTTTCAGATGTTCTTCCGAGACGCTTCCGTGCGCACCGGAGTTGTACCCGATCACGCTTCCCTTATATTCGGAATCCGGGAAACAGACCGCAAAGCCCTTCAGGGCATCTGTCACGTGATTGATATATTCGCCCGGGCCGTCGGCACAGCTGAATACCCCGTAGAATTCCCGCTTTTTGAAGGTATCAAAGCGTGCATAGGTGCGGTCCATGAACGTCTTCAGCTGAGCGGAGACATTATAGAAGTAAACCGGAGAGGCTAAGACGATGACATCCGCCAGCATCATGGAATTCAAAAGGTCCGTCATATCGTCCTTCTGAACGCAGATGCCGTTATTCTTCTTGCAGTAGTCGCAGGCCAGACAGTAGCCGATCTTCTTATTGGCCAAGAAGATCTTCTCAACCGTATTTCCTGCTTCCACGGCACCCTTTTTAAACTGTTCCGCCATTAAGTCCGAATTGCCGCTGCGGCGCGGACTGGCGGAGATGATCAATACTCTTTTATTCATAGTTCTCCTGAAAGAAAGCACCCGAAGGTGCTTGTTCTTAGATTAGTAGTTTTCGGCAACTCTTTCGAAGTAGGACTGTGGGTGTGCACAGACCGGGCAGATCTTCGGTGCTTCTTTGCCTGTTGCGATATGTCCGCAGTTACGGCAGATCCATTTCTGATCTTCATCCGCAGTGAACACCGTTTCGCCTTCGATCTTCTTGATCAGTTCTCTGTAGCGTTCTTCATGATGCTTTTCGATAGCGCCGACCATTTCAAAGCGGGCTGCTAATGCGAGGAAGCCTTCTTCTCTGGCTTCTCTGGCCATTCTGACATACATGTCTGTCCATTCGCCGTTTTCACCGTTGGCGGCATCGTTTAAGTTTTCCAGCGTGGATGGGACACCGTCATTGTGCAGGGCTTTGAACCACAGTTTGGCATGTTCCTTTTCGTTGTTTGCCGTTTCTTCAAAGATAGCTGCGATCTGTTCATAGCCTTCTTTTTTGGCTTTGGATGCGTAATAAGTATACTTATTGCGTGCCTGGGATTCCCCTGCAAAAGCTTCCATTAAGTTCTTTTCTGTTTTTGATCCTTTTAATTCCATATGATCCTCCTCTATTTTCTTTTTTCTCTATTCATAATATACCAATTTTCATGGCTATTTAAAAGACATACTCCTGTGAATTCTTATTCATAATCTTTGGCAATCTCCCCTAAGACCTCACCGACCTTGGCATGAATGACCAGATCGGCCATGCCGTCATACGGGGTTTCGGAAAGGTTCAGCAGGATGAGA
This sequence comes from uncultured Erysipelotrichaceae bacterium, assembly GCA_902803495.1. Lineage (GTDB taxonomy): Bacteria > Bacillota_I > Bacilli_A > Erysipelotrichales > Erysipelotrichaceae > RUG14871. The sequence goes on from CADCPY010000130.1 coordinate 10,244, forward strand.
TGCTTTCCCTGGAAGTAGCGGATAAAGCCGCTGGCCGGATAGACGGAGAGCGATGTCCCGCAGACGATCAGCGTGTCCGCTTCCTCAATGGCATTGATTGCACCGATGATCGTTCTTTCATTGAGCGACTCCTCATAGAGAACCACATCCGGCTTAATGATGCCTCCGCAGTCGCAGCGCGGAATATCCTCTGACTCCTCAATGGTTTTCAAACCGTAGGACTTGCGGCATTTGGTGCAGTAGTTGCGGTGAATGGAGCCGTGCAGCTCATAGACCCGCTTCGAGCCTGCCGCCTGATGCAGTCCGTCGATATTCTGTGTCACAACGCCAAGTGACTTCCCCATTTCCTCCATTTTCGCCATGAATAAGTGGGCCGCATTCGGTTTCGCATCTTCGTAAATCATCTTGTCGCGGTAAAAGCGGAAGAATTCCGAAGGGAATCGCACAAAGAACGTATGGGAGAGAATGGTTTCCGGCGGATAGTCATATTTCTGATTGTACAGCCCGTCCACACTGCGGAAATCGGGGATGCCGCTTTCCGTGGAAACACCCGCGCCCGTGAAGAAAACGATACGCTCGCTTTCCTGAATGATCTGTTTCAATTGTTCCAGTTTTTCCATACTTCTATTATAACGAAAAAAAGTGCTTTAGACACCGAAAAGGTGTTCAATCAGCACTTTGATCCCGATATAGATCAGAATGCATCCGCCTAAGATTCCCGCTTTGTCTTTTAAGTAAGCGCCGCTCGCTTTTCCGATAAAGACACCGATAAGACAGATCAGGACCGTCATGACTCCGCACCATACGGAACCGGCCCAGACGTTTCCCCCGCTCATCGCAAAGGAGATCCCGACGGAGAGCGCATCGATGGAAGTTGCCACCGAGAGCACCAGCACCGTCTTTAAGTCCAGCGAGGAGTCGACATCCTCCTCTTCGCTTCGGGCTTCACGAATCATGTTTCCGCCAAG
>CADCPY010000131.1 GCA_902803495.1 uncultured Erysipelotrichaceae bacterium
ATATCAAAGAACTCACCGCCGCAGATACGGACAATCTCTTCACCGACACGTCTGGTTACACCACTTGCAGAATAAACAGCCACTAAAACTTTCTTTGCCATTCTATACCTTCTTTCTATGCGGCTTAAGACTCTGACATCACAGTCAGAGCCTTGTCCCTACGCATTTAATTTATTCATCTTTCCGCAGTTTCCGATCTTCTCGCCGGTCACAAAATACTCATAGGTCGGGAACTTAAGCAGCACCGGCTTGAAGTGGTATCGTAAACGGAATGATTCGTTTTGCTTATTTCAGATACTCCAAAAAGAAGTCCTGCAGCTTATCAAACGGGATATAGTCCTTATCCCCTCCATCATAGAGATCGGTATGTACGGCATCCGGAATGATCATCAGTTCCTTGTTGCCCGCATACTTACTGTTCTGAATCATATCCGCATACGCATCTTTGCTGAAATAACAGGAATGCGCCTTCTCACCGTGGATAAGCAAAACCGCGCTGTGGATCTCGTTGCTGTACTTAAGGATCGGCTGATTTATAAAGGACTCGCATCCGATGACGTTCCAGCCGCCATTGGAGTTGAGGGAACGCGAATGATAACCGCGATCCGTCTTGTAATAGTCGTAGTAGTCCTTAACAAAGAAAGGCGCATCCTCCGGCAGGGGGTCAATAACACCTCCTCCCAGCTTGTATTCACCAGCTTTCAAATCTTCCAGACGCTGTGCGCACATAGCAGCTTTCTTCTGATAGCGGGCTTCTTCACTGTCCTCTGAATCAAAGTATCCCTTCGCATTAACGCGGGTCATGTCGTACATGGTCGATGCAACCGTAGCCTTGATCCTTGTATCAAGTGCCGCAGCATTAATCGCCATACCTCCCCATCCGCAGATACCGATGATACCGATGCGGTCAGGGTCAACCTTATCATTCAGAGAAAGGAAATCCACCGCGGCCATAAAATCTTCTGTATTGATATCAGGAGAAGCCATATACCGGACATTTCCCCCACTTTCACCTGTAAAGGACGGGTCGAAAGCGATGGTCAGGAATCCTCTCTCTGCCATCGTCTGTGCGTACAATCCGGAGCACTGTTCCTTTACCGCACCAAAAGGACCGCAAACGGCAATTGCGGGAAGTTTCCCTTCTACCCCCTTTGGAACATACATATCCGCTGCAAGCGTAATCCCGTACCTGTTCACAAATGTTACCTTGCAGTGATCCACCTTTTCGCTCTTAGGGAAGGTCTTATCCCACTCTGCCACCAGTTTTAATTCTTCTTTTTTCATCACGATCAATACCTCCGTATGTTTTAATGGTTTGCCTGCATCTCTTTTTCCGTCTGACGGATCAGAAAGTCCAGACAATCGACTTTCCGTCCGCTTTCGTGCAGCTCATCCATAAGCCTGCATCGGTCTTTCTTCATCTTCTGCAGGGCTTCGGTGACCCTTCCGCTCTCACTCAATGTAATGATTTCTTTTATAACGTCATCACAGCATCCCGCATCAGACAGGTTTTGTTTCATTCGCTCATGATCCATTGTGTTCCTCTTAAATTTTTCTTCTATTTTCTTTGGTAATTTCAAGTTTACCATCTTGTATTTTATCTCGCTAATGGTTATAATGAATATCGTGATATTCATTATTGGAATGTCATAGAAGTCGAAAGTTTGCGGAGATCATCATGGAAATACGAACACTCAGATATTTCCTTGCTGTTGCAAGGGAAGAAAATATGACGCGGGCGGCGAAAATACTTCATGTAACGCAGCCCACGCTGTCAAAACAATTAAAATCATTAGAGGATGAACTGGGGAAAAAACTCTTCACCCGTCACAGCTTCAGCATCAAACTGACCGATGAGGGAATACTCTTAAGGAATCGTGCCGAAGATCTGGTCAGTATGGCGGACAGGATTGAAAAGGAATTTATATCCCTCGATGATATTACCGGCGGCGATCTGTATTTCGGACTGGCGGAATCCTATCAGATCAGTTATCTCGCCCATGAAATCAGCGCCTTTAAGCAACGCTATCCCGGGCTTGTTTATCACATCACGAGCGGCGATACGGAACAGGTCGCGGAAAAGCTGGACAAAGGTCTCCTTGATTTTGCCGTACTCGCAGAAATACCGGATGCAGCGAAATATGAATCCCTCACTTTTCCCGAATCGGACGTATGGGGAATTGTATGCCCTGCCGATTCTGAATTATCAAAGAAAGAGGCCATCCTTGTGGATGACCTGATTGGTTTGCCCTTATTCTGCTCCGGACAAGGTTGGGAAAAAGATATCCCGGGATGGGCAAAGGATAAAATGTCTAAG
>CADCPY010000132.1 GCA_902803495.1 uncultured Erysipelotrichaceae bacterium
ACCATCCTGATCTGGATTTTGTTATGTAATTAAGCGATATTTTCAAAGAACTTCTTTTTGACCTTATTTAAGGCTTTTTCGTTATGCTTTTTTCTTCTTCAAGCATTTTCCTTAGAAAAATGCTTGACTTCTTCATAGCTGGTCTCCTGAATTTACAAAAATTTGCTAAAACAACTAATATTATTCTAACATAAAGCGTTTTCAGAATGCTATATTTTCTGTGTCAACAGGGAAAGCATTCCCGGTACGGCACAGGGCCCGCCGTACGGATTGCAGTAAAGAGGTATAGAATTATGGCAAAAGATTACAAAGCATTAGCGGATCAGGTCATCGCAAATGTCGGCGGAGCCGAAAACGTTGCATCCCTGACTCACTGCGTCACACGTCTTCGTTTCAAACTGAAAGACGCTTCCAAAGTTAATAAAGATGTCCTCAGCAAGGTTCCAGGTGTCATTAAAGTTATGGAAGCTGCTGGTCAGCTGCAGGTTGTCATCGGTACGGATGTTACGGATGCTTACGATGCAGTCTTAGCAAACTACAATATCGCCGTCGGCGGAGAAGTCGCAGTTGATGACGGCGAAAAAGCAGAGAAGAAGGGCGGCAAATTCAATCTGGCCGACCTCGTCTCCGGTATCTTCATGCCGTTCATGGGCGCATTCATGGGCTCCGGACTTTTAAAGGGTGTCCTCGTTTTATTAACTACATTCAACATTTTAAGCAAAGCAAGCTCCACATACACCATTCTCTATGCGGCATGTGACGGCGTCTTCTACTTCCTGCCTTTCTTCTTAGCATACTGTGCAGGTAAGAAATTCGGCGGCAACCCGTTCATCGTCATGGGTATTGCGGCAGCTATGTTATATCCGAACTTCGCAGCATTAAGCAGCTCCGAAACACCTGTTACATTCTTAGGTCTGCCTGTTACAATGATCAGCTACTCCAGCACGGTGTTACCGATCATCGTTGCAGCATGGGTGGAATCCGTTTTGGAAAAATGGCTCAACAAGGTCTTACCAAAGGTCTTACGTTCCATCTTCACACCGCTGCTTGTTACTGTTATCGTCTTCCCGTTAGTTGTTCTGGTTGTCGGTCCTGTCACTGACATCGTCGGTAAGGTTTTAGCAAACATCATCAAGACTGGTCTGGATACAGTTCCTCTCTTAGGCGGCTTCTTAATGGCAGCTTTATGGCCGATCATGATCATCTTCGGTGTTCACTGGGGAATCGTTCCAATCGTCATGAACAACCATGCAGTCTTAGGTTATGACTACATTCTTCCGTTAACTGTCGGTACCAACTTCGGTATTGCTGCAGCAGTATTCGCAATCGCCTTAAAATCTAAGAAGGCTGAAACAAAAGAAATGGCTATGACTTCTGCAGTATCCGCATTCGTTGGCGGCGTTACAGAACCAGCGATTTATGGTATCCTCATGAAGTGTAAGACAGTGTTTGGCGCAGTCTGCTTAGCAAACGGTATCGGCGGAGCCATCTGCGGTATTATGCATGTCACTCGTGACGTCATGATCTCCGTTAACGGCTTAACATTACCGGCAATTGCAGCAGTCTACGGCAAATGGGGTATCGTAGCAATCGTCATTTCCATGGTGGCTGGCTTCGTTGCAGGCTATCTGATGTTCAATGACAAAATGATGGAAGAATAATATAGATTTCGGAGGTAGGAAGCATGCGCGATCAATTGAGTTTATACCCAAAGAATAACCACAGCAGAACCGTCGTTTCGCTGGATGGAATGTGGCACTTCCGATTTGACCCGGAATCCAAAGGGGAAACAGAGGGATGGATGAATCATCTGGATTCTTCCATCTCCGTTCCGGTTCCCGCATCTTTCGCGGATCTGTTCACGGATCAGTATTCCAAGAACTACTGCGGAGATTTCTGGTACGAGACGGACTTCTTCGTCCCGGCCAAGGAACAGACACGCACTCAGCTGCGTTTCGGCAGCATTACCCACCGCGGTACGGTTTACGTCAACGGTATGAAGGTTACGGAACATGAGGGCGGGTTCCTCCCGGTGTTATGCGACATTACGGGTTACATCAGAGCAGGGGAATTCAACCATGTTGCCGTCAAGGCCAATAACGAGCTGAGTGAATCCACACTGCCTTGCGGCGCCGTCAAAACACTGAAAAACGGCACCAGAATTGCCGCACCTTACTTTGACTTCTTCAACTACTCCGGCTTACAGCGCTCTGTCTATTTAGTGCAGATCCCGGAAGAACACATCCAGGATTACAGCACTGTCTCCTCTTTAAACGGCAAAGACGCGGAAGTGAGCTATGAAGTTGTCACGAACGGCAATCACGAAGTGACGGTCTCCTTATTTGATAAGGAAGGCAACAGGGTAGCGCAAAGCAGCGGAAAGAAAGGCACACTGCATGTCAAGGATGCACATCTTTGGGAAGTGCGGAACGCCTATCTTTACGACATCAAAATTGAAATCAAGGATAACGGTACACTGATCGATGAATACTGTGACCGCCTGGGTATCCGTACGGTTCGCATCGACGGCACAAAGATTCTGATCAATGACAAGCCGGTTTATCTGAAAGGATACGGAAAACACGAAGATTTCGACATCATCGGCAGAGGCTTTAACTGGCCTTTGGTCAAACGTGATTTCGAACTGATGAAATGGAGCAACGCCAACTGCTTCCGTACGAGTCACTACCCGTATGCGGAAGAGTGGTACCAGTTCGCGGATGAGGAAGGCTTCCTCATCATCGATGAGGTACCGGCGGTCGGCATGATGCGCTCCACGCACAACTTCGCGGATGCCGGCATGGGGAAATACACGTATTTCTTTGAAACACCGACTGTCCCGACGTTATTAAAGAACCACCTGCAGCAGGTGGAGGAAATGATCGAGCGTGATAAGAACCATGCTTCCGTCTTCTCCTATAGCTTATTCAACGAGCCGGAGACGACCAGCACGTATTCGCACGATTATTTCAGCAAAATCTTCGAATTTGCCCGCAGCATTGATCCGCAGCACCGTCCGATGACGGGAGCGTTCGAAAAGAACAGCGCTCCGGAAAAATGCCAGTGCTACATGCTGGTGGACTTCATGTGCCTCAACCGTTACTACGGCTGGTACATCAGCGGGGGTCCGGATATCAGCGACGCCATTGAAAAATTCCATGACGAAATGCAGAGATGGCAGGCGAAGAATCTGAACAAGCCGTTTGTCTTTACGGAATTCGGTACGGACACCCTGGCGACGGAACATAAGCTGCCGAGCGTCATGTGGGCGCAGGAATACCAGAACGAATACCTGGAAAACAACTTCAAGGTGTTTGACTCCTATGATTTCATTCAGGGCGAACTGGTATGGAACTTCGCGGATTTCCAGACGACGGAAGGCATCTTCCGCGTTAACGGAAATAAAAAAGGCGTCTTTACCAGAGAACGTCAGCCGAAGGATGCGGCATTTGTTCTGAAGAAGCGCTGGGAAAACAAATAATCACATGCAGCATCAGGAAGAAATCGCAGGATAGTTGTTGAATCCGTGTTTCCTGATGCTTTATTATTAATGAGAAGTTATAGAAATAATATACATGAAATGAGGAAATGATTATGGAAATGACATTACGCTGGTACGGTTCTCAGTATGACACGGTCACATTGGAACAGATCCGTCAGATTCCTGGAGTCAAGGGAGTCATTACGACACTTTACAATAAACAGCCGGGTGAATTATGGACCCGGGAAGAGATCCGTGCACTGAAAGAGGAAGTGGAAGCTGCCGGCATGCACATTGCCGGTATCGAAAGCGTCAACGTTTCTGACGCCATTAAAACCGGTTCCGCGGACAGAGACAAAGACATCGCGACTTATATCGAATGTCTGCGCAACCTCGGCAAGGAAGACATCCATCTGGTCTGTTACAACTTCATGCCGGTCTTTGACTGGACAAGAACGGAACTGGCCAGAAAGAGAGAAGACGGTTCCACGGTTTTGGCATACACGCAGGAAGCGGTGGACGCCATCAATCCGGAACAGATGTTCGAAAGCATCGCCGGGGACATGAACGGCACGGTCATGCCGGGATGGGAACCGGAACGTATGGCGAAAGTCAAGGAACTCTTCGAATTATACAAAGACATCGACAACGAGAAACTGTTTGAGAATCTTGTTTACTTCTTAAAAGCCATCATGCCTGTCTGCAATGAGTACGACATCAAGATGGCCATCCATCCGGATGATCCGGCATGGAGCGTCTTCGGCTTACCGCGCATCATCATCAACAAGGAAAACATCCTGCGCATGATGAAGGCTGTTGACGACGTTCATAACGGCGTGACGTTCTGCTCCGGTTCTTACGGAACCAACCTGGAGAACGATCTGCCGGATATGATTCGCTCCTTAAAGGGCAGAATCCATTTCGCACATGTCAGAAACCTGAAGTTCCATTCTCCGACCAACTTCGAAGAAGCCGCACATTTATCTTCTGACGGCACATTCGATATGTATGAGATCGTCAAGGCCTTATACGACATCGGATTCGACGGACCGATCCGTCCGGACCACGGCAGAATGATCTGGGGCGAAGTTGCCATGCCGGGCTACGGTTTATACGACAGAGCCTTAGGCGCCGCTTATATCAACGGACTTTGGGAAGCAATTGAAAAAGCAAGTAAGAGAGGGATCTAACATGTTATATCTGACACAAGACGGAATTGAAAACAGAAAAGCGTGGGAAGAAAAGGGCTACCGCCTGCCGGAATTTGACCGGAAGGAAATGGAAAAAGCCACGCTCGAAGCACCGAAGTGGCTGCATTTCGGCGCAGGCAATATCTTCCGTGCCTTCCAGGCCAATCTGATGCAGCAGCTTCTGAATCAGAAGGAAGAGAAAGCCGGACTGATTGCCGTAGACGGTTTTGACTATGAGATCATTCTGAAAAACTACCGTCCGCATGACAATCTCTCCATTCTTGTGACATTAAAAGCCGACGGCAACGTCGAAAAGACAGTCATCGGCTCCATCGGTGCCTCCTATGTCATGGACCGGGAAGCAAAGGAAGACTTCGAAGCATTAAAGAACATCTTCCGCAATCCGTCCTTACAGATGGTGACCTTCACCATTACGGAAAAGGGCTACGCCATTACGGATGCTTCCGGCAATACACCGGCCAATATCGCGCAGGACTTCACTGCCGGACCGGAAAAAGCCACATCCTACATGGGCAAAGTGGTCAGTTTACTGTACGTTAGATACCTGGCCGGTGCCACACCGATCGCCATGGTTTCCACGGACAACTGCTCCCATAACGGCGACAAGCTGTTTGCGGCAGTGGATGCCTTTGCGAAAGCATGGGTGGAAAACGGCTTGGCCGAAAAAGGCTTCTTAAACTATATTGAAGACAAGAACAAGGTTTCCTTCCCGTGGAGCATGATCGACAAGATCACACCGCGCCCGGATGAAAGCGTCCGCCAGTTACTGGAGAAGGACGGTCTCGATCTGACGTATGCCGAAACATCCCGCCACACCTTCATCGCACCGTTTGTCAACGCGGAAGAAAGTGAATACCTGGTCGTGGAAGATGCCTTCCCGAACGGCAGACCGGCTCTGGAAAAGACAGGCGTCTATTTCACGGACAGGGAAACTGTCAATAAAGTGGAACGCATGAAAGTCTGCACTTGCCTCAACCCGCTGCATACTTCTCTGGCAGTCTTCGGATGCCTCTTAGGCTATACGATGATCTCCGATGAGATGAAGGACGAAGATCTGGTTGCCTTAGTCAAAGGCGTCGGATACAAAGAAGGCTTACCGGTCGTTACGGACCCGAAGATCTTAAATCCGAAGGAATTCATCGATACGGTCATCAACGTCCGTGTCCCGAACCCGTTCATGCCGGATACACCGCAGAGAATTGCCACGGATACTTCTCAGAAACTGAGCATTCGCTTCGGCGAAACGGTCAAGGCTTACGTTGCCAACGATACGCTGAATGTCGATGACTTAAAACTGATTCCGCTGGTTCAGGCCGCATGGATCCGTTATCTGATGAAGAAAGACGACGAGCTCAATGCGATGGAACTCTCCAGCGATCCTCTGCTGGAAGAAGTTTCCGCCTATACCGATAAAGTGGAAATGGGTAAGGAAACAAAGGAAAGCTTAGAGGAGAAAGTCGGAGCTCTCTTACACAACAAGACGATCTTCGGCGTCGACCTCTATGAAGCCCGACTGGCAGACAGAGTCCTTACTTATCTTTTAAAGATGACGGAAGGCAAGGGTGCTGTCCGTAAGACCTTACAGGAAGCCTTAGGCAAATAAAAACGAATCAAAGAAGAGCAATCGCTCTTCTTTTTTTTTGCTTTGTTACAATTCTGTTTCAGTAATCCGAGATATATATTTTCAGACGTTTATGTTACAATAATTGAAGTGAGGTAAGGTTATGAATATTCAGAATATTATGACATTTCTGGCTAGAAAAGAAGTATTGATCGCCATTGTGGCGTTATTGGTTTTATTAATTGTTGTTTTAGTGGTACGCAATTCCAAGAAAAAAGCCTACAGAAAGCAACTGCAGGATTTTCAAGTACGCTATAACAATATCAAGAGCATTCCTTTAACATTCAAGATGAGTAAAGTCGTCTCTCTGAGCAAGATGGATGCTGCGCTTTCGGAAACCATTGACGAATACAAGGAAGACTACGAATCCATCCAGAACAATTTCAAGAATATCACGGATATGCTTGCTCAGATGGAAGACGAGATCGTTGCCGGAAAACTGAAGAGCCTCAAACTGACTGTCATCGACCTGGACGGCCTGCTTTCTAACGGGGAGAGAAGCATCAAGAAGCTGGACGATGCCCTGAATATCGCCTTAAAGCCGGAAACGGATCAGAGAGAAGAAATCAACCTTGCCAAGGAACAGTTCCGCGAACTGAAGAATGACTGGAACATGAACAATGCTTCTTTGGCATTCTCCGCTGACGCCATCATTGCGAAGATGGAAAACGTCGAAAAGAAATTCACGGAATTTGAAGAAAATATGTACGCCTCCGAATATGACAAGGCCAAAGCATGCAATGAAGAGATCAATCAGGATATTTCCAACCTGAAGGATATCTTCAACCGCCTGCCGGACCTCTTACAGGAAGCCCGCGGAATCATCCCGAAACAGATCGACCAGATCGCCGAGAACTATGCCTTGGTGAAACAGAAGGGCGTCTACCTGCAGCACCTGGATGTTGCCAAGAATGTTGAAATTCTGACAGACAGTCTGAAGCAGGATCTGCAGGCCATCAAGAATATCAACTTAAAGAATGTGGATTCCCACTTTGCGGATTACAAGACACGCCTTGTTCAGCTGAATGATCAGATCAACAAGGAAGATGCAGCCTTCAACGAAGTGAAGGAATTAAGCGAAGCATCCTTCCGTAAACTGGATACCACGATGAATCTGACAGAAACGATCAACAACATTTTTGTTCAGATCGAAGATAAATACGGATTCGACAATCTGAAAGACATGATGCCGGATCTGGAAAAGAAGAACCGCGAACTCAGCCAGGTCAAAGACAAACTGGCCAAGCTGGTCGTTCAGGATTCCGTTCCGAGCACAACGGTTCTCTTATCCTTAAAGGAATTCAACCACAACGTGGAAAGTCAGCTCGATGACCTCAAAGCCATCAAGAGCAAACTGGATGAAGTTCGCTCCGATGAGGAGAGAGCAAGAAAGCAGCTTCTGAAGTTCTATCTGATCATGAACGAGATTCAGGTCAAGATCCGCTGCTACAAGCTGCCGGCCGTTTCCGAACAGTATGAAGGTGACGTTAAGGAAGCTTACCGTCAGATCAATACGTTACAGACACTGCTTGCTGAAAAACCGATCAATACAACGCTCTTATCCGCAACGTTAAATGAAACGATCGACTTTGTTTACAAGTTATACAACAACGTCAACAATATCGTCGGCATGGCCCAGATGGTGGAAAACACGATCGTATTTGCGAACAAATACCGTTCCAACAATATCGATCTGGATTCCGAACTTGCCAGAAGCGAACTGAGCTTCCGTAACGGCGAATATACCCAGGCATTAACCATTGCGATCAATGCCGTGGAAAAACTGAAACTGGATTCCTATGAATCCTTAATCAAGGAGAATGCCGCAAGCGCTGCGTAGTTTATGATTTATCTGGATTATGTCAGCACCACTCCGCTGAGAGCGGAAGTAGAGAAGACTTATGATGACGTATTGCATAAGTACTTCGCAAACAGTGAATCTTTACACGACTTAGGCCGTGATGTAAGTGTATTAGTGGAAAAAAGCCGCCATCAGATAGCGACTCTTTTTCACGTTTTGGATCAGGAAGTCATCTTCACCAGCGGTGCCTCCGAAAGCAATAACATTGCCTTAAAGAGCGTGGCCTGGGCTTTAAAGGAGAAGGGGAACCACATCATCACTTCCTCCTATGAGCACTCTTCCACCGACGGTGCAGCCCATCAGCTGCACGATGTCTTCGGCTTTGACGTGACGTATTTGCAGCCGAACGAAAAGGGTGTCATTACCCTGGAAGAAGTGAAGAAGGCTTTGCGTCCCGACACCATCCTTGTTTCCCTAATGAAAGTAAACAACGAGATCGGTGCCGTCAACCCGGTCGAAGAGATCGGCGAATACTTAAAGAAGAATTCGCAGGCGATCTTCCATGTGGATGCCGTCCAGGCACTTGGGAAGCTGCCGCTCGATTTAAAGAATATCGATCTGATGAGTCTTTCCCTGCATAAAGTCTTCGGCATGAAGGGGAGCGGAATCCTCATCAAGAAGCAGTATGTGCCAATTGTACCGCTCATTTCCGGCGGACAGCAGGAATTCAATATCCGCGGCGGTACGATCAACTTCGCAACGGATATCGTTGCGGCCAAGACCATCCGCTTGGCGATGGATGAGCAGAAGGAGCACTACGAAACAGTTGCGAAACTGCGCGACTACCTCTTCGATGCGCTCGAACAGATTGACGGTGTGATTTTAAATTCCACCAGGGAAGGTTCGCCGTTTATCGTGAACTTCTCCTATCCGAGAATTAAAAGTGAAGTTATGATGAATGCTTTCAACGTCGAAGGGTTTGCCTTAAGCGCCCAGTCGACGTGCCACTCCAAGAGCAAGAGCATCTCTCATGTATATTCCGCAATGCATTTTGACAGTGACAGAGCGGAAAGCGCGGTTCGTGTCGGTCTCTCCCATCTCGTGAAGAAAGAGGAACTGGACGCGTTTATCGCCTGTCTGAAAGGAATTATTGAACAGTATGGCTAATTACAGTTATGAATATGTTTTGGTCCGGTACGGCGAATTATCGACCAAAGGAAAGAACAGAAAAGATTTTATCCGCAAGCTGCGCGACAATGCCAAATATGCCTTAAAGGAATATCCGGAACTGACGTACGATGCGCAATATGACCGTTTATTCATTCATTTAAACGGAGCGGACTATGAGGACGTCAAAGACAGACTGTTAAAGGTCTTCGGCATTTCCTCGTTCTCCTTTGCCATCCGTGTCCCGAGCGAAATAGAAGCAATCACGGAAGCGGTATTTGATCTGGTGAAGGAAGATACGGGTACCTTTAAGATGGAGACAAGACGTCATGACAAGCTCTTTGCGATGTCAAGTGACGAAGTCAACCGCTACATTGCGACCAAGATTCTGAAGAATACCGAAATGAAGGTCGATGTCCACAATCCGGATCACCGCTATATCGTCGAGATCCGCAAGGACTGCACCTATATCATGCCGGAAGTGATCCGCGGTGCCGGAGGATATCCGGTCGGCATCGGCGGCAAGGCGTTATTAATGCTCAGCGGCGGAATCGATTCCCCGGTCAGCGGCTACTTAACGCAGAAGAGGGGTGTCGCCATTGAATGCATCCACTTTGCGTCTATGCCGTATACATCCAAAGCGGCGCTGGATAAAGTGCTGCGTCTGGCAAAGAAACTCAGTCTGTATCAGGGTCCGATTAAGGTCCATGTGGTTCCGTTTACCAATCTGCAGCTGGAAATCTACAAGCATTCCGATGAATCCTATGCCATTACGGTCATGCGCCGTATGATGTACCGCATCGCCACAGGCTTAGCCGATAAGCGCAACTGCACGGCATTGGTCAGCGGGGAGAGCGTCGGTCAGGTGGCTTCCCAGACTCTGGAGAGTCTTCAGGCCATCAATGCAGTCACCACAAAACCGGTCATCCGTCCGGTCATTTCCTTCGACAAGCTGGAAATCATCGACATTGCCAACAAAATTGACACCTATGACATCTCCATCGAGCCGTTTGAAGATTGCTGTACAATTTTTACGCCACATAATCCGGTCACAAAACCGCGTTTGGATAAGTGCGAACTGTTTGAATCCCGCTGGGATTATGCGTCCATGGTTCAGGAATGCATCGACAATGTGGAAACCTATACGATGAATTTCAACGATCCGGATGTACAGGATGATTATTTCTAATAAAGTGAGGTAGAAGATCTATGGCATTTGATAATTTAACCAATAAGATTTCAAAAGCATTTAAGAATATTACGGGAAAGGGAAAACTGTCCGAACGGAATATGGACGACATGCTGCAGGAGATCCGGCTGGCTCTTCTGGATGCGGACGTCAACTATCAGGTTGTGACGGAATTCTTAAATAACGTTAAGAAAGAATCCATCGGCAGGGAAGTCTACACTTCCGTCAATCCGGACCAGATGGTCGTCAAGATTGTTCATGACGAACTGGTCAAACTCCTGGGCGAAAAGGAAGCAACCGTTGAATACAAGATGAACGGCATGACTGTCATCATGTTCGTCGGTTTACAGGGTACCGGTAAAACAACCAACCTGGCCAAAATGGCCAAGCAGGCCAAGGAAAAGCAGGGCAGAAACCCGATGATCATTGCCGGTGACGTCATCCGTCCGGCAGCCATCGAGCAGTTAAAGACCTTAGGCGAACAGATCGGTGTCTACGTCTATTCCCAGGGGATTACGGTCAATGCCTATACCACGGTAAGAGAAGGTATGGATTATGCCAGACGGCATAATTACGATACGGTCTTTATCGATACGGCAGGACGTCTGCATATCGATGAAGATTTAATGAAGGAATTAAAGGACATCAAGAAAGCGGTCAAACCGGATGAGATCCTCTTAACGGTTGACGCCATGACGGGTCAGGATATTATCAACGTAGCCCAGTCCTTCAATGATCAGGTCGGTGTCACGGGCTTAGTCGTCACGAAGTTTGACGGCGATGCCAGAGGCGGCGGCGTGGTGAGCGTCCGTGCCGTCACGGGTGTTCCGGTCAAATTCGTCGGTACCGGTGAAAAGATGGACGACTTCGAACTCTTCTATCCGGAGCGTGTCGCGGAGCGGATCCTCGGCATGGGCGATATCGTCAGCTTAGTGGAAAAAGCCGAAGAGAAGTTCGATATGGAAGCGCAGGAAAAGGCGGCGGAACGCATGCTGAGCGGACAGTTCGACCTCAACGACATGGCCTATCAGCTCCGTCAGGTCAACAAGCTCGGTTCCTTAAAGAGCATCATGGGTATGATCCCGGGCATGAACCAGTTCTCCTCCCAGATTGATGAGGACAAGGCCAACAGTGAGATGAAGATCAATCTGGCCATCATCGACTCCATGACGAAGGAAGAACGTGCCAACCCGTCTATCATCCGTGCCTCCCGGCAGTCCCGTATCGCTGAGGGCAGCGGTACTTCGGTCGCTCAGGTCCGCAAACTCCTGCAGACCTATGAGAAGAGCAAGAAGCAGATGGGAATCCTTTCCAAACTGGCCAAAGGCGGCGGCTTCAAATTCTGATAAAAAAAGTATAAGGCGTCAAGTAAAAATACTTGACACCTTTTCTTATGGTGCTATAATAGAGCATGTTGAAAGACAAAAGTTAGGAGAAATATAGATATGGCAGTTAAATTAAGATTAAAGAGAATGGGTGCGAAAAAGGCTCCGTTCTATCGTATTGTTGCAGCAGACAGCAGATATCCGAGAGACGGCCGTTTCATTGAATCCATCGGTTATTACGACCCGACAAGAGAGCCGGCAGAAGTAAAACTCGACAAGGAATTAGCTCTGAAATGGTTAAACAACGGTGCTCAGCCGTCTGATACTGTTCGTAACATCTTAAGCAAACAGGGTGTTATGAAAGAATTCAATGATGCGAAACACGCAGCTAAGAAGAACTAGTATGGTGGATCTGGAGAACGTATTATTAAACCTTGTTACTCCGATGGTCGATGATCCGAAATCCGTATCCGTGAAGGAACTTCCTTCTCTGGAAGACGATGAGATCGTCTTATGTGTATATGCTAACGGAGATGACATTGCACGTCTGATCGGCAAACGCGGTAATATGGCAAATTCCATCCGTTCCATGATGAATGTTGCTTCCCGCGTCGCTCAGAAAAAGATTTCAATTAAATTTGAATCATTCGAATAGGATGCGTCAGCATCCTTTTTTTACAAAAGGTGTCTATGGAAAAAATCAGAGTAGGAAAAATCGTGAATACCTTTGGCATCAAAGGGGAATTGAAAGTGGAGATCATTACGGATTTCCCGCAGGAACGCTTTGTGAAAGACAGAGTGCTTTTTGTCGAGGAAAACGGGAGAGATGTTCCCTTAACACTTGCCTCCGTCCGCTATCACAAGGGATTTGCGCTTCTCTTATTCAAGGGCCTGGAAAACATCAACCTGGTAGAGAAATACAAGGGACTGGACCTCTGGATCAATAAAGAGGAGATTCCGGAGCTCAAGGACGGTTATTACACTTTTGAACTGGTCGGAATGCATGCGTATCTGGAAGACGGTACACTCATCGGAGAAGTCACGGACGTCGAAGACTATCCGGCCAATTCCGTCTTACGCGTGAAAAACGGGGAAAAGGAAGCTTTGATTCCGTTTGTGGATGCTTTTGTGGTTAAGGTCGAGAAACAGGAAAACAGAATCGTGATCCGGAACATGGAGGGACTTTTATGAAAATCACCATTTTAACACTCTTTCCGGAGATGTTTGAGGGATTCTTCAATTCCTCCATCATCAAAAAAGCCAAGTACAAAGGCTTAGTGGAATACCGGGCCATCGATGTGCGTTCCTTTACGGAAAACAAGCACAACCGGGTGGATGACTATCCGTTCGGCGGCGGGCAGGGAATGATCATGTTCCCGCAGCCGATGATCGATGCCTTACGCAGCGTGAAGACGGAGAAGAGCCATGTGATCATGATGACCCCGGCAGCCCCGACCTTTACGCAGAAGAAGGCGCACGAGCTGGTTTCCAACTATGAGGACATCATTCTGCTCTGTGCCCATTACGAAGGCTACGACGAGCGGATTTTAGACTACGTGGACGAAGTTATCTCCATCGGCGATTATATTCTCACCGGCGGGGAAACGGCCGCCATGGTGGTTACGGACGCTTTAACGCGTTTAGTGAAAGGCGTCATTACGGAAGACAGCACGGTATACGAATCCTTTGAGAACGGACTGTTGGAGCA
Source organism: uncultured Erysipelotrichaceae bacterium (assembly GCA_902803495.1). Lineage (GTDB taxonomy): Bacteria > Bacillota_I > Bacilli_A > Erysipelotrichales > Erysipelotrichaceae > RUG14871. The sequence goes on from CADCPY010000132.1 coordinate 13,504, forward strand.
TCCGCAGTATACCCGTCCGGTGGATTATGAAGGAAAAGTGGTTCCGGAGATCCTCCTAAGCGGGCATCATGAAAAGATCCGTTTATTCAATTTAAAGGAGTCGTTACGCAAGACGTACCGTTACCGCAAGGACCTTTTAGAGAAGCGAAATCTCACGGAAGAGGAGCAGGTTCTCCTCAATGAAGTCATCTCGGAAGAAAACGAGAAATAGGGAAAGAAAGTATTGAAATATCATAGCAAATATGATATCTTAATAAGGCTGAAAAGCACCACAGTTCCGCTGGTAGAGTATAGATACGAATGAACTGGTGGTTAAAAGAAGGAGCGTGAACAAGATGAATCTGAATTTAGTTAATGATGTAACTAAGACCCAGCTCCGTACGGATATCCCTGCATTACGTGCAGGTAGCACAGTCAGAGTTGACGTTAAGATCAAAGAAGGCGAAAAGGAACGTATTCAGGCATTTGAAGGCGTTATCATCGCAATCAATGGCAAGGGCGTCGGTGAAACTTTCACTGTCAGAAAGATCTCCAACGGTGTTGGCGTAGAAAGAACATTCCCGATGCACTCACCAGTTATTGATAAGATCACAGTCTTACGTGTTGGTAAGGTCAGAAGAGCGAAACTGTTCTACTTACGTGGCAAATCCGGTAAGGACAGCCGTATCAAAGAAAAACGTTAATTTATTTACATCTATACGAAAGAAAGAAGCGGCAACGCTTCTTTTCTTTTCTCTTCCCAATCGGCAGAGTCCGCCCAAAGAAAGTGTGGTATAATCGAATCATGGATAAAAAGAAAATCACCAAGGAAATTCTGGATCTCTTAAAGACGTTGCTGTTCAGCTTTCTGATCTTTTTGATTCTGACGAATTTCTTTATCATTCCGGTCCGCGTGGAAGGCAGCAGCATGTTCCCGACCCTGCAGGACGGGGAAAGAGGCTTCTCTTCGGTTTTTAATATTAAGAACAGGGAGATCGAGCGCTTTCAGATCGTCACGGTCAAAATTGATGACAAGATGCTGGTAAAGCGGGTCATCGGTCTGCCGAACGATCTGGTGGAAGTAAAAGATGAGCAGCTTTATATTAACGGAGAAGCTCTAAAGCAGAGTTTCCTGAATCAGGAATACTTTGAGGAGATAATGCGTTCCCAGGGTTACTTCACCAATGATCTGAAGATTCAGCTCGGAGAGAATGAATACTTTTTAATGGGAGATAACCGTGTGAACAGCCGGGACTCCCGCTACTACGGCCCGTTTGACCGTGATAGCATTTCCTCTGTCGGCGTATTTGTCTTTTGGCCGCTTTCCAAATTCGGATCCAAATAAAATGAAAGTAGATTTTTCTACTTTTTCTTTCTGAAAGGAGCCTGTATGAAACTGACGGTGCTGGTTGATAACAATACATTCATTGATCATTATTATCTGGGAGAGCCTGCCCTCAGTTTTTATCTGGAAAACGAACCGATGTGCATCCTGTTTGATACGGGGTACTCCGATGCTTTTTTAAAAAATGCACAGAAGATGAAAGGGCGTATTGATGTAGATAAAGTTGTGATCTCGCACGGACACAACGATCATACCGGAGGGCTGTATGATCTTCTTCGACGGTTACCCGGAAGAAAGGTGATTGCCCATCCGGACGCTTTCTATCCGAAAGCGGATGAAAATCATCTGGACATCGGTTCGCCGCTTCGTTTGAATCAAATCAAAAAGTACTGTGATCTCTACCTCAGCAAAGACCCGGTTTGGGTGGATGAGAATCTCATCTTTCTGGGTGAGATCCCGGAACTTGTTCCGTTTGAACCGCGCTATGCCATCGGGACAAAGGAAGTGGACGGGAAAGTGGAAGAAGATTATATTAAGGATGATTCCGCTCTGGTGTATCAAACGGAACAGGGACTCTTTGTAATCACGGGATGCTCCCACAGCGGAATCTGCAATATTGTCGAATATGCCAAAAAGGTCTGTAATGACAACCGCATTCTCGGCATCATCGGAGGATTCCATCTGATGCAGATGGATGAAAGAACAGAGCGGACCATCGAATATCTGAAACAGGAGCGCATTCCTTATCTCTATCCTTGCCATTGCGTATCGCTTCCCGTAAAAATCCAGATGGGAGCGGAACTGGACATTCGGGAAGTGGGAGTCGGACTGCAGCTGGACATCGCGGAAAGCGGAGAAGTGAAGGAAGTAATACTATGAGTGAAAACAAGTCAAATATAAACTGGTTCCCGGGGCATATGACCAAGGCGAAGCGCCAGATGGAGGAAGCTCTCAAAGGCGCGGATATGGTCATTGAACTGAGAGATGCCCGCGTGCCGCAGGCATCCGCGAATCCGCTTTTGGAATATCTCATTCAGGGGAAACCGAGAGTGATTCTTTTAACAAAAGCCGATAAGGCAGACGAGAGCGAAACAAAGAAATGGACCGGGAAATTCCAGGAGGAACATAACATCGTTCTCTCACTGGATGTTTTAAAAGACAATCTGATTGCGCCGCTAAGCAAAGCCTGCAAGGAAGCCATGGCGGAAAAGCATGCCAAACAGAAAGCCAGAGGCATCAATCCGCGGGCCACCAGAGCCATGGTAGTCGGGATTCCGAATGTCGGGAAGTCCACACTGATCAACCGCATGGCCAAGCGCAAAGCCGCCAAGGTGGCGAATATGCCGGGAGTGACCCGTTCCATCAGTGTCATTTCCGTCAGCAATGAACTGCAGCTTCTGGATACGCCGGGCGTCTTATGGCCGAAGTTTGAGGATCAGGATGTGGCGTATTTACTTGCGATTATCGGCTCGATCAACGACAACATCATCAATCTGGAAGATGTCGCGTTATACGCCTTGGATATTTTAAGAAAACACTATCCGGATTCCTTAAAGGAGCGCTACGGCATTGAAATCACCACGCAGAGCGCCTTGGAGCTGCTGCAGGAGATCGGGAAAAAACGCAACGATTACAGTCAGGGCGAATGGGAATCGGAAAAGACGGTAGCCGCATTTTTAAATGACCTGCGAAATGACCGTCTGGGAAGGATCACCTGGGAAGTCTATGAGTAACCTGTTGGAATATGAAAATGAGATCTGGGCCAAAGGGGAGCTCCTGGTCGGAATCGATGAAGCGGGAAGAGGTCCGCTCGCCGGTCCGGTCGTGATTGCGGGAGTGGTCTTCCCGATGGGGTTTGACGATCCGCGCATCAATGACTCCAAGCAGCTCAGCGAAAAGAAGCGGGAAGAATTGTATTCCGTCATTATTGACAATGCCTTGTATTATGAGATACTGGTCGTATCGAATGAAGAAATCGATGCCTCCAATATCTACGCGGTCACTAAGGAAGCGATGGGGAAAATCGCACTGGCGCTGCCGGTCAATTATGTTCTGACGGATGCCATGCCGCTGGATATGGAAAAGCATGTGACAAGCATCATCAAGGGGGACGCCAAAAGCATCAGCATTGCGGCGGCCAGCATCCTGGCAAAAGTCACAAGAGACCGCATCATGAAAGAGTACGATGCTCTCTATCCGGAATACAACTTTAAGAAGCATAAGGGCTACGGCACCAAGGAACATCTCGAAGCGCTGAATACCTACGGACCGTGTCCGATCCACCGCAAGAGCTTTGCACCGGTCTTTCAGGCCATGCAGCCGAAACTGTTTTAGAAAGATTTCAAAAAAACTGAAATCTTTTTTTCTTTTTGTGAGGAATTATTTCTGCCTTCTACTATTGGGTTGTTGGGAGGTCAGAGTATGACAAGAGAAGAATTAATTACACTCGCCGTCAGGTATGACGGCAACTACCGCCGGATGTATCAGGCGATTCAGATGAAGGAGATAGTGGAGGTGATTCCCTATGAGGGAAATGCTCTTACGATTCTGGACAAAGAGTATCCGAAAGAGTTTCTGGAGCTCAAGGAGCCGCCGCTTGTGCTTTTTTATATCGGGGATCTATCCTTATTAAAGACCAATAAGATCTCCGTTGTGGGATCGCGCTTTCCGTCCGCTTACGGTAAGGTGACAACGCGCAGGATCTGTGAGATGCTTTCCAACGGCGTGACGCTGGTTTCAGGAATGGCAAAGGGAATTGATGCCGTCGTGCATAAAAGCTGTCTGCCGTTTGGCAGAACGATCGGTGTTCTGGGCTGCGGGATCGACTACATCTATCCGAGGGAGAATGACTATCTGTATTCCGAGATGAAATTAACGCAGCTTCTGATCAGCGAGTTTCCGGGGAAGACACCGCCGTACAAATACCATTTTCCGTTCCGTAACCGGCTGATTGCGGCACTGGGGAAAGTGCTGATCGTCACGGAAGCAAACATGAAAAGCGGGACGTTTTTAACGGTGAATGAGGCACTGAATCTGAA
>CADCPY010000133.1 GCA_902803495.1 uncultured Erysipelotrichaceae bacterium
GAATCCCCGGACGGAGAGAAGAAGCATCAGCGCTTATGGAACGGCGGCAACGGTGTAGGGACCGTACGTCTTTACGATCGAAGTGAGGACGGTTTTGTCTTAGTGGATGAAATCGAAGCGACGCATATCGGATGCGAATACGGGGAATACGCGGAGTAGAGCTTTTTGCAGGTAGCAAAGAGTTGTCAAAGTGATCTAAGAATCAAAAGAGGAGAATTCCTGCGAATTCTCCCCGTTTTTTATTCCTTTGGCCTGTGTTCCATTCCCCAGTCACAAAGCTGATCGAGTACCTTCATTAAAGAAAAATGACCCCGCCTGGAAACAGGCGGGGTCTGTTACTCTAAAAGAATCATTTCCGATTCATTTGTCGCAAATACAGAAAACAGCATAGAGCGGAACGGATTTGATGCTGTTTTCCAGACCGAAGTTCTTTTCGGAAATACGGATGGCATAAACAGGGTGAAAGAGTCTGATATACTCATTCAGACTTGTTGCCCTGACATGTTCACCGCTTTTTACTTCCACCGGGATAATTCTTCCTTCCAGGGAGAGAAGGAAGTCCACTTCTTTGCTTCCCTGTTCATTTCTCCAGAAATACGGCTGAAATCCAGCCCGGACAAACTGTGTATTCACATAGTTTTCCGTCATACCGCCTTTGAAATCTGCGAGTTCTTCTTCCATAAAGAAAATGTCTTCGGCGCGAATATCCTTTTGCGCCGACAGAAGGCCCATATCGGAAAGGTAAATTTTGAAATCGTCGATATCCTTATAGTTGTCCAGCGGTTTTTTGACTTGTTCCGCACGGTAAATGCGGGAAATCAGGCCTGCAGAAACCAGCCACTCAATGGCGTTTTCGTATTCCGCAGCTCTGGCTCCGGATTTCAGTATTTTGTATTGGAAACGGGTGTTTTTTTTGGAAAGCTGTACAGCAACCGTTTCATAGGTCAGCCTGGTCTTTTTTATCTCGTTTGAACTTTCCTGATATTTACTCATGTCATCCAGATAATCCATCTGAATCGTTTCCAATATGTGTTTGACCTGGATAAAGTCCTGCGTATCAATGAATCGGGCAACAGCTTCCGGCATACCGCCCACGGCAAGATACTGTCGGTAAAGGCGAAGTGCCGCTTCATGCAGAGCCTGAGGCATCGGACTGTTGTCATCAAAGCAACTGCGGATCCGTTTGACCAGATCCTTCTCTCCCAGAGCCAAAAGAAACTCCTCCATATCCATGGGATACATGGTATAGCGATCGACTTTTCCTACCGGGAAAGCAAACTTCTCACGGTTGACTGCCACTCCGAGAAGACTTCCCGCAGCGATTACATGATACTCCGGGGCTTCTTCACAGAAGTATTTCAAAGAAGTGACAGCCCGTTCACAGAGTTGGATCTCATCGAAAACGATCAGAGTATTCCCTCTGGTAATGGTCTGCCCGCTGATGTGAGCGAGGATCGGAAGAAGATAGGAAGGACTGATGTTTTCGTGAAACGTTGCCGCAAGGGACTCATTTGTCTGGAAATTGAAATACGCGACATTATCGTAGTTTTGACGTCCGAATTCCAGTATGGCATAGGTTTTTCCAACCTGACGGGCCCCCTGGATCATCAACGGCTTTCTGTATTTACTGTCTTTCCACTGCTTCAGATACTCAGAGATTTTCCGGTACATATACATGGTAATTCCTCCAAAAATGCAGATCTTTCCAGTCACATTATAGCATAATTTGAAAAATAGTGCAAAAATATGCATTAAAATAACACTAAATACAAGCAAAATACCACTGAAATTAACACTAAATCCCAATTTGTTTCCGTGGCACGGCAAAAACACCGTACGAATTCTTTCCAACCGAATGTTATTATTCCCTTATAAGGAAGTATAATAAGAATTAGGAGTTATAACATATGGATACAAAATTCACTTTGACGTTCTTTCTTGTGACACTGGTTCTGGAAATCATTCCAATTCGAAAGGTGATGAATCAGGCCAATACGTACCGCAGTACAGACTGGTCAAAGATCGACGATACGGTAACGGCCACTTTGTTAAAGTCCGGCTCCTACCGTGATGAGAAAACGGGATGGGAGTACTGGGGAAAGTATGAATGGTACTATAACGGCAAAAGAAGGAGAAAGACGCTGTACGATACGACCGGACATTTCCCTTATCAGTTGCAGATCACCGTCAACCGCAGGACGGGAAGATTTAAGACCCCGGAAGGGGAACGCCGGGTAAACAGGATGAATGTCTCACTGGTGGTAGGTGCCTTTCTTCTCGGCTATATCATTACCTGTATCATTATGGGGTATTCCCCCCTGTTATCTTAGAATTCACAGAAGAGGACGGAGTGTTCCGTCCTTTTTCTTTTAGCGGTTGATACCGCAGGTAATTCAAGTTATACTTGAATTACAGGAAGAATTCTCAACTCCTCCCCGCTAAAACAAAGCAGGGAAATCTTCTATGATTGGATTGCAGGGAGGAAAGAGAAATGCGTGTCAAATTAAAAAATATCGATTGTTACGATTACTGCGATGAGAAGGAAGTAACAGATCAGAGAATCATCAAGCTCCTGGAAGATCACTGGTTCTCGGGAAAGATGTGCTATCTGTTCCGGAAGAATCAGCTCTTTCTCGAGTTGGAACTTCCGGCAGAATACCGTGTCTGTACACTGTTTCGGGAAAATCCGTTTGTGTGGTATGAATATCATCCCGACGTCTTTGACATCATGGTCGGGAGCGGCTGGGAAGACGGAATCTGGGAGTATGCAAAAGGGGAGGCACTGCTCTCTTTGATGAAAGAATGGAGGTTAACATGGCTTTTGGAGAAAACATCCGGAAATACCGGAAGATGAGAAATCTGACACAGGAGGAACTGGCAGAGAAGCTGGACGTCAGCTTTCAGGCGGTCTCTTCCTGGGAGAGGGAAGAATATGCGCCGGACGTGAAAAAGCTTTTGAAACTGAGTGAAGTGCTGGACGTGTCCCTGTCGGACTTAGCGGAAGAGCGCAAGCAGGACTATGAAATGCGGCAGACACTGTTTGAGTGGGAACATATGAAGTCCTTTGTGAAGATCACCGCCAAAAGTAAGAATATGACGCAGACACTCAAGGCACTGGACTTTGCCTTGAAGGCACATGAAGGTCAGTACCGGAAGAAGTCCGAGATTCCCTACATTTACCATCCCTTAAATATGGCCTGTCACTTACTGGCTATGGGAATTGAGGAAGACAGTACCATTGCGGCATGTCTCTTACATGACGTACTGGAAGACTGCGAAGTAACGGCAAATGAACTTCCGGTAGCGGAAGATACAAAGCAAATCGTAACGCTGCTCAGCAAGACAGAAGACAGTATTGACAGGGAAGCGATGTTAAAGGAGTACTTTTTTAAAATCTCACGCAATCCGCAGGCTTCTCTCATTAAGGTGGTGGACCGGGTCAATAATCTGACCACCATGTCCTGGGGCTTAAGCCGGGAGAGAAACTTCCGGATGATCAAAGAGACGGAGGAATATGTTTTGCCGCTGTTAAAGGTCATTAAGGCGGTACCGGAATACAACAATGCTGCCTGGTTGCTGAAATATCAGTTAGAGAGCATGCTGGATATTTACAAGCGCTTACTGTAACCTTCGCCGCCGCCGTGCGGGTGGTCGATGTCTCTAAGGAAGCGACCAAAGAAAGACAGAAGAATGGAATAATACACTCAGAGAGGTGAAGAAGCATGAAAGACAGAAGAACTTTGAACAAAGAAATGTTTGAAGATACAATGGAGATTCTCAGGCGCGGATCTTATGAAGTGAACGGAAAGAAAGTCACACTGAAGCTGAGTCAAAAGGAGATGGAAGACTGCGTTGTCCTTTTACCGGAGCAGGTAAAGGAATGCATGGAATCCTCCAAGATCAGCCGGAGAACGGTTCCGTTTGTTTTGGGAAGAAACGGAGTTGACTGCGAGAACAGCGATTCCTACGCAGCGGCACGGGCAGTCAAAGCGGAAAACGTACTGGTGTTAAACTTTGCGAATGCCATTTATCCGGGCGGAGGGGTATTAAACGGAGCCACGGCCCAGGAAGAGGATCTCTGCCGCAAGAGTTCTCTTTACTGCTCCTTAAGCAGTCAGGAAGCGAAGAAGTATTACCGTTATAATTACAATTTACATACCGAGATGGGCTCGGACGCGATGATCCTGACGCCAAAGGCGGAAATCATCAAGGATGAAAAGGGAAATCTCTTAGAGGAAACGTCGGTTGTGGCGGTTTTGACCTGTGCGGCGCCGAATGTTGCCGGCGGGTATGAAGGAAAAAGCGAAGAGGAATACCGCAAAATGGTATATGACCGCATTGTGGGAATCTTAAAATGTGCCGCCTATTACGGATATGAGAGACTCATTTTAGGCGCCTGGGGCTGCGGGGCCTTTGACAATGACCCGGCAGTGATCAGTGATCTGTTCTATCAGGCGCTCAAAGAGCTGGACTATAACGGAGTGAATTCCAACAGTCTCTTCCGCAGCATCGTCTTTGCGGTATGGGACCATTCTCCGGACAGGAAAAACCTGAAGGAGTTCTACCGGAATTTCGGAGGGGACAACTACTGGCGGGAGGAAGACCAGAAAGCAGAAGAGGAATATATTCAGCGACAGAAGGAAAAAGAGATTCACCTGAATCAGATCAAAGGGTGTTTGTTAGGCGGAGCGATTGGCGACGCTTTAGGCTATCCGGTGGAATTTTTGAGTGAAGGCGCCATTTTCCAAAGGTACGGAAACAAAGGCATTACGGAATATGAACCGGATCACAGAAGCGGCAAGGCGCTTATTTCCGACGATACGCAAATGACACTCTTTACCGCCTGCGGGCTTTTGGTTGGTGACACCAGAGGAAGCCTGCGTGGCATTATGGCAAATCCTTCCAACTACGTGGAATATGCCTATCTGGACTGGTTACGCACGCAGGAAATGAGCTATGAAGAAGGGGTCAGGTGGATGTTAGACAATGAGTACGGAAACCGCTCCTGGCTCTCCTGGATCAGGGAACTCTACAGCCGGAGGGCACCGGGGAATACCTGTTTGTCTGCACTCTATCAAAGAAAAGAGAATATCCGGACCTTTGGAGGAGACTACATGGAGCATCCGCTGAATCACTCCAAAGGCTGCGGCGGCATCATGCGGGTGGCACCGCTGGCTTTATGTTATGAGACTTTTGACATCAAAGATCTGGATGAGGAAGGAGCGCAGATTGCGGCCATCACGCACGGACATTCCTTAGGGTATTTGCCGGCAGCGGTTTTAACGCATATCATTCACCGTATTGTCTATTCTCCAAACGGCGATTCCTTAAAGGAAATTGTTTTGGACGCCAGAGATACCGTAAAGAAGATGTACAGAAAAGATCCGTATATCAAGGAGTTAACGGATATCATTAACCTGGCCGTGAAACTCTCGGAGAATCACGAAAGTGATTTAAATAACATTCATCAGATCGGGGAAGGCTGGGTCGCGGAAGAAACACTGGGTATTGCCATTTACTGTGCATTACGTTACCAAAATGATTTCTCCAAAGGTGTTATTGCGGCAGTCAACCATAAAGGGGACAGCGATTCCACCGGGGCGGTCACCGGCAATATCCTGGGTGCACTCTTAGGCTTTAACGGGATTGAAGAGAAGTGGAAGAAGAATCTGGAACTCTACGATATTATTCTGGAGACAGCGGAAGATCTCTGCCATGGGTGTCAGATGAGTGAATACGGAGAGTACCACGATGAAGAATGGTCCCGGAAGTATATCGATATGTGCTATACCAAAGAGCAGAAAGAGATGCAGGAAACGGCCGTGCGCAAGCGCTGGGAAGAACTGCACGGAAAAGAATAATTTCAGGGGAGGACGGAAAATGATCTTTAAGAAAGGAATGGGCTGGAGAGCCTGCTACGATGAGAAGCGAAACCTCTATACGGCAGAAATCGGCGGAGGTCCGAATCATGATCTCTATGAGATCAACAAGGAGATCTTCGATCTTTTGGATGATCCTGCGACCGAAAGGCCGAGCAGTCTGATCTCTAACGGAAGACATCTATATATGGCGGTGGATGACCGCTGCGGTCCGCCGTATACGGTGATCCTGGATGAAGACTATCAAAAGCTTTGTCCCTGGGCAGAGACAATGATCAGCGGGGAAGTCATGCCGACAGAGCTGGTGGATGCAGCCGTGGAGATTTTCGCCTCGGAAGCGGATAACCGCGAGCAGCGGAGAAAGAA
>CADCPY010000134.1 GCA_902803495.1 uncultured Erysipelotrichaceae bacterium
CCTTTTGATGACCAAACCGCCGTATGCCGAACGGCACGTACGGTGGTGTGGGAGGGACTAGCCTTGAGAGTTAGTCCCTACCCGATTACAAGCTGAATAATGTACTAGTTTGCAGCGCCGACTTTGGAGTCTACGCGCATGCCCATGCCGGCTGTATGAGCGGAAACATCGGATGCGAGGTAAACAACTGCTGTTGCGACTTCTTCCGGTTTGGCATAGCGTTTATCCATGGCATAGTTGCCTGCTAACATCGCCATTGCCTCTTCATGAGTCATGGAATCACCGAAGAAATCCTTTTCGATACGGAGCATCATCGGCGTATCGACCGGACCCGGGCAAACGTAGTTGACATGGACGCCAACCGGACCGAGTTCCATTGCCACGCACTTTGTTAAACCGGCAACGGCATATTTGGAGGAAACATATGCGCTGTTTCCTGCTGTCGGTTCATATGCGGCTGCGGAAGCAACAACGACAACGGCACCGGATTTTTTCTCAATCAGTGTCGGTGCGGCATATTTCATTAATAACATGACGGAGAAGACATTCAGCATGTATGTCTGCTCAAAGAGATCCAGAGTCATATCCTGAACCGGATGGGCTTTTCCTTCATATCCTGCGTTCGGAACGATGATATCGAGAGTTCCGAAGTGCGCTTTTGCGCTTTCAACAAAGTTCTTGATTTCCTCTTCCTTGTTCATGTCTGCAACAAATCCGGCAACCTGGCCTTCTTTGGCATTGAGTGTTGGCAGCAGTGCATCGATCTTGGCCTGGCTGGTGGAGGAGAAAGCAACTTTTGCGCCTTCACTCAGGAATGCTTTCACGATAGCCGTTCCGATACCGCCCGTACCGCCTGTGACGAGTACCACTTTGTCTGTTAAATGTAAATCCATAGTAATCTAAAATTCCTTTCAGCATATTTACATATCCATTTTAGCCGTATGATAATAATTGCACAAGTTTTTTTATCCATACTGTTCCTTCTTTTTTTCGGTAAGTTTGTACCGGAGATAAAGGGTTTTCCTGTATAATATCTGTAGAAACACTTTTGAGAATAACTGTAAAAGGAGGATGAAAAATGTCATTTAAAAAAGGCTTTTTATGGGGAGGAGCCACGGCTGCAAACCAGTGTGAAGGTGCATGGAATCTGGACGGCAGGGGACCTGCTCTGACGGATGTCACAACCGGAGGCACGGTGAGTGAACCGCGCCGCATCACCTACATCGACAAAGACGGCAAGCCGGGCTTCTTAACAAGACTTCAGAAACTGCCGGAAGGAGCCCACTATGCGGTTCTGGACGGCTGCCTCTATCCGAACCACGACGGAATCGATTTCTATCATCACTACAAGGAAGATATCGCTCTGTTTGCGGAAATGGGATTCAGCGTATTCCGCATGTCCATCTCCTGGAGCCGCATCTATCCGAAGGGAATTGAGGAGGAACCGAATCAGGCCGGCATCGAATTCTACCGCAATGTCTTCAAGGAATTAAGAAAATACAATATTGAGCCGTTAGTCACCATCTGGCATTTTGATACTCCGCTTTATCTGGAAGAAACGATGGGCAACTGGAAGAACCGTGCCCTGATCCCGCTCTTTGTGAAATTCGCGAAAACATGCTTCACGGAATTCAAGGGCTTAGTCAAATACTGGCTGACATTCAACGAGATCAACAACACCATCAACTTCCTGCCGGACAACATGGACGATTCCTATTTCCAGGATGCCTACCAGCATCTGCACAACCAGTTTGTCGCTTCCGCTCAGGCAGTCAGGATCGGCCATGAGATCGATCCGGAAAACATGATCGGCTGCATGATCTGCGGCATCACTTACTATCCGCATACGGATGACCCGAAGGATATTCTCTTCAACCGCTACAAATGGGAAAAGGGCATCTTCTACTGCGGCGATGTCCAGTGCTTCGGCAAATACCCGACCTATGCCCAGAAATTATGGGATGAGCATAACGTAAAACTCGACATCACGGCACAGGACCTCAAGGATCTGCAGGAGGGAACAGTCGATATGTACACGTTCTCCTACTACATGAGCCAGTCCGTCACCACTCATAAGGGGGAATCGGAAACTTCCGGCAACATGAGCCGCGGCGTCCGCAACAGCTATCTGAGCTATTCCGACTGGGGCTGGGCCTATGACCCGGATGGACTGCAGTATTATCTGGAAATGATCTATGACCGCTATGAACGTCCGTTAATGGTCGTGGAAAACGGCCTGGGCGCCTTTGATACGGTCGAGGAAGACGGATCCATTCACGATACGTACCGGATCGACTACTTCCGCAAGCATATCGCTTCCATGCGTAAAGCCTGCGATAACGGCGTCGATCTGATCGGCTACACGACTTGGGGACCGATCGACCTGGTTTCCGCCGGAACAGGGGAAATGCGCAAGAGATACGGATTCATCTATGTGGACAAGCATGATGACGGTACGGGTACCATGGCCAGAAGCCGCAAGGATTCCTTCTATTGGTACAAGAAAGTCATCGCTTCCAACGGTGAGGACCTCGATTAGTTGAAATGAAGTGCGGGAGAGCGTAACGCTCTCCTTTTTCTGTGCTTTTGAATACCGCATGGAATCGGTTTATGGTATTCTATTAAGCGGTAGGTGAAGAAACATGGATCGTAAGATAAAACTGGTTGTGGCCGATATTGACGGCACCATTCAAACCACGGGAACGCCGATGAGCGAAAAGAACCTGTGGGCCATTGAGGAACTGCACAGAAGAGGGTACCTCTTCGGGCTGGCAAGCGGAAAGAATCTGTTTGACATCAGCCGCTTTGCGAAGCGCTGGGGCATCTCTTACGATTTTGACGTGAACATCGGCATGAACGGCTGTGAGGTCTGGGACAATATCCATCAGAAACGGCACGACTACTACAAACTGAAACCGCAGGATATCAGGGAGATCATCGAGTTCATGAAGCCGTTTGATCTCAATCCGTTTATCTACTATAAAGACGGCATGAAGATGATGCATATCGACGAAGCGTCGCTCGGCTCTTCCACACGGAACCTGATGAAGCTCTATGTGGCCAAGGACATTTCCGAATTCTGGGAAAAGCCGAATGCCAAGGTGCTCTTCCGCACCCCGGAGGAACTTATGCCGGAGCTGGAAGCCTACATTGCGGCCCACCCGCATCCGAATTTCAAGGGCGTGAAAACGCAGACGGTCATGATGGAATTCATGAATCCGAAGATCAGCAAGTACTATGGCTTAAAGAAGTTCTGCGAGCTGAATGACATCTCCGTGAAGGAAGTCATCGCGTTTGGCGATACCAGCAACGACAACGAGATGCTGAAACACTGCTACGGCGTCTGTTTATGCAACGGTTCCGAGGACTCCAAGGCCATTGCGGATGAGGTGACGGAGCTGGACTGCGCGCATGACGGCTTTGCCGACTGGCTCGAAAAAAACCTGTTTTAAGGTGTTTGAAAGCGAAGGGAAAACCTCCGCTTTTTTCGTTTTATAAAAGTTTGTTTATCTATGGTATTTGTTTTGGGAATTTAGTATAATTATTAACGGTAAAAATGGAGGTATTTATGAGCAAGAAATACGTATATCTCTTTGCTGAAGGCAATGCTCAGATGCGTGCTTTGTTAGGTGGTAAGGGTGCCAACTTAGCAGAAATGACTAATTTAGGTTTACCTGTTCCTTACGGATTCACAGTTACCACGGAAGCATGTACACAGTACTATGCAGACGGCAAGAGAATCAACGACGAAATCAACGCGGAGATCTTTGAATACCTGAAGAAACTTGAAGCACAGAGCGGCAAGACTTTCGGCGATAAGAACAATCCGTTACTGGTTTCCGTACGTTCCGGTGCCAGAGCAAGTATGCCTGGTATGATGGACACGATCCTGAACTTAGGATTGAATGACGAAGTAGTTGAAGGCTTCGCTGAATTAACTCAGAACCCACGTTTCGCATACGACTCCTACCGTCGTTTCATTCAGATGTTCTCCGACGTTGTTATGGAACTTCCGAAACACAATTTCGAAGTTATCATCGATGAAATGAAGGCAGAACGCGGTATCAAACTGGATACTGAATTCACAGCTGAAGACTTAAAGGAAATGATCAAGAAATTCAAGGCTTACTATGCTGAACAGAAAGGTGAAGAATTCCCATCCGATCCGAAGGTTCAGTTAATTGAAGCCGTGAAGGCCGTCTTCCGTTCCTGGGACAACCCAAGAGCAATCTACTACAGACGAATGAATGACATCCCGTCCGATTGGGGTACGGCAGTCAACGTTCAGATGATGGTCTTCGGTAATATGGGTAATGACTCCGGTACAGGTGTTGCGTTCACTCGTAACCCGGCAACCGGTGAAAAGAAACTGTTCGGTGAATTCTTAATGAACGCTCAGGGTGAAGACGTCGTCGCAGGTGTCAGAACTCCGCAGACAATCGATCAGTTAGGTGAAGTTGCTCCAAAGGCCTATGAACAGTTCAAACAGGTCTGTGCAACTCTGGAAAACCATTACCGTGACATGCAGGATATGGAATTCACAATTGAACGTGGAAACCTCTTCATGTTACAGACACGTAACGGCAAACGTACAGCCGCTGCAGCTTTACAGATCGCTGTTGACTTAGTCAACGAAGGCATGATCTCCAAGGAAGAAGCTGTCATGCAGGTTGAACCGAAATCCCTGGATGCATTATTACATCCGCAGTTCAATGCCGAATCCTTAAAGAACGGCAAACTGATCGCTACTGCATTAGCAGCCAGCCCGGGCGCAGCCTGCGGTAAGGTTGTCTTCTCTGCAGCAGACGCAATCGAATGGAAGAACCGTGGTGAAAAGGTTGTCATGGTCCGTCTCGAAACTTCTCCGGAAGACATCGAAGGCATGGCTGCTTCCCAGGGTATCCTGACAGCACGTGGCGGTATGACATCCCACGCAGCCGTCGTTGCCCGTGGTATGGGTACATGCTGCGTCAGCGGTTGCGGCGACATCCGTTTCTTAAGCGACAAGTCCTTTGAATTAAACGGCACAGTCTTCAATGAAGGCGATTATATCAGCTTAGATGGTACAACTGGTAACATCTACGCCGGCGCAATTCAGACAGAACCGGCATCCATCAGCGGCAACTTCGCTACTCTGATGGGCTGGGCGGATGAATTCCGCAGATTACAGGTCCGTACGAATGCGGATACTCCGAGAGATGCTGCTCAGGCAGTCAAATTCGGTGCTCAGGGTATCGGCTTAGTCCGTACAGAACACATGTTCTTTGAAGCCGAAAAACTGAAAGCGATCCGTGAAATGATCGTTTCCACAACTCCGGAACAGAGAAAAGCTGCTCTCGAAAAAGTTCTGCCGTTACAGCAGAAAGACTTCGAAGGCATTTATGAGGCAATGGAAGGCCGTCCGGTCACTGTCCGTTACCTGGATCCACCGCTCCATGAATTCGTCCCGACGGAAGATGAAGACATCAGAGTCCTCGCCGAAGAGATGAACATGAAAGCAGAAGATCTGAAAGCAGTCTGCGACAGCCTGCATGAATTCAACCCGATGATGGGTCACCGTGGATGCCGTCTGGCAGTCACTTATCCGGAAATCGCTGAGATGCAGACAAAGGCTGTTGTCGGTGCTGCGATCAACACTCAGAAGAAACATCCGGAATGGAACATCGTTCCGGAAATCATGATTCCGTTAGTAGGCGATGTCAAGGAATTGAAATATGTCAAAGATATCGTTGTTAAGACAGCAGACGCTCTGATCGCAGAAGCAGGCGTTGACATGAAATACCATGTCGGTACTATGATCGAGATTCCGCGTGCCGCATTACTGGCAGACGAAATCGCTCAAGAAGCAGAATTCTTCTCCTTCGGTACCAACGACTTAACTCAGATGACATTCGGCTTCAGCCGTGATGACGCCGGTAAGTTCTTAGATTCCTACTATGCAGCAAAGATCTACGAACAGGATCCGTTTGCGAAGTTAGACCAGCACGGTGTCGGCAAACTGATCAAGATGGCTGTTTCCTTAGGAAAACAGACTCGTCCGGACATCAAGTTAGGCATCTGCGGCGAACATGGCGGCGACCCGGCTTCCATCGAATTCTGCCACAATGTCGGTTTAACATATGTCTCCTGCAGCCCGTACCGTGTACCAATCGCACGTCTGGCAGCAGCTCAGGCAGCAATCAAAAACAAATAATTGTAGACGATTGTATCAAGGTCTCCCGAACGGGGGACCTTTTTTCTATTATAAAATCAGGAACACACTGAGCCTGATTTAAGAAGAGTAAATAAAATACTATTAGAATAAAGAGGTCAGGAATAC
>CADCPY010000135.1 GCA_902803495.1 uncultured Erysipelotrichaceae bacterium
ACGGAATCCGCATAGCCGCCGTTTCCATCCGGAACAAAGCGGTTCGCCGCCGCGATACCGGCAACGTGAGAACCGTGGTTCCCCTGGTCGTCATGGTAGTGATCCGTATCATAGTCGCCGTCAACATAGTTGTAAGCGAACGGAATCTTGCTGTTGAGATACAGCCGATCCGTATCCGCACTGATATTTAATTTCGGTAAAACGGAACTGATATCGTCTTTATCCAAAAGATCATAATCGGATAACGCTTTTCCGTCCTTTGTTAGGGCATATTCAAAAGCACCACTGTCAAACGAGATGTGGTTGTAGTTCGTACCCGTATCGATAATCGCGACCTTGCTGCCGGCACCGGTATAACCGTTGGCCCAGGCCTGTGTCGCATAGATCATTTCCTTCGTGGAAATCGATGTGTCAGGGATATCCGCACTTCTATCCGGTTCATAGGCATTTTCAATAATCACCTTTTCAACCTTGTCGAGTGCTTCGATTCTTTCAACATCCCCGTATTTGACTTCTGCAGAAATGACGTTGGCTGCCAGTGTCAGATTCCACTTGACATCCATGTCTGCTCCGAGCCCGTTTTTGATTTCCTGCTCCAAAGCTTTCTGCTGTTCTGCCAGATAATCACGGTAGCGCATGGCATTCGCATTATCGGCAATATTTTCTGCGGAGAAGCCGGCGTCCAACGTAGACGGTTTGTCCAGTTTAATGGAAACACGGACAATGTCCCCGTCCTTATACGGGACTTCTTCGCTCTTCGGAGAAATATCATACTCTTGTAAATTCTGCTGGGATGTCAGAATATCGTTTTTCCGGACACGCAGTGTGGACGGATCAATGTCAGTGCCATTGAGTGATTCCGCAGTTTCCGGTAAAGAGACTTCTTCTCCCCGAATCGGTTTTGCATAGTTTACTGTCAGGCATGAGATACTCATGACCATGGTCAGTAAGATTGACAAAATCCTCTTCATATCATTACCCCCTAAACTTCGTTTTCCTAAATAGGAAATTCTATTTATAAATTATAAATGAACAAAAATCCAATGTAAATAATTTTCATGTAAATAAATGTACATTTTTTCATATTTTTACATCAGACACCATCGCATTTCTGCCCAATGGCAGCGTAAAAAAAAAGCACTTCGTTTGAAGTGCTAGTCTTTTAACTGACGGACGTAATCCTTGAAGATCCTGCCGCGCTCCTCGAAATTCTTAAACTGGTCGTAGGAAGAGCAGGCCGGGGAAAGAAGGACGATATCCCCTTCTTTGGCAAGCTCGTAGGCTTTTTCCAGAGCTTCTTTCATATTCTCCACGATGATGGAGTCTTTCTTTAAGTGGGACAGTTCCTCTTTTGTCTCACCGAACGTGATGAGATATTTCATCTTGTCCGTATAGTTGTAAAGGTCCGCAAATCCGGTTTTCTTATCGTGTCCTCCGGCTAAGAGGATCACAGGCTGATCAAAGGCCCGTAAGGCCATGACCGTGGAGTCCACATTGGTTCCCTTGGAGTCATTGTAGTATTTGACGCCTTTGACTGTCTTGACGTATTCAATGCGGTGTTCGATTGCTTCAAAGTTCTGCAGCGTTTCGCGGATCGTTGCCTGATCCACCCCCATCTTATAGGCCATTGCTGCAGCAACCATGGCGTTCTGCACGTTGTGCATGCCGACGACTTTCAGATCGTCTTTACGGAACAGCTTTTCACCAAACAGTGTCACCCATTCGCCGTCCACCATCAGATCGGCTTTCTGATACAGGGAGAATGTCACGACTTTACACGGTACATTCGTGCATCTTGCCATGACTTCCTTATCGTCCAGGTTCTTAAGGAACCAGTCGTCTTCCGTCTGATTGCGGTAGACAAGGCATTTGGCATTGTAGTAGTCATCCAGCGTATCGAAGAAGTCCAGATGGTCCGGTGTCAGATTCATGATGACGGATGCCACCGGATGGAAGGACGGACAGCCGACCAGCTGCAGTGCGCTGATCTCCAGAGAGATCTTTGCTTCCTTATCGCCGTAGTGATAAACCGTTTCGCTTAAGGCCGTACCGATATTGCCGCT
Source organism: uncultured Erysipelotrichaceae bacterium (assembly GCA_902803495.1). Classification (GTDB taxonomy): domain Bacteria; phylum Bacillota_I; class Bacilli_A; order Erysipelotrichales; family Erysipelotrichaceae; genus RUG14871. Next base: position 2,064 of record CADCPY010000135.1, read on the forward strand.
GGCAAATGCCAGATACTTCTTCTTTAAGATTTCATACAGCATTGTTGTCGTGGTTGTTTTGCCGTTTGTTCCGGTGATGGCACCGTAGCTGAAGTGTTTGGCATAGCGGATTGCAATTTCAATTTCCGTATAGAGCGGAACATTCTTTTCCGTAAAATAGTGCACAAACGGATTGGAATACGGGATCCCCGGGTTTTTGACCACGAAATCCCATTCCGTATTCATTAAAAACTCCGGATGTCCATTGTCATAGACTTTGACACCGAGAGCTTCGAGTTCTTCTTTTTCTTTGATTTCTTTCTTGTCAGTAATGGTAACTTCGTACCCTTCCCTGTTTAAGAGCTTACTGACCCACAGGCCGCTTTTGGCACAGCCGATTACAAGTACTTTCATTTAAAACATTGCCTCCAGAATAATTCCCAGCCCGCTGCAGATAATGGAAGCAAGCCAGAATACATAGACCACCTGCATCTCCGCCATTCCGTTCAGCTTAAAGGCATAATGGATCGGAGTGTAACGGAAGACGCGCTTATGGAAGACACGCACCGCCACCTGCTGAATAATGACGCATAATGTCTCCATGACAAAGACACCGCCGATGATTGCAAGATCAAATTCCTTCTTTAAAACGATGGCCACAGCCGCCAAAAGACCGCCCAGGGCTAACGAGCCCGTGTCGCCCATGAAAATCATGGCCGGTGCGATATTGTAGCGCAGATAGCCTAAAAGCGCTCCGCCGACGCCTGCCAGTAAAACGGCGACATAGAACTGGTCCTGCTTGATGGCCACATAGATAAACGGCAGAATCGCAAAGATCGAGCAGCCGCTGGCTAAGCCGTCCATACCGTCGGTCAGATTCACGGCATTGGAACTGCCCGTGAACATAAAGAAGACCAGAAGTGCATACCCCCAGCCCAGATCGATTGTCTTGTTTAAGAACGGGATCGTGACCGTGGAAGTCGAATACTGACGGTAGATCAGATAGAAAACAATGGATAAAAGCAGCTGCAAGCCGAATTTATAGGCCGGTTTCAAGCCTTCGTTATCGTTTTTCACCACGATGAGATAGTCATCGATAAAGCCGATGAGTCCGTATCCGAGGTAAGTCAATACCACTAAGAGGATCTTGGCGTTAGTGTAAAAGCGCGGATAGATAATAAACAAAGTAATAATCGGTACGATAACGAAAGCCACCCCGCCCATTGTCGGCGTTCCGGCTTTTTCCTTGAACTCCTCAAGTGAGTATTCGCTGGCGACCTGGTTGTATTTTAAGTTCTTCATAAAGCTGATCAGATTCGGCATGATGATGAACATTAAGATCAGACTGATCATTGAAGCAAGAAATAATCGTAACATGTGCGTCTCCCTTCCAGTGGATTATTATACATCATATTTCCCTTTATTCCATGACAACTTCAAGAATTGAATTGGAATACAGGAGAGTTCCGACCGGGATACTCTGAGAGACGACTCTTCCTTCCCCGTTAATGGCCACCGCCAGACCGATGAGGTCCCATAAGGCCATGACATCCTTCCGGGTATACCCGGTGACGTCCGGCATCTGGATATCGTTATCGGAAGTCAGAAGGAAGACCTTCTGACCGTTGATAATGGTAGTCCCTTCTTTCGGATACTGGTTGATGATCTCGGTACCGTTGCCGAGGATAACATAGTCCAGATCCTTTTCGTTATCAACATCGTAAACATATTTCAGAGAATGATTGAGATAATTCTCCATCTTATAAACTTCCGTTACTTTCCGCTCTTCTTCTCCGTCTTCCGGCGCAGCATCCGAGTGTCCGTTGGTCAGTCCGCACTGGACCGCCACCTTTTTCGCAAAGGAAGTAATCGTATCCGTATCCGCATGCAGATAACGGTCGTATTCGCTTAAGAAGCAGTAGTAGATCATGATCTTCGGATCGTCCGCCGGGAATGCCATCATGACCGAGCTGATAACCTTACCCGATGTTCCGGCACCGATTTCGGCCGTACCTGTCTTGGCGATGACGTCAACGCCGTCCACCTTGTACTTGATACCGGTACCGTCTTCGGTATTGACAACATCCCACATCAGCTGACGTACGCGCTCCGCCGTGCTTGCCTTGATCGGCTCGCCGACGACTTCCGTCTCCGCCAGATATTCCACTTCGCCCGTATCCGGGTTTTTCACCTGCTGAACCAGATACGGCTTGACCATCTTGCCGTCGTTGAAGATGGCGCTGTAGGCCTGCAGCATCTGCATCATGGTGACGGAGGAGCCCTGACCGAAGCCGGTTGTCAGCATTTCGATCGGATAGTACATGTTCTTTACCCCGGTCTCTTCCGCAAAGCCTTCAAAGTTGACTTTCTTGAAAAAGCCGAATTTGTCCAGATATTCCGAGAAGGTATTCGGATGCAGATAGTTGCTTAAAAGCATCGCGATACCGACGTTGGAGGAATAGCGGTAACCGACATCGTAACTGATTTCACCCCAGTCACGGTTACGGGAGTTACCGATGGTCGCATAGACACGGTTTCCGCTGCCTTCGTAGACACGGATCGGATAGCCGTTGGAAATACCCATTAGGAATGTGGAGGAATCGAACGTCTCGCCTTCCGGATAGACCCCGGTGTCGATGGCTGCCGCATAGGTAAAGCTCTTCATCGTGGACCCCGGTTCATAGGCGTACTGCGTTGCCGTATTCATCCAGTCTTCAATATTCAATTGGTTTAAGTCAAAGGTCGGATAGGCTCCGATGCCCAGGATCTTACCTGTCTCGCATTCCATGACCGCTCCCCAGACCTTATTGCAGTCGTAGTGTTCTTCCGCTGTTTTAACAAAGGCGCTCTCCAGTGATTCCTGGATCGTCTTGTCCAGGGTCAGATAGACGTCGGAGCCGTTATGTGCCTCGACCGTGACGCTCTCGCTTCCCGGCAAGGCATAGCCTTCCGTATTGACCTGGATCTGGCGGTAGCCGTTCTCCCCGGTCAGCTGTTCGTTATAGATCTGCTCAATTCCCATTTTGCCGATCAAAGCATTCTGCTCCGTATCGTACTGGGCAAAGCCGACAAAATAGGAGGCAAAAGTGGAAAGCGGATAGTTCCGGGACGGAATTTCCGTAAACTCAATGCCCGGCAGATCATATGCCTGGATCTCTTCCATCTGCTCTTTGGTCAAAGAGTTGCCGTAATAGCCGAACTCCACCTGATAGGCGTCACGGGAAAGGATCTCTACCAGCGGCGCTTCCTCGCAACCTAAAACATGCGCCAGAACGGCAGCGGTATAGTATTTGTCGACCACGTAAGCCGGCTTGGTACCGTTGTTCGGACGCGAGGAGCTTAAAACAGCATACATTTTATATTTGACCGAATCCTGCGCCACGATGTTCCCGTTACGGTCATAGATGAAACCGCGGCGGGCTTTTAAGATGGTGGTACGGGTATTGGCCGCATTGGAATACTGGGTGATGTCCGTGCCGGAATTGATGTGTTTTCCGGCAATGGCCACCATGGCTACGTTAAAGGCAATTAAAAAAAACGCAAGTACACAAAAACAGCTGATAAGGAAGATTTTCCTGTTTGTCTGTACGCGTTTCATGGGTATTATCTCTCAGGATCGATGGTGACAATGTTCTCTTCCATGACACTCATGTCTTCCCCTTCTACGGATGCTAAAACACGGTCATACGTGCTGAGCTGCTGAATCTGCAGAGCGATGGCGGCATTCTCCCGCTGATAGCTGGTGATTTCCGCGTTGCATGTCTGTAAGGAGCGGCTCAGAGAGACATTGTATGTGCGTAAGAATAAAGAACTGAATAAATAGATCACAAAAGTGAATAAACAAAAAACCAATGCAAAGAATGATGTTTTAACTCTTCTTACTCTTCTCTTTCTTACTGCCATTTTTATTTTCTCCTGATTACTCGTAATTTTGCGCTGTGGGAACGGTTGTTTTCCTCAAGCTCACCGGTACTTGCTTCGATCGGCTTGCGGTTGACAAGTTCGTACTCACTTTGCGGGATCTCATTCGGCAACACCGGGATCTTCCGGTCTGCCCTGTCTACATTCACCGTATCGTGAAAGGTCTGTTTTACCAGACGGTCCTCTAGGGAATGGAAGGTGATGACTGCCAGATATCCGTCATGACTCAGCATGCTGATGGCCTGGCTCAGAACTTCTCTTAAAGCTCCCAGCTCGTCATTCACTTCAATTCTCAGGGCCTGGAACACCTGCTTGGCAGGATGCTTGTGTTTGAAAAGGACTTTCTGGGGCAGTGCGCTCTTGATAATGTCGACAAGCTCCAGAGTTGTAGTAACGGGCTTATTTTTCCTTGCGGCCACGATTGCTTTGGCAATCGGCTTGGCAAACGGCTCTTCTCCGTAATCCCTGAAGATACGGACGAGATCCTTTTCGTCATACTGATTGACCACCTCGTAGGCGCTGAGCGCCTGTGACCGGTCCATCCGCATGTCGAGTTTCGCATCGTAGCGGTAGGAAAAACCCCGTTCAGGATCGTCAAACTGCGGTGAAGAAACCCCGAGGTCGAACAGAAATCCGTCTGCCTCGGTCACTCCCGCTTTCAACAATTCTTCCTTAAGATAGCGGAAATCGGAACGGATGAGCGTGCAGTTGCTGTATCCTTTCAGCCGCTCGGCGGATTCCCGGATTGCCGTTTCGTCTTTATCGAAGGCGTACAGTCTGCCGTCTTTCAGTTCTTTCAGGATCGCTTCGGAGTGTCCTCCTCTGCCTAATGTTCCGTCCACGTAGATTCCGTTGGGTTTAATGTGCAAAGCGTTGATACTTTCCTGTAGTAAGACACTGTAGTGTTCCATTACCGGATAAACTCCGTCAGCTTTTCAGCCACTGCTTCAAACATGTCGCCGGTTTCGGAAGTAAACTTGTTCCATTCTTCCTCACTCCATAATTCGATATGGTCCCCGACTCCGACAAAGATACAGGACTTTTCGATATTTGCTGCCTTGATCAGCGGCTGACTCAGCAGGATCCTTCCCTGCTTGTCAAAGTCACACTCCAGTGCGCTGGCCATCATGGTACGGACGTAGATACGGCTTTCCCTCATCGTGCTCGGCAGTGTGGTCAGCTGTTCGTACATCTTCTCCCACTGCTCCTTGGTATAGAGAGCCAGGCAGCCGTCGAGCCATTTGGCGACGACAACTTTCTCACCGAGTTCCGCACGAAAAGCGTTCGGGACAATCACCCTCCCTTTTGTGTCCAGGTTGTGTGTATACTGACCCATGAACATCGGTTCTACCCCCACAAATCACCACGAAGTATCACTCTTTGACACTATTATAGCATTTTCCGTGCCCCTGTATACACTTTTTTTTGAACATTTTTAAGATTTTATGTATCGGGACAAAAAAACGGAGCAGCTTTTGGCCTCAGCTGCTCCGCAATACGCAAAAAAGCTGCAGATTTCTCTGCAGCTTCCCCACTTTTTAGAATAAACAGTTTTTCGGTGTGCGCGGGAACGGAATGACGTCACGGATGTTGTTGATGCCCGTGATGTACATTAACATACGTTCAAAGCCCAGACCGAATCCGGCATGTTTCACGCCGCCGTAGCGCCGTAAGTCCAGATACCAGTCCAGCGTTTCCTTGTTCATGCCGAGCTCTTCCATTCTCTTCTCTAAAACGTCGAGTCTCTCTTCTCTCTGCGATCCGCCGACGAGTTCGCCAACACCCGGGACCAGTAAGTCACAGGCTGCGACCGTCTTGCCGTCGTCGTTGTTGCGCATGTAGAAAGCCTTGATGTCTTTCGGGTAGTCCGTTAAGAACATCGGACCCTGAACGACTTTTTCCGCCAGGTAACGTTCGTGCTCACTCTGTAAATCGATACCCCATTCGACCGGATACTGGAATTCCACGTCCGCTTTCTTTAAGAGGTCGATGGCTTCCGTATAAGTAATGCGGGCGAATTCGGAATTCTTCACGTGTTCCAGACGTTCAAGCAGCGTCTTGTCGATCATGCTGTTGAAGAATTTCATTTCTTCCGGGCAGTTCTCCATGACGTATTCGATGCAGTACTTCACCATGTCTTCGATTAAGCACATATCGTCCTCGAGATCCGCGAAGGCGATCTCCGGTTCGATCATCCAGAATTCGGAAGCGTGACGGGCCGTGTTGGAGTTTTCCGCACGGAACGTCGGGCCGAAGGTATAGATGTCACGGAATGCCAATGCGAACGCTTCAGCATGCAGCTGGCCGCTGACCGTTAAGGAAGCATGCTTTCCGAAGAAGTCGTCTTCATACTTGCCGTCGGAACGGGTCGTGACCGTGAAGGTTTCCCCGGCGCCTTCCGCATCGTTGGATGTGATGAGCGGTGTATGTACATAGACAAAGCCCTGATTCTGGAAGAATTCGTGAATGGCCATGGATAGTACGGAACGCACGCGGAATACGGCGTAGAAAGTGTTGGCTTTCGGACGCAGATGCGCGATCTCTCTTAAGTATTCAAAGGAATGACGTTTCTTCTGCAGCGGATACGTATTGTCGCAGGCACCTTCCAGCGTGATTTCCTTGACCTGGATCTCAAACGGCTGCTTGTTGTCCGGTGTTAAAACGAACTGACCGATGACGCTTAATGCCGTGCCGACCAGATAGTGTTCCACTTCATCGACGTTCTTTAAGTCCTTGCTGTAAACCAGCTGGCAGTTGCGGAAATAGGTTCCGTCGTTTAATTCAATAAAGCCGACGTTGCCGTTGTAGCGGTTGGTTCTGACCCAGCCTTCCAGTTCCACATAGTCGACCTGATCCGTTTCCACACTGGACCCGTCCAGAACCATTTCATACAGTTCACGAATTGTCATGTACATAAAAGTAATCCTCCAAAAAAATAAAAACGTTCCCATAGGAACGTTATATTACGCGGTACCATCCTAATTCGCCTTTTCAGGCGCACCTTAAACGCATAACGCTGCGTCTGCGAAGCAGTCTACTTATTGTTTTCTCCTGCTTGGCTCCCAGAGTGTTCCCTGCTTTGTCCCTTCGCGCGGTTTCCACCATTCCCGCTTCTCTTTTCTCGGGGTACAGAGCGGTTCTCTGTTCTACACCTTTTTCTGAAAA
>CADCPY010000136.1 GCA_902803495.1 uncultured Erysipelotrichaceae bacterium
AAAAAGCCACACCCTTATCTTACACAAAACAGTGTTATCCTATAACTCAAATGAGAAGTTATAGGGTATAATTAAATCGTACTAATAAAGGTAACAATGAAAGTATTCATCATTTCAAATTTTGAATAGCAATTGGAGGATGTTTTAATCATGGCTGTTTTGAATGACGGAAAAATGTGGGCATTAGTGAAGGAAAAACCGGAAGAGGGAATCTGGCTGCGCCGAGTCGATATTCCGGAAGTGGGCCCGAACGACGTGAAGATCAAAATCCGCAAGACGGCGATCTGCGGAACGGATGTACATATCTACCAGTGGAACGACTGGGCACAGCATACCATTCCGATCGGTCTGACCATTGGACACGAATATGTCGGTGAGATCGTGGAAACTGGCGCAGGAGTCCGCGGGTTCCATGTCGGGGACTTAGTCAGCGGCGAAGGGCATATCGTCTGCGGCAAGTGCCGTAACTGCTTAGAGGGACATAAGGAAAACTGCAAGGATGCCAAGGGCGTCGGTGTAAACCGCAACGGAGCCTTTGCGGAGTATCTGGTCATCCCGCAGAGCAATGTCTGGCCGTGCAATCCGAATATTCCGGAAGAGATGTATGCCATCTTTGATCCGTTTGGCAATGCGACGCATACGGCTTTAATCTACGATACGCTCGGGGAAGACGTGTTAATTGCCGGAGCCGGCCCGATCGGCTGCATGGCTTCCGCCATCGTGAAGTTTGCCGGAGCAAGACATGTGGTGGTCACGGACTTCAATGAATACCGGCTGAACCTGGCAAAACGGCTGGGTGCCACCCGTACGGTCAATCTGAAGGAAGAGAGACTGGAAGATGTCATGAAGGAACTCGGCATGACGGAAGGGTTCGATGTCGGTCTGGAAATGTCGGGCAGCGAAGCGGCACTGAAGAGCATGATTGCCAATATGAAGCACGGCGGAAAGATTGCTTTGCTCGGCTTGCAGACCACCAAGACCAATGTGGATCTTGAGACCTTCATCTTCAACGGTCTGACCATGAAGGGCATCTACGGAAGAAAGGTCTGGGACACGTGGTACAAGATGACGGTCATGTTGCAGGCAGGACTCGATATTTCACCGATCATTACCCATCACTTTGATATTCTGGACTATCAGAAAGGCTTTGATGCCATGCTGAGCGGACAGTCCGGCAAGGTGATCTTGGACTGGAGCAAGATCCACGAATATAAAGGAGAAGAATAGGATGACAACAAGAAAGGAAATCTTACAGGGCTACCGCAATACGGTAGAGGAAATTAAGGAAGCGGGGCTCTTTAAGGGAGAGCTGCCGTATGTTTCCCCGCAGGGCGCCTACGTCACGATGCAGGACGGCAGAAGACTTTTATGCATGTGCGCCAATAACTATCTGGGCTTAGGTGACAACCAGAGACTGATTGACGCGGCGAAAAGGACGTATGACGAAAAAGGCTACGGGGTGGCTTCGGTGCGTTTCATCTGCGGAACGCAGGATATCCATAAGCAGCTGGAAGCGAAGATCTCACACTTCCTGGAAACGGACGATACGATTCTGTATTCCTCCTGTTTCGATGCTAACGGCGGCTTATTTGAAACATTATTAACCGATGCGGATGCGGTCATTTCCGATGAGCTGAATCACGCCTCCATCATCGACGGGATCCGCTTATGCAAGGCGAAACGCTACCGCTATAAGAATAACGATATGGCAGATCTGGAAGCGAAGCTGCAGGAAGCGGACGCAAACGGCGCCAGAATCAAATTAATCGCCACAGACGGCGTTTTCTCCATGGATGGCATTATCTGTAATCTCAGGGGAATCTGCGACTTAGCGGACAAATACGAGGCTCTGGTGATGGTGGACGACTCCCATGCGGTCGGCTTTGTCGGTGCACACGGCAAGGGAACGCAGGAATACTGTGACGTGATGGGCAGAGTGGATATTATTACCGGTACACTGGGAAAAGCCTTAGGCGGTGCCAGCGGCGGCTATACGAGCGGCAGAAAAGAGATCATTGACCTCTTGCGTCAGAGGAGCCGTCCGTATCTGTTCTCCAACTCCCTGGCTCCGGCCATTGCGGGTGCCAGTATTGAAATGTTTAACATGCTGGAAGAAAGCACGGCATTACGGGACCATCTCGAAGAAGTGACGCTCTACTACCGCAAGCGCTTGGTGGAAGAGGGCTTTGACATTATTGACGGCGTGCATCCGTGCGTTCCGGTCATGTTCTACGATGAGAAGCTGACGGCGGAATTTGCCAAGCGGATGGTGGAGAAGGGCGTTTATGTTGTGGCATTCTCCTATCCGGTCGTGCCGAAGGGAAAAGCCAGGATCCGTACCCAGGTCTGCGCAAACCATACGAAAGAGGATATCGACTTTATCGTGAAGTGCTTCAAGGAAGTACGCGACGAAATGAAATAAGAAAAGCGGCTGAGAATTTCTCAGCCGCTTGCTTCTTAAACTACACGGGAATTGCTAAAGGCAACATAGATTCCGACGAGTCGGAAGATGAGCCCGAGATTCGCAAAGGCGAAGAGCGTGGTGAATACGGTCGCCAGACTCTGTCCGAGATGCGCGGGTAAAAATCCCATAAATCCGTAATAGGTGAAGATGTCCGCAATCACAAAGGAGATCAGTGTGAGAACCGCTCCTAAAATCGCAAAGCTGATCTGAACGCCGCGTCCGAAATTCTTGATGACCTCTCCCATCAGATAGCCGACCAGAACGTAGAGATAGGAGATGGAGAAGGGCAGAGCCTTCTGCAGATAGCCGTAGGCAAATCCCATCAGGATACAGGCCGGAATACCGAACAGCAGGGCTTTTGTAAAACGTTGCTTCCGTGTAATGGCACGGGTATTGGATACTTTATACATACGCTTATTATAGCGCACTGACGCCAAAATTTAATAGTTGAAAGCTCCCCGTAATTATGATATATTATTTAAGCACGCGGAGGCTTAGCTCAGTTGGGAGAGCATCTGCCTTACAAGCAGAGGGTCGAAGGTTCGAGTCCTTTAGTCTCCACCATTGGAAAAAAAGCAGAGACCGTAAGGTCTCTTTTCTTTTGTCTAATAATAGGAATCCATGCTGCCGTAGACGGAATGGAAGCCGCGCTCATCGTCACGGAGCGGTTTTTCCTTCATGAAGTGATTCTCGATGCGGATCCAGCGCGAGGAGTTATAGAGCTCTTTGATCATATTGTGGATGGCCATTTCATCGCCCTGAACCTCCATCTCCACGTCTCCGTCATAAAGGTTTCTGACCCATCCGGTAAGATTGTATTTCCGGGCAATCATCTCCGCGGTGAAGCGGAAACCGACGCCCTGTACCTGTCCTTTGAAGAGAATATAATACCGTTTCATATTTATATGATACACGAAAAATGGTATAATTTTAAGGAAATAATAAGGAGGCCCCTTATGATCATTTTTGAAATATTTAAAGCAATTATCCTGGGGATTGTCGAGGGAATCACCGAATGGCTGCCGATCAGCTCCACCGGGCATATGGTCTTGGTCAATGAATTCATCAAGCTGAATGTCTCGGACGGATTTAAGGATCTGTTCTTTACGGTCATCCAGCTCGGTGCGATATTGGCAATTGTCACCATCAGTTTTGATAAGCTCTGGCCGTTTGATTTCTCCAAAACCAAATATGAACGGCTGGAAGTCTGGCTCTTATGGTCCAAGATCATCGTCGGCTGCATTCCGGCCGGCATCATCGGACTGTTACTGAACGATCTGATTCCGGATCATGTCCTGATCATCGCTCTGATGCTGATCGTTTACGGCGTGATCTACATCTATCTGGAGAACCGTCAGAAAAAGACGTTCCGCGTCACTTCGCTGGAGGACCTCAGTTATCTCGACGCCTTGAAGATCGGCGGATTCCAGTGTCTGGCCATCATTCCGGGAACTTCCCGTTCCGGCTCCACGATTCTGGGCGGAATGTTACTGGGAATTGACCGCGTGGTTTCCACGGAATTCTCCTTCTATCTGGCCATTCCGGTCATGGCAGGGGAAAGCTTGCTGAAGCTGTTAAAGTACGGTTCCTACTATACGGGAACGGAAGTTGTCGTCTTACTGGTCGGCGTGATCGTGGCATTCTTCACATCACTGGTGGCCTGCCGTTTCTTCCTGGATTACATCAAGAAACACGATTTCCGCGTCTTCGGTATTTACCGTATCGCGCTCGGTATCTTAGTGGTCCTGTTCTTCTTCTTAAAGAAATAAGCAAATCAAAAGGTCTTTGGAACCGATGTTCCAAAGACCTCTTTTTTTTATCTTATTCGTTGACGACTTTCTCGCCGGCTGCCACCGAGGAGGTGATCCAGGTGTTACCTCCGATGATGCAGTTGTCTTCAATGGTGGTATCTCCGCCGAGAATGGTCGCATTGGCGTAGATGACAACGTTGTTTCCGATGTTCGGGTGACGCTTGCCGCCTTTGACCGGCAGGCCGTTTTCATCCATCTTGAAGCTCTTGGCACCGATCGTCACGCCCTGATAGAGCTTGACGTGGTGTCCGATGATGGAAGTTTCCCCAATGACAACGCCCGTGCCGTGGTCAATGCAGAAGTACTCGCCGATTGTGGCACCCGGGTTGATGTCGATTCCCGTTTTGGCGTGGACGTATTCCGTCATGACACGCGGAATGATCGGGATATTCAAAAGATAGAATTCATGGGCGATGCGGTAGATGAAGATCGCAAAGAAGCCCGGATAGCACAGTATGACTTCCTGCTTGCTTTTGGCTGCCGGGTCCCCGTCGTAGATGGCCTGAATGTCCGTTAAGACCAGGCGCTTGATATGCGCAAAGCGGGCCGTGATCTTCTCAAACAGTTCCATGGCATCGCGCGTATCCTGATGCACGCGCATCGAGCGGCGGATCTGCTTCGGCAGCCGTCTCTCCAAATCAAACCAGAGCTCGTCGGCATCCTTGTCCATATAGTGGAAATAATCCGGCAGAATGAGTGCCTCGATCTCCTTCAGGCAGATCAAAACCTCATCGCGGTTGGGAAGATGGGCGATATCTTCCACTTCGTCGTCACGAATCTCTTTTAACTGTTTTAATACTTCTGCTTTTCCCATAAGCTACTCCAAGAAAAAAGGCGAGATGTTTCCCGCCCGGAATCAACGCTGAAAACGTACCTCACCGGGCTTCAGATCTCAAGATATGCGATACAACAGCACATTTCCTTTTTCATATTCTTCTCTATGGTCATTATAACTTTTGGTACCAAGGGAATCAAGTAATGTGAAAAAAGGAATCAGGGAGTGCATGACGTTTGACAGAAAGAAAAAGGCGCAATAGAATGAAGACAGATATGAAAAAGATCAACAGCTACGCAGCACGCACAATGCATTGTTGTCCGCACTAGGCGGAAGTTTTTCATATGTGTTTATGAAATATTCCCGCCCGTAAGAGAATAAGAAGTCTCCAGGCGGGTTTTTATTTAGAAAATGAGGTGATATCCCAATGAGTCTGAACAAGTCTCAGGGCATCTGTCGAATGGCCCGGAAAGAATGGAGTGTATCTGTAGTTATTAAAAACTGATAAAATAAAGGAAAGAGGAAAAATATTATGTCAAAAATATATACATCTGTAGATCAACTGATTGGAAATACACCGCTTGTGGAAGCGACTCATCTGGAGAAAGCGGAAGGCTTACTTGCGAAAGTGCTGGTCAAAGTGGAAGGGAAAAACCCGGCCGGCTCCGTCAAGGATCGCATCGCCAAGGCGTTAATTGACGATGCGGAAGCGCGCGGCGTCTTAAAGGAAGGCGGAACGATCATCGAACCGACCAGCGGCAACACCGGCATCGGACTGGCCTCCGTGGCAGCGGCCCGCGGCTATAAGGCCGTCTTTGTTATGCCGGATACCATGAGCATTGAGCGCATCAAGCTCTTAAAGGCCTATGGCGCCGAGGTGGTCTTAAGCGAAGGAGCCAAGGGGATGAGCGGAGCCATTGCGAAAGCGGAAGAACTGCAGAAAGCAACGGAAAACAGCTTTATTCCGGGTCAGTTTGACAACATGGCCAATCCGAAGGCCCATTATCTGACGACCGGTCCGGAGATCTGGCAGGATACGGACGGGGAAGTGGATATCTTTGTTTCCGCCGTCGGTACGGGCGGTACATTAACCGGTACGGGAAGCTATCTGAAGGAAAAGAATCCGGAAATCAAGGTGGTTGCTGTGGAACCGGCAGCTTCCCCGGTCTTAAGCGGCGGCAAGGCCGGTCCGCATAAGATCCAGGGCATCGGTGCAGGCTTTGTACCGAAAGTTCTGAACACGGAAGTTTACGATGAAGTCATCACGGTCACAAATGAAGATGCCTTCGCATACGGAAAGCGTTTCGGAAGACTCGAGGGTCTTCTGATCGGCATCAGCGGCGGTGCAGCCCTCAAGGCAGCCGTAACGCTGGCCAAGCGCGAAGAAAACAAAGGGAAGACGATTGTTGTAATATTACCGGACGGCGGAGACCGTTATCTTTCTACTCCGCTTTTTGAAGACTGATGGATAAGCGGATCCGCAAGATCTCCTATATTGCCTTATTTGCAGCAATCAACTATGTCGTCTTTACCTTTGCGAAAATTGATATTCCCTTAGCGGCGGGAAGCCATGTCGCCATTCATCTGGCGAATGCCTGCGTGGTGCTCTCCTCATGGCTCTTGGGTCCCTGGGAAGGCGGAATTGCCGGAGCCGTCGGCTTATCCATTGCGGATGTGCTCGACCCGCGCTATATTACTTCCGCTCCCAAAACATTCTTACTGAAATTCATGATCGGCATGGTGGCCGGCTCTCTGGCAAAAAAGATGAATCTCTCCCGGGAGGAAGACAGTGCGAAGATCCGTAAGATCACTCTGATCTCTGCGGCAACAGCGCTGGCGCTGAACGTCATATTGGATCCGGTCATTGGCTATCTCTATAAAAAATACATCCTGGGCATCCCGGCGGAAGCGGCCAGCATCATTCTGGCCTATACCACGGGTGTTACGGCACTGAACGCGGTCGTCTGTACGATCTCTTCCGTGATCCTCTATCCGCTCTTATGGAAAGGATTCCGGAGCATCGAATAAAAAACAGTTTGGCGGATTGTGTGAAAACTTCTATAATGGTGGTACGGATAGTAATATCATAAAAAGGAGGACCGTATGGCCTGGAATGTTCTGGTAGTGGAAGACCAGAGTATGCCGCGTCAGCTCTTTCAGATGCTGATCGACGCATCGGACAACTACCATGTGCTCTATTCCGTCGAAAGTGCGGCGTTCGCGCCAATCTATTGCGATAAATACATGATCGATCTTGTCATCATGGACATCATTATGAAGGACGGTTCCAACGGGCTTGAAGCAGCGCAGCGGATCCGCAAATCGCATCCAAACATCAAAATCATCCTGGTAACTTCCATGCCGGAAGTTTCCTATCTCTCCCGGGCAAGGGAGATCGGTGTCAATTCCTTCTGGTATAAGGAAACAAATACGGAAGGTATCTTGGACATCATGGATAAAACCATGCAGGGAGAATCCGTTTATCCGGAAAAGTCACCGCTGGTCCAGTTGGGAAAAGCCAGATCGGATGAGCTGACCAATAAAGAAATCGAAGTACTGCGCTTAATGACCAAAGGCATGTCCAATGCCGAGATTGCCGAAGCGCTCTTCGTGGAAATCACTACGGTGAAAACACACATCAAGCACCTGTTGGCAAAAACAGGGTTTTCCAACCGCACGGAACTGGCCATTCAGGCCAGAATCTCCGGAATCGTCATCGGAGAATAAGCATGAAACTCCACATCAGCAAAAAAACGGGAAAAATGATTCTGATCTTTCTTGCCGCAGCTTTTGTGGAGTTTTTCCTGTTTCCGCTGCGGGGGTTCCCGTTCTATTCCGTGAATCTGTTCTTGGCGCTGCTGATTGTAATCGGGTGGTTTGAGACTATCAGGCGCCGCATTGTGAATCAGGACCGCAAGCAGATGATGGGGGCGATCTGCATCATGATGGAAGCCTTCCTCTGCGTTGTGATCTTCAAATATACCGCCGTGGAAGCGGGGAGTACTTTGGAGCGCTACCTCTGGTATCTTTACTATATTCCGTTCCTCTTTATTCCGCTTCTGATCCTTTCCGTGGCGGATTCCATCTCCGCCAAGCGCATCCGCACCTTCTGGAAGTATCCGCCGGCGCTGATCTGTTGGGCGCTCTTTCTGCTTGTGATTACCAACGATCTGCACCATCTGGTCTTTTCCTTCCCGCAGGGAGTGGAACATTCCGCTACCCATTATCATTATGAAGCGGGATACTATGTCATTCTGCTCTGGATTCTGTCCCTGTTATTCCGGGCAATCCACTTAATGGCGAAGAATACGCACTTGAAATGGGATTTGAAAAACTCCTGCCTGCCGGTGGGCGTGCTTTTAATCAGCGCACTGTTTTCCTATCTGACAGTCAATCAGAAAGGCATTCTTTCCTCCTATAAGGTCACCAACGTGCCGATTGTATTCTGTCTATCAACAATTAACATTCTGGAGATCTGCATTCAGCTGGGCCTGATTCCGTCCAATTCGGATTATGACGAAGTGCTTTCTCTTTCGCATATCTCTGCGGAAGTCGTGGACCATAACAATGAGGTACGCATCTCTTCCGCTTCCGGTGTGCATTACAACAAAGATGAGATCAAAACGATCCTGGAGGGGACGTATCGGCCGGATCGCGACACGGAAGTTCACGCGCAGCCGATCCGGGGCGGCTACATCTTCTATCAGAAGGACCTGAGCCGGATCAACCGGATGATCGAAGAGCTGCAGGATACGGTGGAACAGCTCTCCAGGGAGAACGATATCCAGAAAGAGGAGAACCGGCTGTTAAAGAAAAAAGCGGCCATTGAGACGGAAACGGCCATCTTTGCGAAGGTGGACACCCGAATCATTTCGTCGATGGAATATCTGAATGCGCTCTTTCTGTCCAAAAGCTCCGACCGCACCAAGGTCAGGGAAGCTCTGCCGGTGCTGGTTTATGTCAAGCGGATCTCCAATCTGATCTTAAAGGAATTCAATCAGGAGCCCATCACCTCCGGGGATGTTGCTTTCATTTTGCAGGAAGTCTTTCAGACGCTCTCTCCGCTCGGGATCACAACTTCGCTGGACTTCCCGCGCGGGTATGCCATAAGCAGTGATGAGGCCTACCGCATCCTGGAAACATTCTATGAAATCTATACTTCGGAGAAAGACCGTCTGAAGGGGATTCTCGTGTCCTATCATCCGAAGGAACAGACGGTCCGCTTTGTTCTGGAAGCGGAAGGGGAAATCGTTTTTGTGCCGCAGGAAAATCTGCGTATGACAAGTGAGGAGAATACGGTCTATCTGGACGTTCTTCTCAAGGGAGAAGAAGCATGAGTGCCGCGGTTTTATTGAAGGAATTTTTGATTCCTGTTATCGCCTTGGGTTTCTGCGTTTTCTTCCTGCACGCTCTGACGTTTTTGATCAACAATGCGCCAAGATGGCCGCAGCTTGTTTTGATGGCGCTCAGCTTTGTGGGAAACTACCTGCTGTTTCAAAATGACATCCTGTTAAAGAAGCAGGGGATCCGCAGCGGACTTTGGCTGGATTCAGCCGTGTTCTATGTTCTGGCGGTGGATGTTGTACTCTGCGTTTTATTCATTCAGCATGCCAATCAGATGAAGCAGCTGGACAACCGTTCCGTCAAGGAAGGGGTGGACTCGCTTTCCGACGGATTACTCTACTACTTCTCGGACGGACAGATCAAACTGTTAAACAGCACCATGAATGAGATCATCCAAAAGGAAAAGCTCGGGGAGATCTGGAACGGCGTTCGGATCGGAGAGAAACTGCTCGAAAAGGGACAGGTGCATCTGAACGGGAAGACCTATGCCATATTGGGAAATACCGTACATTTTGAAGAGGAAGAACTGCGGGAGATCCTGGCGCTGGATATCACTTCCGAAGAGAAACTGCATGAAGAGCTCAAGCAGCGCAATGAGGATCTGCGGAAGCAGGGCGAGCATCTCAAACGGCTGAGCGAAACCATCCGGGAAACGGGCATTGCCGAAGAGATCCTGAAAGCGCGCATCAGCGTGCACGACGACTACTCCGCTCTGATCTTTCAGGTGCAGCGCTATCTGAAAGGGGAGAATATCACCTACGCGGAACTGCGGAAAAGCTGGAGCAGGGTCTATGCGATGTACCGCAACAAGGTCTTTGCGGACCACAGCACCGCCTACGATGTCCTCTTCCGCTCGGCGAAAGATCTGGGTGTGGAACTGGAGATTGAAGGAAAACTGCCGAAGCAGGAGCATCTGAAAAAGATCCTGATTCGGTCGCTGCGGGAGTTTATGGCCAATACCATCCGGCACGCCCACGGGGATAAAATCTTTGTTTCCATCAGTGAAAATGACGGGGAACATGTTACACTGATATTGAAGCATAACGGTCAGGCGCCAAGTGGCGTCATCAAGGAGCGCGGAGGATTAAAGAATCTGCGCAGCTATATTGAGTCCAGCGGCGGAACGATGGAGCTGCTTTATACTCCGGAGTTTGCCTTAAAGATCGTGGCCGCAAAAGAGGTGTGAGTATGTTAAATCATAAAGAGCTGATCAGGGATTATATTGCCCTGCATTATGAAATCGAAGCAGTCGAAAGCAATATGGCCATGCCGGAAGAGGAGCCGAAATCCCGCCGGAAAAGCTTTCTGTCCATGCCGAAAGCGTACGGCCATAAGCATGCGGAACTGCTGTCCCTGGATTCCTTTGAGCTGGATGAGAGCTTCAGCGATTATCTCTTCCGCTTAATTGACGAAAAGGGGTTAAAGGATTCCGAAGTGTATAAAAAAGCCAATCTCGACCGGAAGCTCTTCTCCAAGATCCGCTCGGGAAGCTACCATATCGGCAAGATGAGCGCCATTGCATTGGCACTGGCACTGGAGCTGGATAAGAAGGAAGCGGAGAAGCTGCTGTCCAAAGCCGGCTACTCCCT
This sequence comes from uncultured Erysipelotrichaceae bacterium, assembly GCA_902803495.1. Classification (GTDB taxonomy): domain Bacteria; phylum Bacillota_I; class Bacilli_A; order Erysipelotrichales; family Erysipelotrichaceae; genus RUG14871. The sequence goes on from CADCPY010000136.1 coordinate 10,984, forward strand.
CAGCAATGCCATCCTCTTTGATGTCATTATTTCCTACTTTTTAGAGCAGAGAGTCTACGACTTCTTTACCATCAACGATATCCTTCTGGAATACGATCAGAAAACATTCTGAAATGTCGCGCAGCGCGCGACCTTTTTTCTTTTTTGAAGCCGTATGATTTTCCTGTAAACAAGGGAGGAATACAAAAAAATGAAAGAAAAGAAAATTATGGAACTGGTGATGATTCTGGATGAGAGCGGATCGATGTACGGGATGGAGAAAGACGTCATCGGGGGCTACAACCGCTTACTGGAAGAGAACAAAAACGGAGAGTATGAAGTCTACGTGACAACGGTGACCTTCTCCAATAACTACCGCATCGTGGTGGACCGGGAGAAAATCGCCGACGTCAAACCGCTGGGGGCCAACGACTACCGCCCGGACGGCTGCACGGCTTTACTGGATACGGTCGGGGATATCGTGGGACACATCAGCACGATTCACCGCTATCTGCCGGAAGATGCCAAGGTGGACAAGACGGTCGTGGCGATCACCACGGACGGAGAGGAAAACTCCTCGCACCGCTATACGTACCAGGAGATCTCCAAGCTCTTGAAAACCAAGCAGAAAGAGGGCTGGGAAGTACTGTTTCTGGCAGCCAATATCGATGCGGAAGCCGCCGCAAGAAAATACGGAATCGACGCGGAGAAATCCGTGAACTACTCCAATACCCCGGACGGTTACATGCGCATGATGAAAGGCATCTCCAAAGCCGTGAAGAACCTGATGAGTGAAGACAGTGTCGGCGACTGGAAAGACGAAATCTAAAAAAAGACGCTCAGCGTCTTTTTAGTTCTTTCGGTCGATATCCCTGTGAATGGTCAGGATGCTGACATCCGGGAAGCTTAAGTGTTCGCTCAAATAGCGCACAAAGGAGATGGAGCGGTGCTTGCCGCCCGTGCAGCCCAGTCCGATGACAAGCTGCGTCTTTCCTTCTTCCAGATACATCGGGATTGCCGTTTTTAAAAGTTCGGTTAATTGGATGGCAATCTTGCGGGCTTCGTCAAACGAGAAGACGTAGTCGTAGACTTCCTGATCCAGTCCGGTCTTGTGCTTCAGCTCCGGAATATAGAAGGGGTTCGGGAGACATCTCACGTCAAAGAGAATGTCCGCATCCGTCGGGATGCCGTACTTGTAGCCGAAGGAGATCAGCTTGATCTGCATGCGGCTGAGCGGAGCGTCCTGGATCATGTCCAGGATCATCTGGCGGAACTGCTGTGCGGTGGTAAAGGTGGTATCGATGAGGTAATCCGCATCGTCGCGGACACTGTTCATCATCTTTCGCTCTTTTAAGATGGCGTTCTCAATGGAGACTTCCTTTTTGTCCATGAGCGGGTGTTTTCTACGGGTTTCCTTGTAGCGATTGAGGAGTTCTTCATCAGAGCAGTCAATAAAGATCAGCTTGAAATCGACATGTTCGCGTTTTAGATGATGGATCTCATTTTCAAACTGGGCAAACATGTCCTTGCTGCGGGAATCGATGACGATTGCCAGGTTTTTCCCGATGGCAGTGTCTTTGGAAAGGGTAGTGATCGGGGAGAGAAACTGCGGCGGCAGATTGTCGATGCAGTAGAATCCGATATCTTCCAAAGCGTCAATGGCTCTGGATTTCCCCGCACCGCTCATCCCGGTAATGATCAATAGGCTCATGGTACAATACCTCCGCTTACGAACTAATTATACATCAGCCGCCGCCTCAAATTTTTTTAAATTAATATTGAAATCATTTTTTTTCTGTGTTAGTATAAATAAGCGCTGATAAGTGTAAAGAAGCCGACTTAGCTCAACCAGGCAGAGCAACTGATTTGTAATCAGTAGGTTGTAGGTTCGATTCCTATAGTCGGCACCATGAAGTGGAGAGGTAGCGAAGTGGCCAAACGCGGCTGACTGTAAATCAGCTCCCAACGGGTTCGGTGGTTCAAATCCACTCCTCTCCACCATTTCTTTATATTGGGGTGTAGCCAAGTGGCAAGGCAAGAGACTTTGACTCTCTCATTCCCTGGTTCGAGTCCAGGTACCCCAGCCAGTTTGTTACAAATGACCCGCTAGCTCAGTTGGTAGAGCATCTGACTTTTAATCAGGGGGTCCGGGATTCGAGTTCCCGGCGGGTCACCACTTGCTTTGCGGATGTAGTTCAATGGTAGAATCCCAGCCTTCCAAGCTGATTACGGGGGTTCGATTCCCCTCATCCGCTCCATTACGATAAAGGAAAGAGACCAGACGGTCTCTTTTTTGCATATGTACTTATCAGTGATCGGAAAGCTTAACTGTCAGGATCTGAATGAAAATAAAAAAGCCCTTATTGAAGATGGCGGTTGGCCGGTTGTTTACCCGACTCCTCCATCCTCTCAGGACAGTTTTATTCTATCATATTCCCGAAGGAATTCAAATGTATTACCTTAAAAGAAAAACCAGACTCACGAACTCCCAAAGAGGAGGCTCTCGCTCAGTTCGGCAAGGAGATTATACCAATTGTTATCAACAAATCAAGTATAGGAGTAGTATAGGTATACTGTTGAAAATAGCGCTATAAATAAGGGAGCCACAGATAAATTGTATGTTTTAAGTTCACAAAAAAAGTGGTAGCAACACCGGCGATCGTCGGACAACTACCACTGTGATAAAGAGTAGGCATGATGAAGTTTATACAACCAGACCTGATATTTCAGGTACCTGGGCTTCATCTACCGACTCCAATACCAATATACCATATTCTGTAAATGAATCAGATGATTTGCATTTGCGGTATAGTGACTACAATTTAAAGAAAGAAATACAGTAAATTGCTGAAATGAAAAAAGTGCCGATTTGTAAACCGTTTCGCCACTTCAATAGGCGGCGTAATTACAAATGGCACTTCTGAAATAAATATATCAGATATTTACAGCTTTTCAAGATTATTGCTTTATTGTTAATTGACTTAAGATCCAGACAATAAAGGCATCGAGGTATCATATTATTCATCGGTTCTTCAGTAAAAAATGTACCTTTAGAAGTTATAAATACATTCAATATACATCTTGCGAAATGAATGGAAGGCCCTGGTGGTAACCGCACAGACCATCGTCTGCGACTCACGAACACCACCAGGACAATTACATTTTATCAAATCCCCTTAATTAGGAAAGTAAACTGCCGGTATATGTTATTTGATAAAGAAAAAGTGGTTAGATCAAATACAGCTACAATTGCTGTACGACCGTAGTCCACTTTTATAATAGGTGGTGACTAACGGAGCTCAACTCCGAGAACCACCACCCATGTTAATAATATGTGAAATGATTCAAACTGTCGATTGTATTGCAGGTATATAAAAATAACACAAGAAACAACATGCAAGGTAAAAGAACATGTTATTTTGTTATATTATAAGTAGAGGGCAAAGATATGAACGCAAATAACAGAAGACTGGAAATATTTGATATTTTGAACCGGGAGAAGGAAGTTGTGGTACTGAATCTGGCGGAGCAGTTCGGTGTTACTCCGATGACGATCCGCAGAGACTTATCCGTACTGGAAAAGCAGGGAATCGTCACAACCTATTACGGCGGTGCATCCTTAAATGAAGGAGCCGCTAGCGAACCGTCCTTTCTTTTGAAAAACCGCAATGCACAGCCGGAGAAACTGGCAATTGCCTATGAAGCGACCAAGCGCATTAAGGAAGGGGACTCCATCTATATCGATTCCGGTACGACCTGTTACAATATCGGGCGTTTTCTGAAGAACATGAAAATTACGGTTTTAACCAATTCCGTCCGGGTGATTGAAACACTGGCGGATAAGGATAAGATCGATATCATTCTGGCTCCGGGGATTTACAGCCGCATCTCGGAAGCGGCTCTCAGCTCCAGTACGATCGAGTTTTTCCATCATCATCATGTCAATAAGGCGTTTATCTCTTCCCAGGGTTTTGATATCAATCTGGGGGCCAGCGTACCGGAAGAAGTGGACGGTAAAGTAAAAGCCTCACTGCTCTCGATCTGCGATGAAGCAATCCTTCTTGCGGACCATACCAAATTCGGTCAGGTTTTCTTCAGCATTCACGGACTTCCGGAAGACTTTGCGGAAATCATTACGGATGAAGGAATTGATGAAGAATCGGTTACTGCGTGCAGGAAAAAGGGGCTGAAGCTGACACTTGCACCGTATCTGGGAAAACGTCAGTAAAGAAACAAACATAAAAGAACACAAAAGAAACATAAACATCACGTAAATTGTTTGAAATCACTTATCTGTTTTATCGAAAGCACACATGTTGTGCTTTTGTTTTCTTTTGCATGCTATAGTAATGCCATGGGGGAGGGTACCGCTATGAAAAACAAGTTATTAAGTTTCGTTCCGCAGAATCAGGACTGCGACTTTGTGAGGATCGAGCGTCTTCAGGATAAGATGTATCACCGCAAGGCAACCTTATGCGCGGAACGGGCGGAAATATATACGGAAGTATTTCAGAAAACCGAAGGGGAAGCCATGGTGCTTCGCAAGGCCAAAGCCTTTAGGGAAACACTGTCCCGAATGTCCATCTATATTGAACCGGATTCCCTGATCGTGGGAAATCAGGCCTGCCGGAACTTTGCGGCTCCGATCTTCCCGGAATATTCCATCGACTGGATCGTGGAAGAAATGGACGAATTCGAGAAGCGCAGCGGAGACAGCTTCTTTGTGGATGAAGAAACCAAGGAACGCATCCGTGCGATTGCCCCGTACTGGTATGGCAAGACACATAAGGATGAAGTCTTACGGAATCTGCCGAAGATCAACCGCCTGGCGGAAGAGCAGGGGGTACTGCACCGCGGCGGCATCAGCATGTCCGGTGACGGGCACATCATTCCGAATCATGAATTCGTCTTTGAAAACGGCTTTGCCGGTTTCAAGAAGATTGCCGAAGAACACTTAAAGGAAGACGGTCTGACACAGGAGCAGAAAGACTTCTATGAATCCGTCATCATCACCATGGACGGAGCCATGACGTACTGCCGCCGCTTCAGCAAACTGGCAAAAAAGGAAGCGGAAAGCTGCAGTGATGAGAAGCGGAAAAAGGAACTGTTGGAGATCAGCGCAATGATGCAGCATCTCTCCGAAGATAAGGTGGAAAGCTTCTATGAAGCGGTGGAAACGGTCTATCTGGTTCATCTGCTCATGATGATCGAAAGCAACGGACACTCCTTCTCCTTCGGAAGATTCGACCAGTTTGTCTATCCGTACTATAAGAAAGATGTGGAAGAAGGAAGAATCACTAAGGAAAAAGCGCTGGAGATCATAACGCATTTCTTCATTATGACCAACAGCTTGAATAAGATCCGCCCATGGGACCACACCCAGTATTCCGGTGGTTATCCGCTTTACAGCAATCTCATGCTCTCCGGCATGAAACCGGACGGCACGGACGGCACCAACGAGGTTTCCTATCTCTGTTTGGAAGCCATGGCGCTCAACGGCCTGCCGGAGCCGAATCTGTCCGTAAGAAACAACGAAAACACACCGCATGAGTTCATGCGGGATACGGCCAAACTGATCCGCAGGGGCTTTGGAATGCCGTCGGTATTCAGCGACGATGTCTGCATTCCGGCTATGTCCTCGCTCGGTCTTCCAATCGAAGTGGCCAGAGACTACACGTCCATGGGTTGCGTCGAGACAGCCATTCCGGGCAAGTGGAATCACAGAGCGACGGGTATGACCTATATCAACTTCGGCAAGATTTTAGAGCTTGTGATGAATAACGGGCAGGATCCGGCCAGCGGCATTCAGCTTGTGCAGCTCAACGGCAAGCCGGGAAGAGAAATTGAATATAAGAACTATGACGAATTATGGGCAGCCTGGGAACGTTTACTGGAGTTCTACAGTGACTTGGCCTATGACTGCGATATCGTCTGTGACACGGCCTTAAAAGTCTATGACGCGGACGCCTTTGCGTCGAGCACCATTAACGATTCCTTAAAGCGCGGGAAGACACTGAAAAACGGAGGTGCGGAATACGACTATGTTTCCTCTTCCAATATCGGACCGAGTGTGGTCGGCGATTCGTTAGCCGCCGTGAAGAAACTGGTCTTTGAAGACAAGGTGTTAACGCTGAAGGAATTAAGAGATGCCATGGATCAGAACTTTGAAGGAGCGGAAGGTGCCCGCATCCGTAAGTTCTGCCGCAAGGCACCGAAATTCGGCAACGACATCGACTATGTCGATACGATTGTGGCGGACGTCTATGAATCCTATTTAAAACTCTTACCGAAATATCATACGGAACGCTACGGCAAGGGACCAAAAGGATGCACGTACACCATGAGTACCAGCAATATCACATCCTACGTCCCGAACGGCTTTGACGTCGGCGCAACACCGGACGGAAGACTGGCCGGCAAACCGCTGAATGAAG
>CADCPY010000137.1 GCA_902803495.1 uncultured Erysipelotrichaceae bacterium
ATAGTCCGATAATAATAAAAAAAGCCACCAGGCCTTTTTTACTTCTTCTCCTTATGTTCGGTTTGTTTATTGCAACGCGGGCAATATTTTTTAATAACCATTTTTTCCGGGTGTTTCCGTTTATTTCTGGATCCGAGGTAATTTTCTTCACCACAGACCGAACACTTAAAAATTAACTTTTCGCGCATGATATACCTCCGAGCGAAATAATTGTAACATAGACTCTAAAAAGTAACAACACTTTTTTTCTTTTTCTTTTTTGCGGGAAAAATGGGGTTTCCCTGCCCTTTTAGGCTATAATACAGATGAGGTGAATTTGATGTATACAAGAGAAACAACGCGACCGGTAAAGGTAGGAAATCTCCAGCTCGGACACCAGAACAGAGTGCTGATCCAGTCCATGACGAACACGAAAACAAGAGACGTGGAAGCAACCGTCAAACAGATCAATGCTCTGGCCGCCAACGGCTGTGACATCGTCCGGATGGCCATCTTCTCTGAGGAAGATGCCCGTGCGGTAAAAGAGATCAAAGCCCGGGTTTCCGTCCCGCTGGTTGCCGATATTCATTTTGACTATAAGCTGGCGCTGATCTGCGCCGAAAACGGCATCGATAAGATCCGTATCAATCCGGGCAATATCGGAGACAGGGAAAACGTCCGTAAAGTCGCCGATGCCTGCAAGGCCCGCAACATTCCGATCCGGATCGGAATCAACAGCGGTTCCCTGGAAAAGGAACTGATTGAGAAGTACGGCGGACCGTGCGTGGACGCCATGATGGAAAGTGCCCGGAAACATATCGACCTGTTAAAGGAAGCCGATTTTGAAGACATCGTTCTTTCCTTCAAGTCTTCCAATGTCCAACTAACGATTGCCGCATACAAAAGAGCTGCCGAGCTCTTCCCTTACCCGCTGCATTTAGGAGTGACGGAAGCCGGAACCTTCACGGAAAGCGCCATCAAGTCTTCCGCAGCATTGGGAACGCTTCTTTCCATGGGAATCGGCGATACGATCCGTGTCAGCGTCTCTGCCGATCCGGTGGAAGAACTGCCGATCTGCAAGAAGCTGCTCAAGTGCTTTGACTTGATTGACAAGGTGCCGAACCTGATCAGCTGTCCGACCTGCGGACGGATCCAGTACGACATGTTGCCGATTGCGGCCAAAGTGGAACAGTATCTGAACACGATCCAGTCCAATATCACGGTGGCCGTCATGGGATGTGCCGTCAACGGACCGCAGGAAGCCAGCCGTGCCGATATCGGCATTGCCGGAGGCGTGAATCAGGGACTTCTCTTCAAGAAAGGAAAAATGGTCCGCACCATTCCGCAGGACCGCCTGTTTGAAGAGCTGGTTAAGGAAATCGATGAATTTGTCACAAATGAAAAGAATGCCTAGCATTCTTTTTTTCTTATCTTCGAAGTAATACCGCAATCGTCAAAAGCCAGAGATGCAGCGGATAGTAATAGTGGTAGAGTTTCTCTAACAGATATGGTCCCTTGGCGTATTCGTCTTTTAAGGCAGCCATCAGCGGCACGCTCAGAAAGACCCCGTAGAAGATCATATCTCCCGTATAGGAGATCCAGACAGCCCGTAAAACCCTCAGAACACCGTAGCGCGCAATCAGATCCGGATAATAGCTGACGGATTCCAAAGCCAGTGCGAGAAACAATACCGCAACAATCAATAGAACACCGACTGCCCGCTTTTCCTGCGGCAGTTCTTTCTTTTTTGCGGAATAAAGCTGCAGCAGCATCAGAAACAGAATGCCCGATGCTCCGTATCCGATACTCCCCACGCAACACACTGCCCCTAACAGAGAATACAGGATCACTTTGCCCCAAAGCGGCAATGGATCAGACGCAAAGACGCAGAGCGCATACAGGAAAAACTGCAACACCTGATTGCCTTCTTCCCATACAAACCAGCCTCCGTGGAACGCAAAGTCATACGGCAGCTCCGAGACCAGTGCCAAGATCAGCAGCGCCAAAAGATACTTTCTGCGCTTTTCCTGATTCTGGCGGATGTACTGGATGGTTTCCGTTAGTAAGAGCGCATAGATGGGAAAGGCCATGCGGCCGATGAAACGGAAATCCCGGGACCATTCGAACACTTCCGTCAGATGGTCAATGCTCATGGTGATGAGTGCAACCATCTTCAGAAAAAAGTAACTCATCCCTTGATCTCCATTAAATGCTCATCCCACTTCCCGCTTCGTAAGGAAGCAATCTCGTATTTATACGGTGCCGTCCCGTTGACGTACGGTGTTTCCAGAATTTTCACAACATTCTCCAATGAAGGATGATGCGCAATGTTGTACAGCGTATCAAAGCCGATCTTTCCGTAGCCGAGATTGGCGTGCCGGTCTTTCCTTGCGCCGCGCTCATTCATCGAATCGTTTAAGTGAATGACATTGAGACGGTCCAGGCCGATCACTCTATCAAATTCCTTTAATACGTTATCAAAGTCCGCAAGATCATACCCCGCATCATGCGTATGGCACGTATCGAAGCAGACGCCCAGCCACTCCGGATACTTGCAACCGGCAATGATTTCGGCAATCTCTTCAAAGCGCCAGCCGACTTCGGCGCCTTTTCCTGCCATGGTCTCTAAAGCAACGATCATGTCCTGATGTTCCGCGAGCACCTCATTGAGACCTTCAATAATCTTCTGAATCCCCGCTTCCGAACCCATTTTCAAGTGGGAGCCCGGATGCAGAACCAGATATTTGGCTCCGAAGGCCTTGGAGCGCTCAATCTCCACGCCTAACATCTTCTTGCTGTTTTCAAAGGTATCCGGATTCACCGTATTGGCCAGATTGATCAGATACGGTGCGTGGATGATGACGTTTTCCAGCGGAATGTCATGTTCCTTTAAGAGTTGTTTGGCTTCTTCAATTTTCAGTTTCTCAAGCGGAGTACGCACGGAATTCTGCGGTGCTCCGGTATACAGCATGAGCGCATTGGCTTCATAGGAAAGTGCTTCCTTCACCGAGCCGAGATAATAATCTTTTGCTCCCATGCCGACATGGGATCCGATCTTAAACGTCATACTTTTCTCTCTGACGAGCCTTGGCCCGTTCCTTCTGCTGTTTCTTGATCTCGCCTTTGATGAATTCTCTCTTCTTCTTGCGTTTCAGCTTTTCGATTTCCTGTTCGCGTTTCTTTTTATAACCAGGTTTGACTTTGGTTTCCTTCTTGACGATCTTGGAGATCTCCTTGTCCAGTTCCGTCTCTTTCTTGACGCGCTTGTAGCCAAACGGCTTTAAGTCGCTCCATTCGCCGTTCCGGAAGTTCTTGTGTTCAAACTTGATGCCCTTTTCCTTTAACAGGCGGATCGATCTTTCATCGCTGTCCTGATAGAGCGCATAACATACGCCGTCTCTGCCGGCTCTGCCCGTACGGCCGGAGCGGTGAACATAGAAGCTCAGCTCGCTTGGGAACCCCAAGGAGACTACATGGGTGATATAGTCGTTGTCTAAACCGCGGGATGCGATATCCGTAGCGACAACGTAAGTATATTCATGGTTATTTAAGGCATTGAGCGCCTGTTTTCTTTCACGGGAAGAAAGACCCCCGTGCAAAAGTAACGTACGGTAGCCGTTGTCCTTTAAAATCTCCGCTGTCTCATCCGCCTCTTCTCTGGTATTGGCAAAGATCAGGCAGATATACGGCTGGAAGCCCGGTAAGATATCCAGGATTCTCTCTTTCGGTGCCTTATGCTTGCAGGGAATCAGAATGTGCCGGATATGCGGGTTGTAGGAAGCCTTCTCGTCTACCTTTACCGTTTCCGGATTCTTCATGTATTTCTTTAAGAACGGTTTGAGACCGTTGGGAATCGTGGCGGAAAAGACCATCATCTGCAGATCGTCATTCATCCGTCCGGCAATGGCGTCAATATCGTTTAAGAAGCCGTATTCCAGTGTCATGTCCCCTTCATCGATGACCATGACCTTGGCGTTTTGAACCAATAGCGTTCCTTCATTTAAGAAGAGGTCCTTGATTCTGCCCGGCGTACCGATGATAATGTGCGGCTGGGTCTTTAGGGAATCGCTCATGCGCTCCTTGGAACTGCCGCCGCTGATCTGCTTGACGATTAAGCGCGGTTCCGCCTTCATCATCAGTTTTGCGGCATTGAATAACTGCTGGGCCAGCTCTCTGGTCGGAGCGGTAATGACGGCCTGCACCATCGGTTTGTCCAAATCGATCATTTCCATTAACGGCACTAAAAAGGCGTGCGTTTTCCCGGAACCGGTCGCACTGATGCCGATGATATCTCTATGTTTTAAGGCCAGCGGAATCACCTTTTCCTGAATCGGGAAAAACTCCGTAAAGCCGTTATATTCCAAAAACTTCAGAGTGGATTCATGAAAGTTATATGCTTCAAAATTCTTCATTTTCATACACCTCCAGCATAATTATACCCATTCGCCCTTCTTTTTTCAAAGTGCTATAATAAAGGCAAATGGAAGTAGTAAGAGCAATCCCCTGCGGCTATTGCAAAGGCGTAATCCGCGCCATTGAAATTGCCAAAAAAGAACGTGAAATGAATCCAGAGACGCCGATTCATATTTTAGGCATGCTCGTCCATAACAAATACGTCACGCTCGCCTTAAACGAGCTCAATATCATCTCCCATAACGAGAAGAACAAGACCCGGATGGAGCTTTTAGAAGAGATTGACGAAGGTACCGTCATCTTCTCTGCGCACGGCGTCAGTAATGCCATCTATGAGAAAGCCAGAGAAAAAGGCCTGAAGATCGTGGATGCCACCTGCACGGATGTTCTCAAGACCAAGGAGATGGTCAAGGAACATCTCAGTCAGGGCGAAGAAATTCTCTATATCGGGGTCCGGAACCATCCGGAAGCGGAAGGCATCGTCCGGGACGATCCGGAAAGGATCCATCTGATCACAAATGTCGAAGATGTCAACCGTACCGATGTACACTCCCCTGTCTTTGTGACCAACCAGACGACCATGAACATGCTGGAAGTTCCGGAGGTCCTCGATGCCATCAGGGAAAAGTATCCGGATGCCGTCATTTCGGAAGAGATCTGCGACGCCACACGGATGCGTCAGAATGCGGTCCGGAATCTGCCGCCGCTCGATATTCTTTATGTGGTTGGCGATCCTCACAGCAACAATACCCGTAATTTGGGCAAATGCGCCAATGAGAACGTGAAAGTCATCCGTTACATTGAAAGCGTGGAGGATATTGATCCGAGCGACCTTCAGGGCGTAAAAAAAGCAGGAGTTACGGCCGGAGCCAGCACCCCTACTTCTCTTTATCAGCAAGTCATTTCCTTCTTAAAAGACTTTAAGGAAAACGATCCCGTTCCCAAACGGACGGAACACATTCTCTAACTAGCAGCCTTTTCGATCCAGAGAACAGGCTGCTTTTATTTCGCCCTCTTCCGGAAGAACTTCATAACCCTTTTCCCTGAGATAGCCTTCCCAGTTTAAGAAGACTTCTCCGTCTTCCTTCACCAAAGCCGGTAAACCGATATCGCCGATCTCCTTGCAGTGATCAAAGACCGGCAGCTTGTCTCTTAAGCTTAAGAAGTCCGCCAGATCATGCAGTTTCAAATTGATATCGATAAAGTGATATTCGATTCCGTAAAAGTCAAAGTTTCTTTTGCATGCCACGCAGTCCGGGCACATTGCACTTCCGTAAATTGTTAACATTTTTCTTTCTCCATACCCTGTCAGCACCTTTTTTAAGACTAAAAACTCTCTTTGGTCCTTCAAAGGATGCTCCAGATTCAGCTTATACAAATAATTGTACCGCTCATGCAGGTACTTTTCAAAAGTTTCGCTCCGTTTTCGGATGTTTACGGGTCCTAACCAGACTTCTTCCGCTTCTAGCGGCCGTTCCGCCGGCGTTAAGTCAAAGGAAATGATCTGGTAGTACTTGTACTCTTCCACCACGCATTCATCCACAATACGGTAGTTATGCTCGGAAATGTACTGGCGTAATTTCTGAACACTGGTGTTTCCCTGCACGATAATGCGCTGAATGTTCTCAAATCCGCTCAAATGTGCGTTCAGAATCTCCAGAATCAGCTCGCTGCCCATGCCCGAGATGGTGATCACTTCCGTATCTTTCGGTACGTCCGTTAATCCGTCGGATAAAATCGGAATCACGGAACCAGTCAGGTTTGCCTCCTCGATATGGGCAATCGCTCCTGAGAGCGGCCCTTCCTTGTTATCGCAGGCATAAACCTTTTTGGCCAGCCCGTTTTCCATCAGATAAACAGGCAAAAAGGCATGATCGGTGCCGATGTCAGCGACGATCATGTCTTTTGGTATCATATTTGCGATTTGGAATAAACGTTTCGAAATCATCAGTTCTTGTCAATAAAATCTCTCAGACGTTTGGAGCGGGTCGGATGTTTCAGTTTCCGTAAGGCCTTTGCTTCGATCTGACGGATACGTTCTCTTGTAACGTTGAATTCCTTACCGACTTCTTCCAGTGTTCTGGTTCTGCCGTCATATAAGCCGAAGCGCAGTGCCAGAACCTTCTCTTCTCTTTCCGTTAAGCCCTGCAGAACGTTGTTGATCTCGTCCTTTAAGAGCTGGTTGGAAGCGTACTGGTCCGGAGAAAGCGCATCCTTGTCTTCGATGAAGTCACCCAGATGGGAGTCGTCTTCTTCACCGATCGGTGTTTCCAGAGAGACCGGATCCAGAGCGATTCTCTGAATCTCACGGACTTTATCCGGAGTGATGTTGTTGCCCATCTTTTCCGCAATCTCTTCCGCGCTCGGTTCTCTGCCGAGTTCCTGAACCAGCTGTCTCTGTACACGGGTCAGCTTATTGATGGTTTCCACCATATGGACCGGAATACGGATCGTTCTGGCCTGGTCCGCGATGGCTCTTGTGATAGCCTGACGGATCCACCATGTGGCATATGTGGAGAATTTAAATCCTTTGGTATAGTCAAACTTTTCCACCGCCTTGATTAAGCCCATGTTGCCTTCCTGGATCAAGTCGAGGAACAGCATGCCTCTGCCGACATATTTTTTGGCAATGGAGACAACCAGTCGCAAATTGGAGGAAATTAAGATTTCCTTTGCGGCCTGATCGCCTTCCGCGCAGCGTCTGGCAATATCCGGCTCATCTTCCGGGTTCAATAACGGAATGCGTCCGATTTCCTTCAGATACATCTTAACGGCGTCGTTTGTCTTGGTATAGGTGGAATTTGCGAAGGAAGCTTCAATGTTCATGAGTTCGGCATTCAGATCGTCGTCTTCTTCGAACTCATCGGAGCTGCCGTCTTCTTCGAATACATCCAGATCGTTGTCTGCATCCGTTCCAGTCGGTTCCATCGGTGCTTCTTCGATTTCTTCCGGTTCCTCGTCATCATCGCTGAGCTTGATTCCCTCTTTGGCGAACCAGTCATACAATTCCGCGGATTCCGTATCGCTGAGATCCAAGTGCTCCAAAGCGTCCATTACGTCGCTCTGGTACAGAATCTTATCCTCAGCGTAGGTTTTCTTAAAACCTTCCTTGAGTTGATCAAGAGTCTTGTACTGTTTCATGAATAACTCCCCCTCTACTGCATATCTTGTAATATCTTTATTCTGTCCTTCTTCAGGCTGACCATCTTACTCATCAATTCGTTCTTTTTCATTTCATCAGTAGTCACGACTAGCTGCCTTTTAATTGCGGTGATGGATTCATCCAAAAGGGACACCTTTAAACGGCTGAACGCTTCGGAAAGCGCCTGCTCGTTGTAGGATTTGGAATACAGCTCATTTTCATCGAGATAGAGAACCAGCTGCTTCTGGCTTTCTTCGCTCAGCTCATCGAGTAACTCCGCAATTTCAAGCTTGTCTTTCTTGCGGTAGTAGTCCAGGATGCTGAGAGCAAGATCGTTTAAGCTGCGGTCCGGCAGATACCCCATCTTTTCCTTGTAGTAACTGGCGGCCTGCTTGCTGTTGAGAAGCTGCGAGAGCACTTCGTACTCCGCGCTTGTCCGTCCGCTTTTCTTCGGCATGGGTGCCGGTTTTGCGACCGGTTCCACTTCCCGCTTCACTTCCGGTTCTCTGACTTCCTTGACCAGGCCTTCCAGCTGGGAGGTTTCAAAGCCGGTCATGCGCGAGAGTTCCGCGAAGAAGGTCTGACGGTCAAATTCGTCCGTCAAACGGGCAATCTCGTTTGCCATGCGGAGCGCATACTCCTTCTTTTGCGTATAGTTATTGAAGTCCACCTTCGACGCATACGCTCTCATGAAGAACTGGATATAGACTTCCTGCTCGGAGATCATCTTTAAGAAGAACTCCGTTCCGTTCTGCCGGATGACTTCGTCCGGATCCAGTTTGGTAGTGTTTTTGACGACCATGCAGCTGATCTTGTTGTCGACAAGCTGCCTGGCGTTCTTCAGGTTGGCATTCTGCCCCGCCGCATCTCCGTCGTAACAGAGAATGATCGGGACATGCAGGTTTTTCAGTAAGCGGATCTGCTCCTTGCTCATGGCGGTGCCGAGCGTGGCAACGCAGTTCTTTACTCCTGCCTTATAGAAGGCATAGACGTCCGTCACGCCTTCCACCACGTAAACGCACTGTGCCTCTTTGGCAGCGCTTTTGGCTTCGTGGTAGTTATACAGCTGATTGCCCTTGACGTAGATCTCGGTGTTTTCCGTATTGATGTACTTCGGCTCCTGCCCCTGATAGGAGGCGCGGCCGTTGAAGGCGACCGGCTGATTGTCGTAGTTGAAGATCGGGAAGATGATCCTTCGCGAGAAGGAATCATGGAACCCGTCCGGTGCCGAGCGAATCAGGTTGATGGCCAGAAGATCCTTTTCACTGTACCCCTTCGCCTTTAAGAAGCGGTAAAGCGCATCCTTGTCCGGGTTGTAGCCGATCTTGAAATGCTTGATCAGCTCATCGCTGTACCCTCTCTGATAGAGATAGCTCAATTGTTCGGTTGCCATCTCGCTGTAAAGCTGATAGCTGAGGAAATCGATGGCTTCATTGAAGATCTTGAAATAGTTCTGCGTCTTCGCGTCGTATTTCTCATTCACAAAGGCGTCCCTGCTGTAGCTCAGCGGTTCATTCACCAGTTCCGCAACCTTGATCACGGCTTCCGGGAAGCTCACCTTCTCGTAGTTCTGCACGAAAGTGAAGACATTGCCGCCGGCATTGCACACAAAGCATTTGTAGATCTGCTTGTCCGTGCTGATGTAGAGGGACGGATCATGGTCATTATGAAAAGGACAGACCGCCGCATAGTTTCTACCGCGCTTGACCAGCGGCAGATACTTGCCGATTACTTCTGCGATATCCGCTTTTGAGCGTACTCTGTTAATCTCCTCTTCACTGATTCTAGGCATTGATCCCCTTTTTAATATTTCATTGCGTCTTTGACGTAATCTGCTAATTTATCGATGGCAACACGTTCCTGCTGCATCGTGTCTCTGTTCCGGACCGTGACACAGTGATCTTCGAGAGAATCGAAGTCGAATGTGACACAGAACGGTGTTCCGATGGCGTCGTTTCTGCGGTAACGTTTACCGATGGATCCGGCATCATCGAAGTCGCACATGAAGGATTTGCTTAATTCTTCATATAACGGATAGGCCTGCTCGTTGAGCTTCTTGCTTAACGGCAGAACGGCAACCTTGATCGGTGCCAGCGCCGGATGCAGATGCAGAACGACACGTGTATCGTTTTCTCCGACCTGCTCCTCTTCGTAGGCATCCATCATGAACATTAAGAACAGACGTTCGACACCGACCGCCGGCTCCACGCAGTATGGCAGATAATGCTCATTGGTTTCCTGATCAAAGTATTCCAGATTCTGCTTGGATTCGTTCTGGTGGCACTTTAAGTCGTAGTCCGTACGGTCTGCGATACCCCAGATCTCACCCCAGCCGAAGCTGAATTTGTATTCAATATCGCTGGTTCCCTTGGAATAGTGGGACAGTTCTGCCTGTTCATGTTCTCTTATGCGCAGGTTTTCCTTCTTCACGCCTAAGGACAGTAAGAAGTTCAGGCAGTAATCTTTCCAGTAGTCATACCACTTCAGGTCTTCTCCCGGCTTGCAGAAGAATTCCAGTTCCATCTGTTCGAATTCTCTCGTACGGAAGATGAAGTTGCCCGGAGTGATCTCGTTACGGAAGCTCTTACCGATTTGGCCGATACCGAACGGCAGTTTTTTCCGCATGGAACGCTGAACGTTCTTGAAGTTGACGAACATACCCTGTGCCGTTTCCGGACGTAAGTAGACCGTGCTCTTGGCATCTTCCAGAACGCCCTGGAACGTCTTGAACATTAAGTTGAAGTTCCGGATATCCGTGAAGTCGTGGCTTCCGCAGTCCGGACAGGCAATCTTATGTTCCTTGATGAAGGCCATCATTTCGTCCTTTGTCATGCCGGCCGCATTGACTTCGCCATGGGTGGCTTCTTCAATTAAGTGGTCCGCTCTGTGACGTGTATGGCAGTTCTTGCAGTCCATTAACGGGTCAGAGAATGTTTTCAAGTGTCCGCTGGCCTGCCAGACCTGCGGGTTCATTAAGATCGCACTCTGAATCTGAACGTTGTAAGGATTGGTCTGAATGAATTTATATAACCATGCATTTTTGATATTGTCCTTTAAGGTAACGCCTAACGGGCCGAAGTCCCAGGTGTTGCTTAAACCACCGTAAATTTCCGATCCCTGATAGACGAAACCGTTGTTACGGATATGGTTGACAATCGTCTCAAATGAATATTCTTTCTTTTCCATGTCTAAATACCTCTTATTAACCTATTATATACTACCACTTCAAGTCTCTCTTTTCAAACTGAAGTATTGTTTTCTCCATTACAAAAACATAAATAACGTAGGACTTATAAATTACCTCTCTTTTTTTATAAAGTAAAGCAAAACGATCATTTTTCCCGCATTTTTTCACATTTCGGCGTCTGAAAAAGGACTGACGCGTCAGTCCTTTCGCTTTTATTTGGTATATTTCCTAAATCTTACCCTTCCAGCTTCCGAGATACGCCAGCGACGGCTTGGCCGTATGATTCTCGTTGTTACACATTAAGCCAAACTGCATCGAGAATCCGCTCTGCCACTCGTAGTTATCGATTAAGGACCAGTGCAGATATCCCGCAACCGGGATTCCGTCTTCTACGCAGGCTTTGATTCCTTCCAGTGCCGTCTGAATAAAGGCGACTCTTCGCGTATCGTCAGATGTCGCAATGCCGTTTTCCGTGATCAGGATCTCTTTATGAAGTTCCTGATACACGCGGCGGGTAATATGAGCCAGACCTTCCGGATAGTATTCATATCCCATCTGGGTGACTTCTTTCCCCTCTTCCACCGGCATTTCCCCGTTTTCATTAATAATGCTGCGGGTGTAATTCTGTAAGCCGAAGTAGTCATCGTTCCCCAGCGCGTCTTTGAACTGTTCAAATTCCGACTGCCAGAGTTTGTCAGCCTCTGCTTTTCCGTTTTCTGTCCACTGCAAATCGTTTAAGCTGAGTGAAAGGCCCACCTTGCAGCTTGGAAGAAGCTCATGGATGATCTCCACGGCTTTTTTATGCGCTTCCTTGACGATGCGGATACCGTTTTCGCTGCGCGGAGCCACAAAGAAGGCCGGATCCGGACGGTGGAAGAATTCCATGTTTTCCCTCTCCTGCTCTTTCTGCATGCGGCTCATCGCTTCCACATCCATACCAATGGCCAGAGCCCCGCGCTCTTTCTGCGCATTCTCCATAGCCATCCGCATGTATTTGGCAATCAACACACCGATATTTGCTTCATTGATGGTGCAGATATAATTCAGATTCTCGTTCGCATACGCCTTGCAGATATAACGGATGTAGCGTGCGAAGCACGCAATGGTCCGCTCATCTTCCCAGCCGTACTTCTCTATAAGCCACTTCGGGCTTGTGAAATGAAACAGTGTCACCACCGGTTCGATTCCGCTATTCTGGCAGGTACGGATCACATCACGGTAGTGCTCTGTGGCACTCTCGTCATATTTCCCCTCTTCCGGTTCGATCCGGCTCCACTCCAAGGAGAAGCGGTAAGCATTCAAACCGGCTTCCTTCATTTTTTGAATATCTTCTTTATAGGTAACGTAATGGTTTGCGGCGAGTCCGCTTTTTTCCGCGTAGCCGCTTGTTTTCATCTGCTCCTGTGCCCAGGTGTCATTGTAACAGTTGTTCCCTTCCACCTGATGGGCAGCAGTCGATGCACCAATCAAAAACTCTTTCATATTACAGTCCTTCCGTCCCGTTTTGCGCGATCACACTCTGATACCAGTAGAAGCTGTCTTTTTTCACGCGTTCACACATCTTTGGATCTGTTTCCGTACGGTCGATGAATACCAGGCCGTAACGCTTGGAGAAGCCCTGATGCGAAGAGAGCACGTCAATAAAGCTCCACGGGCAGTATCCGAAGACCGGATAGCCTTCCGCTTCCAGTTTTTCAATCTGCTGAATGTGTTCTCTGAGATACTCTTCTCGATAATCGTCGTGGATCTTCCCGTCTTCTCCCAGACTTTCACTGACTGCGATGCCGTTTTCGGTCACGATCATCGGTAAACGGTAGCGCTCATAGATCTTGCGCATGCCGTTATAAAGACCGATGGCATCGGTTCCCATATTCATCCACTCCGTCTTCTTCAAATTCGGATTGGCCACAACAAGGCAGTCATCACCGGCCCAGAAGAAGGAAGTTGTAAAATCAAACGGCTTCTTTTCCGCTTTGGCGCAGACGCTGAAGTAGTAATTGACCCCGATGAAATCCGGTTTGGATCCCTGCAGGACTGCTTCATCTTCCGGAAGTGTTTCCGGATAGAGGTCGCGCTGTTTCAGCCATGTTGCCGCAAACGGAGAATACTGTCCGTACACGCTCATATCCAAAAGATAGAATTCCATCATCTCTTCCGCTTCCTGCGCTGCCAGCACGTCTTCCGGCTTGCTGGTGAGAGGATAAACGACCTGCATGGAGTTGACCGGTCCGATCTTGGCGGACGGGTCAACGGTTCGTAATAACGCCATGGCCGCATGTTCCGCTAAGGAAACATGATAGCTGATCTGATAGATCCACTTGGAACGCAGATGGGCATCCGGTTCATACGGCATAGCCAGATCCGGTGCCGCCGTCGCAATAAACTGCTCATTGACCGTTACCCAGTATTTCACTCTGCCCTTAAAATGCGTGAAGCAGACTTCCGCATATTTCAGGTAGGCATCGACCATTTTCCGACTCTTCCAACCGCCAAAGGCCTCAACGAGAGCCTGCGGACACTCAAAGTGATACAGCGTCACAAATGGTTCAATTCCCTTTTCCAAAAGGTAATCAATCAGCTCATCGTAGAATGCCAGACCTTCCGGATTCGGCGTCAGTGTTTCGTCCGGCATGATGCGACTCCAGGAGAAGCCCATGCGGTAGGTCTTTAACCCCAGTTCCGCCATCAGGTCGACGTCTTCTTTCCAGTGGTGGTAATGGTCCGCGGCAACCTTGGTGTCTGCCATTCCTTCCGGAACTTTTCTCACGTCCGTCGTCGCAAGCCCCTTTCCCCCTTCGTTATAGGCGCCTTCGATCTGGAAGGCACTGGTGGATGCACCCCAGAGGAATTCTCTGTTCTTCATATTATTTCACCCAGTCTTTTGGGAGATCATTGAAGCTGATCAGTTCAATGTTGTTTTCCTTCACCCAGTTTTTCACTTCCTCACTGCACATGCATTCGAGATCTTTCGGACGGCAGAGCGTGAAGCTTGTTAAGCCGAACAGTTCCGCATCGGCATAGCCGCAGTGCGAGACGATGTAGGCATATTCGCTGTTTAAGATATTTCCCTTATCCTGTGTGATGTATTCAATCGGTTTTTCACCTAACTGTGCTTCCGGTCCGCCGCCATAGACATACCAGCCCATGCCGGCTTCTTTGACTTCCGGACGGTCCATGACGCCGACGGAGCAGAGGATACCGTACTCTTTCGCCAGGGTACGGGTCACTTCATCCGTGGTATTGGTACCGTAAGCATGATTATGAATATAATCCGGTTTATGTCCGACCAGTTCGATATAGCGCTCGATCTGCGCCTTGAATTCCGCATAAAGCTCATCTCTGTGCTCTTTCAGGTGGTCGTGACCGTTCTCTTCCGTATCCAGTGCTCTGTTTTCTCTCGAGCCTAAGAACGTGCCGTCTTCATGGGTTAATGTCGGCAGTTTTTCATGTCCTAAAATAGAAGGTCCCGTGGAGGCATTCAGGTCGATACCGAAGGCAATCTGATCCAGATACGGGCGGATCCATTCCACACACTCTTCGATCCACGGCATATTGGCAAACATGCCCGTATTTCTTACGATTCCGTGTTTGATGCCATGCAGGCAGCCCTGTGCCACTGCACGTGTAATTCCGTAGTCATCACTCTGTACCAGTAATTTCATAATTCTTCTCTCTTTCTATAAATCCAGAATGGAGGGGTATTCCACCCCTCCACCTTTTTGTTGAATGATTGTTTAGTTATTTGCAGCCTGTTCCGCTTCTTCTTTGAGCATCTGTTTATCATGTGCGATCACAAACGGAACATAACATGCAACGATGAGTGCGAAGATCACGAAGCCCCAGATCAGACCGGCAACGCCGTAGTTCATTAAGTTGCCGACAAAGAACGGCAGGTTCGCGGCATTCTGTCCGCCGGTACCATTACTGTATGGTAATAAGTGGGCCAGTTTGAGCAGATGTGTTCCGAAGACGGAGATCGTCGGAGCACCGATTACCCATGGAATGAAGAAGATCGGGTTCAGGATCATCGGCATACCGAAGTATGTCGGTTCGTCAACACCGAATAATGCCGGAACGAAGCCGAGTTTCGTAATGGATTTGCAGGATTCGGATTTGCAGAAGATCAGTGCCGCAATTAACATCGGCAGAGAACCAGTACCAAAGCTCAGAGCATCACCGATAAACAGGTTCGGTAACGGCTGTCCTGCCTGGTAGGCGCCGAGGTTTTCCATCTGCAGCTGCATGAAGAGGATCATGATGACCGGACCAACCGTCATACCGCCATGGATTCCGCAGAACCATAAGCCGTATAAGATGACCAATAAGAGCCAGTATCCGAAGACGTTGGATCCGACAGCGTTCAGCGGTGTGGAAACAACCGTGTAAATCAGCTGATGGAAGCTGCCTAAGGATGTCTTTGCGAAGACAACGGAAACGATACCGAATACGATGACGGAAATGAATGCCGGAATTAAGGAAGTAAACTGCATGGAAACAAAGGACGGAACGCTTTCCGGAAGTTTGATTTCAATGTGATACTTCTGGCAGAGGCGGAAAATCAGGCCAACCACGAAGGCAATGATAATACCCGTGAACATGCCGCTGGCGCCCAGCCACTGTGTCGGTAACATGCTCGGTGCATACGGTTCTTCCGGTACAACGTACGGTGTGACGATGAAGAAGCAGACAAGAGCTGTTAATGCGACGGCAACATCAGATTTGGAACATTTCGTTTCTTTCGCATACTGCAATGCAACCAAGAAGGAAACATAGACGGCGATCATGCCGATCGTCCACTGATAGATAATGCTTAAGATGTTCTTGATTCCCGTGGAAACTAAGAAGTTCTGATATGCATCGATACCGATACCGTTGAATAAGGCGATGAAGCCGCCGACCATGGTAACCGGCATTAATGCCATGAATCCTCTCTGAATGATGGTGAGAACTCTGTTATTTGCGAACTTGGAGGAAACTTCTGTTAATTTGTCGATAAAAGAATTCATTTCAATACCCCTTTTTTCTTTTGACACTGCTGATCAGGCAGGTCATTTATGTAAGCGCTTTACTTTACGAGACTATCGTATCAGCAATTGTAACGTGTGTCAATATCATATTTGCGTTTTTGTAACATATTACGCTTTATTTTTATGTCCCGCGTAGTGTATACTTATCTTAGAGGTGAACCCTATGAACATTTTTGAATTAATGGAAAGCAAGAAAACCGCCTTTTCCAAAACGGAACGCGTGATCCATGAGCTGATCAAGAAGAATCCGCAGAATTACGCAACCGGGTCATTGACGGTTCTGGCCGACACCAATCATTTCGCAAAGCCCGCACTGGTGCGCTTCGCACAGAAGCTCGGGTTCAGCGGATTCACGGAATTCCAGTTCAAACTGCAGCAGGATCTGAAAGAATACAGCGAAACCGCGCAGAAGAAAAGCGGTGCCGAATTCTATTCCTCCGTTCTGCATCAGGTGGAACAGAGCTTACCGAAGAAAACGGTCGACGCTTTTGTGGAAAAAATCCGTAATGCACATGTCGTATATATCATGGGTGTCCATCTTTCCCACCTGCCCGCAGAAGAGTTGCTGCTGATTCTTCATCACAGCACGGAAGTTCCGGCCATCTGTCCTACGCAGGATTTGATTCCGGTTCATTTTCAGGCAGATGATGTGATCGTGATTTTCTCCGCCATCAGCGGTGGAGTACACAGCAGTTTTCTGAAGCGCTTCCGTACGCAGAAAGAAGGAAAACCTTACCTGATTCTGGTTACGGTGAATTCCAAGCATCCGCTCCGTCACAACTTCGATATGGTGATTACCCTTCCTTCCGGAGGAGAGGGCGATTCCGCCAGCATTGTTCTCAGTGACACATTTGCCTTCATGATGTTCAATGACATCGTCATGCGTGCGATCAACAAAAAATCCGAATAGAAAAAAACGACTCAGCGAGTCGTTTTTTATTCCTTTTTTAGTTAAACCATTCGTCTTTGGTCAGATATTCATCCAGAGGTTTGCTGATCGGATCTTCCAGACATTCCGGATGCTGCAGGATGTTCTTGAAAAGCGTTAAGCTCTTGGCGAAATAGAAGCCATCGGCGATCCGTTCATCGACCGTCACGCCGAAACTCATTCCGTCTTTCATCTCATATGTACCGTCATCGTTGAAGAACGGCATCTTGTGCATGCGGTTCGCCAGAACGAAGATGGAGTTCAGACTCCAGTTGATCAGATGGTGATAGCTGGCTTCCAGCTTGATGCTTCCGAGATTGGAAATAAAGACCGTTGCACGGTACGGGTCCACTTCCCTGATTGCTTTCGGCATCCAGTCATGATAGTACAGCCAGTTGAGGAAACGGATCAGTAAGCGTAAGAACGGACGCGGAATCTTGTTGAATAACGTCATCATCTTGTCCGTTCCGTTGGAGCTTTCCCCCTTCTCGGAATCTTTTCTTGTCTTGTAGACTTCCTTGCAGATCTTGTCGTGGATCTGATCGACCAGGCTCTTTCCGTCATCATCGGCTACCAGATACATGACGAACTCTCCGGCATTGTCCGCAAACTTGTTCTTTGCGGTAAAGCAGAAGGAGATCTCTCTTCTCTGATAGTGCTTGTGTCCGGCAATAAAGATATTGAGTTTCGGACGCAGATAGATGGTCTTGGCCAGAGCGGCAACAACCACATGGAAAATGGTAAAGCGGAATTCCGGATTTTCGCTGTTGCGCTTTTCCAGATATTTCACTACGTTTGTCATATCAAAGGTGGCATTCAGAACTGCTTCGTTTTCCGTTCTGGAACCCATGATGTAAGGCATGAACATATGCATCGGATCATCGCTGTGAACCAATGTTCCGTCTGTTCTGTCCCCTTTTTTCTTTTCTACCATAGTATTTCTCCCTGTCATAAAAAACATGACTTATCTATTTTAGCATGTTTATTTCTTTTAGGAAATCCCAACTCTTCAGTTCTACCGAAAGATAGGTATTCAGGAATTGATATAAGTATTCGGCAATCGCAAACGGATACGGTGCAAACTGACGCAGCGTCGCCATGTGCTCCGCGCGTGCCTTGTTGATCAAACGGAACTGCTTCAGTAATGAAACGTCCTCTGACTTCCCGTTGGCACACTTACTGCAGACAAAGCCGCCCTGCTCCACCGAGATGGCCACGACTTTGGTATTTCCGCAGACCGCGCAGCCGTCCACTTCCGGAGAGATACCCAAAAGACTTAAAACATTGGAAAGAAAGAGCGAGAGCGCTAAGACGAAATCACTGCTCTGATTCATTTCAGAGAGTACCGTCTTTAAGAGTTCGTAAAGATATGCCCTCTCCTCTTCGTCCTGGGAGATCTCTCTTCCCACGATGGAAGTGAGCTCCACGATCACGCCGGCCGCGGCGCTTTTGGTAAGATTGCTCTGAAGCGAGCGGTAGGAAGAGATCATATGCGCGGAATGCAGCGCAAACATGTCTTTCCCTTCCGTATAGTCAAACAGTAATTCACTGAGGGTAAAAGGAAAAAGTGAGCCCGCATTCTTCGAACTCATTTTCCTGATACCGCGGGCTACAAAGGTCAATAAACCATAATTCTCGCAGTACGCGAGAATTAAAGCATCATTTTCCCTGTAATCCGTCTGTTTTAAAATCAGCGCATTACATTTATCATTCATATTCTTTTTTCTCGGAAATACCCAGATCCTGCAGTTTCCTGAGCTTGTCCGGCCAGTTTTCCTCCACGCGGACAAATGTCGTCAGATACACCTTCTGGCCAAAGCGGTCTTCCAGTTCCTTCCTTGCTTCGGAAGAGATCTTCTTCAGCATCTCTCCGCCCTTGCCGATGACGATTCCCTTCTGGGAGTCGCGCTCGACGCAGATCAGAGCCGAGATGACCATGACATCCTTTTTGTATTCCACGCTCTCCGTCACCACGGCGATGGAATGCGGGACTTCCTTATCCAAACAGAACAGTGTCTTTTCCCGGATGATCTCCGATATTAAGAAGCTTTCCGGTGCATCCGTGACCATGTCCTTCGGATAGATTGCCGGCATCTCCGGCAGATACTGCAGCGTCACATCCAGCAACATGTCAAGATTCTTCCCCTGCAGCGCACTGATCGGCAGCACTTCCGCAAAGTCCATGCGGCTGTTCCAGTCTTCCAGAGCGTCCAGCTTGTCCGATGCATGCAGTTTATCGAGTTTGTTTACTAACAGAATGACCGGGATGTCGTTATTGTTTTTTAAGGAGCGGATGATGAACTCATCACCCTGGTTGAACTTCTTGGTGCCGTCCACGATGTAGTAGATCACATCGACCCCGTGCATCGTATTGAATGCCGCCCGGTTCATCTCCCTGCCCAGTGTGCTTTTCGCTTTATGAATGCCTGGGGTATCCATAAAGATCATCTGGTAGTCATCGCTCGTTAAAATGCCGCGGATGACATTCCGGGTCGTCTGGGCTTTATAGGTCGCAATGGCCACCTTCTCATGCACCAAAGCATTGATCAGTGTGCTCTTGCCGGCATTGGCGCGTCCGATGATTCCGATAAATCCGCACTTGAAGCTCATTGCAGATCCTCCGTGGAGAACTGGAACGGCAAAAGCTCACGGATGTTGGTTACCATCGTGTCCTTTCCGTTGGAAAGAACGATCGGAGTATCCTGCTCCAACAGTTCGCTTAACACCTGACGGCAGACACCGCACGGCGCACCGATGCGCTTTCCGTCCGTCACGATGCATAACGCTTCAATATCCTCTTTGCGTACGCCGCGGGAGTAAGCCGCAAAGATGGCACTCCGCTCTCCGCAGACGCCCGCCGGATAGGAGGCGTTTTCAATATTTGCCCCATAGAAGAGTTGATTGTTCTTGGTGAGAATGCATGCTCCCACATGATAGTTTGAATACGGTGCATACGCATTCTTCATCGCTTTGAAAGCTTCGCGAATCAGTTCTTCCTGTGTCATAATAACTACCCTTCCTTTCTCGCAATGATCGGATCCAGAATCCTATCCTGCAACTCAAACATTTCCTTTTCCTCTTCCGGTTCCATGTGGTCATACCCCAGTAAATGGAGCACTCCGTGGGTGAAGAGGAACGATGCCTCCCGCAGTTCGGAATGTCCGTATTCCACTGCCTGGCGTTTGACGGCATCGACATTGATGAAGATGTCTCCGAGTTCGATCTCGTCCATCTCCCACTCGAATTCTTCCGCGTCGTCCATGGACGCAAAGGAAATGACGTCCGTCGGACGGTCGATTCCCCGATAGTCGCGGTTGATCGCGTGGATCTCTTCATCATTCACAAATATGGCACTGAGAGCATAGTTCTTTTCCAGGTTCAATACGCTTGTGGCGGATGAGAGGATCTCATCGTAATACCTGGTATAAAGTTCCACTTCTTCAAAGTTGTTCTCATTGACTACAGTAACTTCAAAACTCATTCTTCCTCCATGTAGGCATCAATAATCTTCTGCACCAGCGGATGACGTACGACATCCTTGCTGTCTAAGGTCACAAAGCCGATCTCCTCAATCTTGTTCAACACCTTATAGGCATTGGTCAGACCGCTGTCGCTTTTGTATTTGAGGTCGATCTGCGTGACGTCCCCGTTGATGATCATCTTGGAATTCTTGCCAAGACGGGTCAAAAACATTTTCATCTGTGACTTTGTGGTATTCTGCGCTTCATCCAGAATGATGAAGGCATCATCCAGTGTTCTGCCCCGCATGTAGGCGAGTGGGGCAATTTCAATGGTCTTCTTTTCCATCAGTTTTTCGGTCGTTTCCTGGCCCAGGGAATCATAGAGCGCATCGTAGAGCGGCTGCAGATACGGATCCACCTTTTCCTTCAGATCACCCGGCAAAAAGCCCAGACTCTCCCCGGCTTCCACCGCCGGACGCGTCAGGATGATCTTTTTAATGACATTCTCTTTCAGTAAGCTAGTCGCATAGATGACCGACAGATACGTTTTTCCCGTACCGGCCGGACCGATGGCGAATAAGACGTCATAGTGGCGCATGGCATCAAACAGCTTCCGCTGCCCGCTTGTTTTCGGATAGATGATCTTTCCGCCGACCGTCTTTCCAATCGGCTGATTGGAGTAGTCGGTTTCATCCGCTAAGTGTTCCATGATGTAGTCCAGATTGATCTCATCCATGTGATACTTTCCTTTCATCGCCTTGATTGTTTTCTGGAAGAAGCGGTGGACCGCGTCGGCTTTCGCGTTGTCTTCGACGATCAGCTCTTCATTCCGGAAGACGACATTGGTATGGAATGTTTTTTCCAGATAAGACAGATATGCATTACTGCTGAGTTCCTGGATCTCTTCCAGGGATAGACCTAAAATGTGAAATGTTTTCAATCGTTTCCCCTCTTAT
Organism: uncultured Erysipelotrichaceae bacterium; assembly: GCA_902803495.1. Taxonomy (GTDB): domain Bacteria; phylum Bacillota_I; class Bacilli_A; order Erysipelotrichales; family Erysipelotrichaceae; genus RUG14871. The sequence continues at coordinate 21,094 of CADCPY010000137.1, forward strand.
GTACTTCCATTATACCCCAAAAGTAACCCCTGGTAAAAAAGAAAAGATATTAGCGGGCACGCCGGATAATATCTTCTTTTTCCACTTCAAACGGGATCGGGATCATGAGCTCTACCATCGGTGTTTTGGAGCGCTCCAGCATCTCCCCGTCCCCTGTTTTCATCCATTCGATTTTGAAGGTGCGTCCCTCCTTATGCGGAGAGAGCACTTCCACTTCCTCTAAAACAAACGGGTTGCGCGTTTCAATGACGCACGTCCCTTCTTCCCTGTTATAAGACACCACTTTCGCCAGGAATTCCTGGGAAACATTGGCGTTGGAATCGTTATTGTAAATAATGCTGTGTACGGCATCCGGGTTATCGTAGAAGCCGTCCCAGACTTCCCGATTCTCCGCCCGCATGATCTCCTTCTGATGCTCGAGTAACCGTTCCTCGCTCAGCTGCAGGTCGTGTTCGTAGAGATCGTCGATCAGGTTGCGGTAGGCACTCACCACTGCGGAAACGTAGTATTCCGTCTTCATGCGCCCTTCGATCTTCAGGGAGGAAACCCCCGCTTTGATCAAATCGGCGATATGCTTCGCCGCAAAGAGGTCTTTGGAACCCATCGTGAATAAGCGCTCATTTGAAACGGAAGTATCTCCGTCAAAGAGTTCATAGTTCCAGCGGCAGCTTTGCGCGCATCCGCCGCGGTTGGCGTCACGCAGCGTCATGCGGTTGCTTAAGGTGCAGCGTCCGGAATAATTCACGCACATGCCGCCGTGAATAAAGGCTTCCGTTTCGACGTCCAGCATAGATGTGATCTTCTTTACTTCAGGCATGCTGCACTCTCGGGCCAACACCACCCTGTCAATTCCCAGCGTTTCCTTTAGGAACTTTGCCGCATCGGAGTTGGTCACGGACATCTGGGTGGATAGATGAACTTCCAGTTTCGGTGCCACGCGCTTGGCGCACTGTATCACCGCCGGGCTGGCCGCAATAATCGCCGTAACACCCATGGCTTCCAGAGCCTTCAGATATTCTTCCAGTCCCGGAAGATCCTCTTCATGCGGAATCATATTGACCGTCACATGGATTCTGGCGCCGTATTCTTTGGCGTAGCGGCAGGCTTCCGCGATGTCTTCATTGGTGAAGTTGGAAGCACGCGAGCGCAAGGAAAAGGATCTGCCGCCCAGATAGACGGCATCGGCACCGTAACGGATGGCCATCTTGCAGCGCTGCAGGTCTCCTGCCGGTGAGAGCAATTCAATTTTCCTTACTTTACTGTTTTCCATCCGTAATACCCTTCCGAAAGCGAGTGCCTGCGGTATCTCTGATAATATTCCAGTTTCACGCTTTCCGCATCTTCCCCGTTGGCAATTCTGCGGTAAGCGTTTATGGCATCGTTGACTTCCTCTTTGCTTAAGCGCAGGGATTCGATCTCAATGCGTTTTACTCCGTGATCCATAAAACTCCTTAAGTCGGAGAAAGTCTCCTGTACAAAGTCGTTGTAGATCAGAGTCATATGTTCTTTTTCATACACCGGCAGACGGTAGTCCCGGTTCTCTTCCCGTAAGGAAAGATCCTCCGGATTCTGCAATGCCGGCAAATTCTTCTCTTTAAGATAGCTTGAGACAAGTTCCCTTCTTGATACGCTCATCAGGGAATATCCGTGCGCCTTGATGGAAGCGTTCGGGATAGATGAGGCCATTGTCTCAATTTCAGAAGAAGTAACTAACGGAGACAGCGTCACATAGGCAATCTTCTGCTCCGCCCAGAATGCGGCGTCCTCTTTGGAGGTCACAAGCGTCAGCGGATCGTAGATCAGCTTATTAAGATACCCGTCCTCTTTGCCCCAGAGCGCCACGCACGGGTCGGCAAAGATCAAACAGTCTGCGCCGTTTTCCGTCAGTTCCTTTAACTGAGCGCGGAAGTTCTCTGTTTCCCCTTCATGGAAGAGCTTATTGACCAGAACGGAAACTTCCTTTCCGCTTTCCTTGGCGGAAGGAAGAAAGTCCAGTATTTCCTGCAGAGAAAAACTCCGGCTTCCGCTGAAAGCGGCATTTTCCAATGCCACGATCACTTCATCTGCCGGAGTTGAAATAACATCCTTAAGATCCTGTAGTGTAACTGCAATCTTTAACATGATTCTATTCTAACATAAACTAATCGGCATAATAGGCATTTCTGAGAATGCAGTACATCATATCTCCTTCATAATACGTATCAAAGGTACCGACGACCCGGATGATATCTTCCGTTTCGTATTTGTAGTCCCCGTCGAGCAATTCAAATTCAATGCCCTGCTGACAGCATGCCGTCGCATCCGGAATGACGCAGGTGTTATAGAAGATGCCCTCTTCCGGAACATGGTACGGATAGTAGATTCCTTCCATTTTTACGGTCTTGCCGATATACTTGTCCGGATTGGTCACCATCTCATAGACTTCCCCGTAGATCATGGTGCTGTTCAATACCGTCAGGTCCACATCGATCTCAATCTTTTCCGCAACTGGCACACTGCTTTCCTCTTTCGGTGCTTCTTCCCTTACCGTATCTTCCTTTATTGGAGTTTCTTCCTGAACAGCTTCCTCTTTAAAGGTATCTTCCTTTTCCATCTGCTCTTCCAGTACGGCACTCACATCCTTGGAACTGGTCTGGTTCGCCTTGTTTCCGGTTTTGGAGCAGCCGCTAAGAAGCAACAAACACAGTAAGACAGCCAGGAATGCTTTCTTTTTCATTGTTATTTCCTCAGACTTTCTATCAGGTAACAAGCAACAAACAGCACAACATCCACACAGACGATCGTTGAGCCGACCGGTGTGGCTAAAAGGATCGAAATCAGGATCCCCATAAACGTACACAAAATGCTGGAGATTGCCGCAAAAATGCTGACTTCCTTAAAGGTATGGAACAGACGCATCCCGCTTAAGGCCGGGAAGATGACCAAAGCGCTGATCAGAAGCGATCCGACCAGGTTCATGGCCAAAACAATGACCACGGCGATGACAATCGCCAGTCCGGGATTGTACAGTTTTGTGTTCACCCCGGTTGCCGTCGCAAAATCCTCGTCAAATGTGACCGCAAGGATCTTGTTGTAGAAGAATACGTAAAGGAAAAGCACCCCTAAGGAGAGCACACAGCTTAATACGACTTCTTCCCTTCTCAGCGTCAGGATGGAAGTGGAGCCGAACAGTGTCGTACAGACGTCTCCCGAGATATTGCTGGAAGGCTTGAAGACATTCATCAGCAGATATCCGAAGGACAGCGCACTGACCGATACCATCGCAATCAGGGCGTCCCCTTTGATCTTGGCTTTATTGGAAGACCGTAACAGGAGTACCGCGCAGAGAATGGTGAGCGGCAGTACCACGATCATCTTGCTGGAAAGGTTTAATACCGTCGCAATCGTCATGGCGCCAAACGCCACATGGGATAATCCGTCTCCGATAAAGGAGAAGCGCTTCAGCACCAAAATAACCCCCAATAATGAAGAACATAACGCCACTAATACGCCGACGATGAGCGCATAGCGCACAAAGGGATACTGCAGATATAAAGCCAGTTTTTCAATCATGCTTCTGCCCTCCCCTTAAGATAGTTCTCCTTGGTGGAATAGATGATTTCGTTTCCGATATGCAGCACATGCTTCGCGTACGGCAGAGCCTCGCTGATGTCATGCGTGATCATGATGATCGCAATGCCTTCGTCATTGAGTTTCTTTAACAATGCGTAAAGGTTCTTGGTTGCTTCCGGGTCCAATGCGGCCATCGGTTCATCCAATAACAGCATCTGATCTGTCGCACATAAGGCGCGAGCCAAAAGCACCCGCTGTTTCTGTCCGCCGCTTAAATCCTTGTAACAGCGGTCTTTTAACGCAAGTACGCCGACGCGCTCCATGTTGTCTCTGGCCCGCTGTTTTTCCTCTTTGGAATAAAACGGATGCCACTTGCTGCGGGCGAGATTGCCGGAAAGCACGATCTCCTCGACCGAAGCCGGAAAGTCCTTCTGCGCTTCCGTCTGCTGCGGCAGATAGCCGATCTCCATGCCCTGAAATCCTTCGGAGTACAGGATCTCTCCGCTGAGCGGCGGCAGTAAGTGCAGCAGTGTTTTCATCAGCGTCGTCTTGCCGCTGCCGTTTTCTCCGACAATGCAGAGATAGTCCTTCTCTTCCACGCCGAACGAAAGATGCTCCACGATGGCTTCGTTATCATATCCCAATGTCAGATCTTTTACCGTAATATATGTCATAATTCACCTAGTTCAATGCCTGTTTCAATACTTCCAGATTCTTTTCCATGATGGATTTGTACGTCACACCCTCCTGAATGTCCTTGGAGGTAACGGACTGCATGGAGTCAAATGTCAGAATCGTCCGGTTTGGATTCTTGCTGTTGTTTAAGATGGTCGTGCAGAGCGCTCCGTCCGAGCTTTCGATCTGGCAGATGCTGCTTAAGTTCAGCTCATCCATCTTGTTGACTAAGAACATGACCGTCTCAAAGCTTGCTTCGCTCTCCGCCGAACAGCCGACAAACGCCGCATAGTAATCAAGGTCATAGTCTTCCGTCAGATAGCGGAACGGGAAACGGTCGCCAAAGAGCAGTACATCTCTTGATGCTTCCCTGACCGCTTTTTTATACTGTTCGTCCAGTGCCATGAGTTCGGCAAGATACGCGCTCGCATTGGCGTGGTACGTGTCTGCACCTTCCGGATCAATCGTTACCAGAGCGGACTCGATTTCCGTCACGCATCTTATCGCATTGCGTAAGGAAAGCCAGACATGTTCGTCATATTCCGAACCTTCTTCATGATCATGATCTTCCTGCATGCCTTCAATGACTTCCTCTTCATAGATACTGTCTTTGAGCACTTCCATGAGATTAATGACATTCCGCTCACCATTCGGTGCCCTCTCCAGAACGTCTTCCACCCATTCATCGGATTCTCCGCCCACATAAATGAAGAGGTCGCATTCGCGGATCTTCATGATATCTTCCGCAGACGGCTGATAGGAATGCAGATCGGTGCCGTTATTTAATAAGAGCGTCACTTCCACGTCATCTTCCCTGCCGGAAACGATTTCCCTGACCCAGTCATATTCCGGGAAGATGGTCGCCACCACACTCAGTTTCTCACTTGATGTTTCTTTCTCTGCCGGTGTTTCTTTCTTTGAAGAGCAGCCGCTCAGAAAGGCCATAAGACAGGCAATTACGATCATTACCTTTTTCATAGTGTCTCCCCTTTCTTGGCGCACTCGCCGCAGATACCGAAGAACAGCGTGCGGGACGGATCGAGCAGAAACTCGTGATGCTCTTTCATATGTTCCTGCAGAGCAAGAAGCTCATGGCAGTGCATATGGATCATTCTGCCGCACTGAATGCATTTCGCGTGGAAGCAGAAGTCCTTATGGCAGTGCTCCTGCGTATTGATATATTCGTAACAGGCGGAAGTCATCGTATCCAATTGATACTTTTTGACTTCGCCGCTTTCCACCAGCTTGTCCAGCTGACGGTAAATGGTCGTTAAACCGATCTCTTTTTTCTCGGAGGCAAAATGATCCCGGATATCGTAAACCGTAAGGTGTTCCCCTTCGGCTTCTTTCAGATAGTCCCGGATCTGCTGATAATGCTTCGTCTGATAGTTTCCCTTTTTCTGCATTCTTCCACCTCGAATTTGAAAATCATTTTCAATTTTATGCACTTTCATTCCGCTTGTCAACCGGATCGCTTATTTTCAATGCATTCTTTAAATATGTTAAAATGAAAAGAGAATAAAGGAGGCACAGCCATGAAAGATATCAAGGAATGCCGCAAGCAAATCGATACCATTGACGCCAAGCTCCGCGAACTCTTTTTGGAGCGGATGGAGGTCGTAAGAGAAATTGCCGAGTATAAAAAGGAAAACAGTCTTCCTACCAATGACCCGAAGCGCGAGGAAGAGATCTTAAGGGAAAATGTCGCAAAGGTCGACACGGAAGCCCGGGAATACTATAAGGAATTCCAGCAGGAGCTCTTCCGCATCTCCAAGCGCTATCAGAAAGCGGTATTAAAGGAAAACGAACCGTTCCTAGGGGAAACCAGAGACTATTCCACTTACGTGGACAACGCCTTCCTTGTCAGCAAGCTGGCAAAAAAAGACGCTCTGACCCACCCGGAAACGATCAATGCGACGATTGGTTCCCTGTATGGAAAAGACGGACTCTTAAGCGCCTTTGATTCCGTATATAACTGTTACGCCAGGGTGCCAAACCGGCGCAAGGCATCCTACGCTGCCGAGATCGGCGGAAACCCGGACTTTAACGAAGCGGTCTTTGACTGGGTCAACCGTCTGGATAACATTCATTTACCGCACCGCGTCGTTGCTACGCCGGGCGGAACCGGTGCCATCTCCTTAGTGGTGGCC
>CADCPY010000138.1 GCA_902803495.1 uncultured Erysipelotrichaceae bacterium
ATGAAATCCGCTTTTTCATCATGCGCTGATTAATCATCTTATTATTCCCTAAAAAACACTTGACAGAACTTAGCATGATTATATCATAGAAAAAAGGAAGAGGAGAACCCTCTTCCCGATGGATAACAATGTTTCTGTAATAAGGGATTTTATTTGGCGCCTTCCATGATTTTGATACCGGCAGAGCAGCCCAGACGGCTTGCGCCTGCTTCGATCATTGCCATGGCGTCTTCATAGGAACGGATTCCGCCGGCGGCCTTGACCAGAGCCTTGTCACCGACTGTTTCCTTCATTAAACGGACGTCTTCCACTGTGGCACCGTGCGTGGAGAAGCCCGTGGATGTCTTCACGTAATGCGCCTTGGCACGGACGGCACAGCGACAAGCTTCCGCTTTTTCCTCATCCGTTAAGAGGCATGCTTCGATGATGACCTTGACGAGTTTGCCGTCTGCCGCTTCCACAACGGCACGGATATCGTCTTCCACATACTGCCAGTTTCCTTCCTTGGCAGCGCCGACATTGATGACCATGTCCACTTCGTCCGCTCCGTCTTTCACGGCCTGGGCTGTTTCAAAGGCTTTGGAAACAGTCGCCATGGCACCGAGCGGGAAGCCGACCACACAGCAGACTTCCACTCCGCTGCCCTCTAAGAGTTTTTTGCAGAGCGGGACGTAGCATGTATTGACGCAGACGCTGGCGAATTTGTATTCTCTTGCTTCCGCGCATAACTTGGCGATCTGTGCACTGGTCGCATCGGCTTTTAATAACGTATGATCGATATATTTGTTGATTTCCATATTATTTCTCCCTGTCTTTCTCAATGAGAATGCGCAGTGCTTCCACCGCCACTTCCACGCTCTTGGTCATTTCCGTGTAGGCCATGATGGAGCTGGCGCGGCAGCCGCGGATGGAACTGATGACGAAGATGGCGGCGGATTCCATTTCGGATGTGAGGACGTTGCCTCTGCGCCATGCTTCCCAGCGTTCCTCGAGCCGCTTCTGATTCGGCATGTTGAACGGTTCGTGCTGACCGTAGAACGAGTCTTTGGACTGCGTGATTCCCTCGATAAAATTATACCCCAGTTTTTCCGCTGCGTCCGCCAAAGCCGCGACGACATGACGGTCGGCAACTGCCGGATATTCGATTGGGATGTAATGGATCGTTGTGCCTTCATCACGAACCGCGGCCGTATTGATGACGCCGTCCAGTGTCGGATCAAAAGCCCGGTCGGCTACCTTTCCTGCCGTACCGACGCGGATGAAGGTATCCGCACCGCAGGCAATGAGTTCCTCCATGGCGATTGCCGTGGACGGGCAGCCCATGCCGGTGGATGTGACGGAGACTTTGACTCCGTTCAGTGTTCCGGTCCAGGTCTTATGTTCCCTGTGATGTGCAACGAGTTTCGCATCATCAAAATAAGAAGCAATCAGATCCGTACGGAACGGGTCGCCCGGTAACAGGACATAGCGTCCGATTTCTCCCGGTGCAACGTCAATATGGTACATTTTCCCTGTTTCCTGATTCAATAATGCCATTTGTTTTTCTCCTTAACGTTTTCCTTTGTCATACGGGTTACCGCTGTCCGCCGGAGCATTGTTGCTGTTCGGTGTTAATGCCAGAACGACCAAAGTGGCAACATACGGTAACATCTTGAAGTAGTTGGACGGAATTCCCAGTTTTACCAGGAACGGAATGGAGGAATACGCGGAGCCCAATGTCTTCATGATGGAGAAGAACAGAGTTCCGAGCACGATTCCCTTCGGATTCCACTGGCCGAAACTGACAACGGATAATGCCAGATAGCCGTAACCGGCAACGTTGGCATAGTAGTTGGTTGATGTCGTGAAGATGAAGATCAGTCCGCCAAGACCGGCTAAGGCACCGGAGACGAGCGTACCGATATAACGCATCTTGTAAACGCTGATACCGACCGAGTCGGAAGCCTGCGGGTTTTCGCCGACGGAACGCAGCTGCAGGCCGAACTTGGTCTTGTACAGCACGAACCAGACAATGACGATCAAAGCAAACCCGACGAATGTCGTAACATAACAACCCTGGAAAAGCAGCGGTCCGATGATTGGAATATCACCCAGGAGCGGAACTTTCGCGATACGGAAGTTATTGTTGAAATGGAAGTTATCCGTTCCGAAGATCGTCTTGGAAATCAGCATGCAGAAAGCTGCCGCGAAGGTGTTGACACCGGTGGCGGAAATCGTCTGGTCCGCCTTCAAATTGATTGCCGCAAAGGCATGGAAGAACGTGATGGCCATCCCGGATACCATGGACGCAATACAGGCAAGGAAGAGCAGCAGTCCGCTGGAGACCTTTCCTTCCAGCTGTCTTACGACCAGCAGTCCGAAGAAGGCACCCAGAATCATGATTCCTTCCAGACACATATTCAGAACACCGGAGCGCTCACATACCAGATCGCCTAACCCGACGATCAGAAGCGGAACGAAGAACAGAACGATGGACTGACCGATAAAACGAATGATTTCACTATTCATTATTTGTCACCTCCGTGAACTTTTTTCCTGTCCACCCCGGTTAACCGGTTCAGTCGGCGTTTCCGCATGAACTCGGAAATCAGAAGTGACAGCGCGGAGCAGTAAATGATAACTGCAGAGATAACGTCAACGATCTCACTGGAGAAGCCCAACCCCTGAACGAAGGAGCCGGATGTTTCCAGGTAGGCCAAAAAGATACCAGAGAAGATAATTCCAATCGGATTGTTCTGAGCCAACAGCGTGACCGCCAGACCCTGGAACCCTTCCGGAAGCGTATTGTCTTCCACCTTCAGGTATTTACCGGCATTGGAGAGATACATGGTAGCTCCGGCTAAACCGATCAAGGCACCGGAGATCAGCATCGTCACAACGATGGTCTTGCGGGCGTTGATACCTGCGTAGTCCGCAGCGTCTCTGTTTTTACCGCAGGCCTTGATCTCATAGCCGAATGTCGTTTTCTCTAAGATGATGTAGAACACAATTGCCAATACAATGGCAATGACGAAGCCGCAGTTGACAACACTGCCGCGGAAAATCTTGTCGAATCCCATCGTCGGCAGCTTGTGTGCCATCGGTACGGCACGCGTCTGGTTCTTGGCGGAGTCAAAGATATTCAATACGATCAGACGGTTGGCCAGATAAAGACCGATGTAGTTCATCATGATCGTCAGGATGATAACGTTGACTTTCTTATAGGCATAAAGCAGTGCCGGAATCAGTGCCCATAATGCACCGGCGACCATGCTCATAATCAGAGGAACAAGCCAGCCTAACGGACCCGGCAGATTCCATTTGACCGCTGTATAGATGGCCACGAAGGCGCCCATATGCATCTGGCCCGGGCCCCCGATATTGAAGATGGAAGCCTTGAAGGCAACCCCCGTACCGAGGCCGCAGATGATCAGAGGTGTGGCATAATACAGCACGTTACCGAATGTTTTCAAACCGCTGTAGAAGCCGCCGGTAATCAATAAGCCGAATGCCTCTACCGCTTTGGAAGGTTTCAGTACCAATAGCACGATAAATCCAACTAACAGACCGATGACGATGGCAACGATGGAGGAAAGAATTCCGGAATAGTCTTTATTCGGATCAAACAGTTTCTTCATATTCCTACACTCCTCTCTTGCTGCCGGCCATATACAGACCGAGCTCGTTCACCGTAACTTCTTCCGGTTTCACGTCTGCCACGATTTCTCCGGCATGGAAGACGATGATACGGTCGGAAACGTTCATGACTTCTTCCAGGTCGTAGGAGACCAGAAGAACCGCTTTTCCTTCATCTCTTTCTTCCACCAGATTCTTGTGAATGTACTCAATGGCACCGACGTCCAGACCACGGGTCGGCTGGATGGCGACCAGAACGTCATGATCGGCGTCAATCTCTCTGCCGACGATGGCTTTCTGCTGGTTACCGCCGGACATGCTTCGTGCAACCGTCTTGCGTCCTTCGGAGGAACGGATGTCGAATCGCTGAATCAGATCATCCGCCAGTTTGGCACGCATCTTGAAATCGATAAAGCCCTTATGCTGGTACTCCGGCAGGAAGTATTTCCGTAATGCCAGGTTTTCTTCCAGCGTATTGTCCAGGATCAAACCGTGTTTGTGTCGGTCTTCCGGAACGTAGGTCATGCCGTCCGTGAGACGTTCGCGGATCGGGGCATGGGAGATATCCTTTCCGTTCAGATAGATCTCTCCGCTTTCCTGTTTCATTAAGCCGTTAATGACTTTAACCAGTTCGCTCTGCCCGTTTCCTTCAATTCCGGCTACGCAGAGGATCTCCCCGCGGTGAACGGCAAAGGAAACATTGTTCAGAACTTTCTTTTCCTTGTTGAATTCGTCCGTAAGCGTAACGTTCTTCAGCTCCAGCGCCACTTCTCCGAGTTTCTGCGGAGCTTTCTGCACGTGGAAGTCGATCTTACGGCCGACCATCATTTCGGACAGGGCTTCGACCGTCGTGTTGGCGACCGGAACCGTTCCGATATATTTGCCCAAGCGCAGTACCGTACAGTTGTCGGCTACTGCCTTGATTTCGTCAAGCTTATGGGTGATGAACAGAATCGCCTTGCCTTCCTTCTTCAGGTTTTTCATGATTTCCATCAGGTCGTCGATCTCCTGCGGAGTCAGAACGGCAGTCGGTTCATCGAAAATTAAGATTTTACAGTTCCGGTAGAGCATCTTCAGAATTTCGACACGCTGCTGCATACCGACTGTAATGTCAGAGACCTTGGCATCCGGATCGATGTTCAGGCCGTACTGTTTTCCTAAGGCAACCACCTTTTCCCGGGCGGAAGCCATGTCTAAAACACCATTCTTCGTGGATTCGACACCGAGAATGATGTTTTCAAGAACCGTGAAGTTCTTGATCTGCATAAAGTGCTGGTGGACCATTCCGATACCAAGGTCATTTGCGACTTTCGGCGTTTTGATATCGACTTTCTGTCCGTCCAAACGTATTTCCCCTGCTTCTGGTTTATATAATCCGAACAAGCAACTCATCAGAGTGCTCTTCCCTGCACCGTTTTCGCCCAGCAGTGCATGGATCTCACCATATTTCACGCGAAGGGTTATATCATCGTTCGCGATGATACCAGGGAACATTTTGGTGATGTGCAACATTTCAATTGCATAATTGTCCTTGTTATCCATTCTTTTTATCCCTTCTTAGAAAAGAAGGGGGCCAAAAAACAGCCCCCTTATGAATTCATTCTGAATGAAATTATTCGATAACTTCAACAGTAACGATTTCGCAGACCTTGGCGGCCATTGCGTTTGCTTCCTGTGCCGGAGTTGTGTTGTCGCCGGCGAAGTCAGCTGCAACCGGTAAGCCTGTACGTAAGTTGTTTTCGTTTGCGACTAATTTTGCGAAGATTGCATCGTAGTCAGCAGCGGAGAATGTTCTGAATCTGGAAGATTCCATCGGCAGAGCCAATGCGTTTTCGTTAACAGTGTAGTACTGAACTTCTCCACCAGGGAATTTGCCTTCACCGTAAGCTGTGCAGATTGCATAGACAACCGGAGCAAGGTTCTTCATGGCAGATGTCAGAACCGTGTCGCTCATTGTGGCCATATCCGTGTCAACACCGATGGACCATGCCGGAGTCTGAGCAGTTGTGTTGTAGTCTTCACAGGCAGTGAATACGTTTTCCGGAGCGCCGCAGCCGAAGATGATTTCTGTGCCGGCTGTGTACCAGCCTTTGGCCTTTGTTGTCCATTCAGCAGTGATATTGAAGTCACCAGTGTAGGAGTATTTGATTTCAACATCGCCCTTTGCCAGACCTAATTCTTTTGCAGCATATTCAGCACCTGCAACATAGCCGTAACCGAAGTTCTTAACGGATGGAACTGCCATGGCGCCGAAGAAACCTAACTTACGGAAGCCGTCTTTGACAGCAGCATAACCTGCTAAGAATCCGGATTCTTCTTCTTCGAAGTAAACGGAAACCGTGTTGGAAGCAGTCTTAGTGTCGCTGTAGTCTTCTGTTGTCGGTTCAAAGTCGATACAGATGAATTTAACATCCGGATACATTTCCTGTGCTTCGTAAACAGCAGCCTGGAATAAGAAGCCCGGGCAGCAGATCAGTTTTGCGCCGTGTTTGACAGCTGTTTCGATCTGAGTCAGGTAAGCTTCCTTTGCCTGTTCTGTCGGCATGTAGTAAGTGTGGCTGATGCCCTTTTCTTCTGCATACTGTTTCAGGCCTTCCCATGTGTACTGGTTGAAGCCATGGTCGTCAACGGATTTCGCGTCAGTGATAACGACCAGTTCATAAGTATCTTCTGTCGGCTGATCCGCTGGAGTTTCTCCGCCTTCATCTGCAGGTTTGCTGCAGGCTGTGAGAGAGAATAACATTGCGAATGCTAACAGTAAGCATAATAAAGATTTTTTCATATTTCCTCCTCATCTTTATTGTCACTCTTTATCAGAGTCTAAACCAAAATTATTTATTTCTGTCCGTGATAGTAATGTCCGTCACCGCTGGCGATAAAGCCACCCTCCGGCAGCATCTGCCGCAGCGTGAAGACCTTGTAGTCCGTCGGTGTTTTCCCGTGAATGACCATGAAATGATCCGGGTCGCAGAACTCCGCCATGACCTGACGGCAGACTCCGCACGGGGAGCAGTATTGATCCAGCGGCTGCCCTTTAGTGCCGCCGACGATTGCGATTGCTTCAAACTCATATTCCCCTTCCGAGACCGCCTTGAAAAAAGCGCACCGCTCGGCGCAGACCGTAGCCGTGAAGCCGGAGTTCTCAATGTTGCAACCTAAAAAGACTTTACCGTCTTTGGTCAGTAACGCTGCTCCGACAGCCCAGTTGGAATAAGGACAATATGCTTTTTCGCGCGCAATAATAGCCTGTTCAACTAATTCTTCATATGTGATTTTTTTCATAATACTTACCTAAGTAAATTGTATCACAGCCCCATATCTAACACAAACTCTTTTTCCGTATCATTTGACGGTTATGTCTGTTTTTATACTCCCGACAAATATGATACTATCGGTATATGAGAACAACTTATCTGAAAAAAACAGTTGCCCTGATTCCCGCCGTATTGCTTTTAGGTGCCGGCATCGCCTTCTGCACCTCGGCCGGACTTGGCGCGGATACGCATACTTCCTTCATGCAGGGCATCGGCAGACAGATCAACCAGAGCGCCGGCACCATGACGATGGTCTTCAATATCATCATCCTGATTCCTTACCTCTTTCTCAAAAAGAGCTATATCGGACCGGGTTCGCTCCTGATCGGCTTCTGTCTGAGGCCTGTCATCAATCTTTTTGAAGGCATCCTCTTACCGCCGTTCAGCGCCGCATCTCTCCCAATCAAAATCATCCTGGATATCCTCGGCAACCTGCTGATTGCTCTGGCACTGAGTCTTTATATCCCGATGAATGTGGGGCTGCAGCCACTCGACATGCTGAAGAAAACCATTGCAAAAGTCACGGGCATGACGTTCGGGAATGCCACCATTCTTTACAGTGCCTTAACTTTACTTGGTACCGTGATCTTCCGCGGCGACATCGGCATCGGCTCCATCATCTCTTTGGTTCTCTGCGGAAAGTTCTGTGATCTGTTCCTGCCGCATACCGAGAAACTGATCCAGCACATCTTTAAAGAAACGTCCTCTCAGGCCTGAGAGGACGTCATTTTATTTCTTGAAGAGCTTTTCGAGGTTTTCCTTAAACGGAGGATAGATGATTCCCTTCTCCGTAACAATACCTGTTAACAGGGTATGGTCCGTTACGTCAAAGGCCGGGTTGTAACATTTGACTTCCTTTAAGGCCATCGGTTCCGCGTAGAACTTGTTCTTGATCTCTTCCGGATCGCGCAGTTCGATCGGGATATGGTCCCCGTCCGGACAGTTCATGTCGATCGTGCTGCTCGGGCCCAGCGTATAGACCGGAATGCCGTAGTAATTCGCCAGGATGGCCACACCGCTCGTACCGATCTTATTCGCAAAGTCGCCGTTGGCCGCAATGCGGTCACACCCGACAAAGCAGGCCTGCACCCATCCCTGTTTCATGACGATGGAAGCCATGTTATCGCAGATCAAAGTGACATCCACTCCTGCCCGCTGCAGTTCGTAGCTCGTTAAGCGTGCTCCCTGCAGTAAGGGTCTAGTTTCATCGGCAAAGACATGAATGTTCATGCCTTTTTTCTTGGCCAAAAAGAACGGTCCCTGCGCGGTTCCGTGCGAAGTTGCCAATGGACCCGCGTTACAATGCGTTAATACCCCATCCCCGTCTTTCAATAAGGAAAGCCCGTATTCCGAAATCTTATCGCACATGTCGATATCTTCCTGATGGATGGCCTTTGCTTCCTTGCCAAGCAGCTTGACGATCTCGGCCACCGGTTTCTCTTTGTTGGCTGTCACTACATCTTCCATCCGCTTCGTCGCCCACATTAAGTTGACGGCAGTCGGGCGGGAAGAGTTCAGATATTCTCTCTGACGGTGGAACTCCTTTAGGAAGTCCTCATATGGCAGACCGGCATATTTCTGTGCCAAGACATACATGGCGTAGCCGGCAAAGATGCCGATGCAAGGTGCTCCACGCACCTTCAGCTTCTGAATGGCTTCGTAACATTCTTTCTCCTCATCCGTTTCGAGATAAATCAAACGGTTCGGCAGCTGCGTCTGGTCAATATAGACGACCTTGTCTTCCGCTTCGTTCAGTTTGACGTTATCCACTTCAATAATTTTACTGACATCTTCCATACTTCGAACTACTCCTTATTCTGTCCGTAATGATTCATCATGAAATCACGCATATATTCCCCGTCTTCTTCCGAAATGCGGGTGATCTTTTCTCCTGTCGCCAAAGCATAGTGATAGATCTCCGCCGTCATTTCCAGCACCTTGGCCGCCTTAAAGGCATAGTCGAGATCCTTCCCGACACACACAGCCCCATGATTGGCCAGAATGCAGGCATAATGATCCTTTAAGGCCCGCAAGGCCTCTTCGGCAATCTCCTCGCTTCCCGGCAGGGCATATTCCGTACAGCAGACTTCATCGCCTAAGGTCTGTGCCGCTTCATCGATAATGGCCGGAATGTTGCGGTGCAGTACTCCGAAGACCAAGGAATGAATCGGATGGGTATGCAGAATGGCATTGACGTCAAAGCGGTTCTGATAGATCAGCAGGTGCATCGGCGTTTCCACCGTCGGCTTCCGCTCTCCTTCCACCCGGTTTCCGTTTAGGTCCATGACCACGATATCCTCTTCCTCGATATCGTCATACTGCATGCCGCTCGGTGTTAAATAGATTAAATCGGTATCCGGATCCCGCAGGCTCAGATTGCCCCATGTCTCCACGGTCAGTCCGCTTTCCACCATCCGCTTTCCGGCTTCCACCAGCATCTTCTTGTAATTCATAATTACATTCCTCCCCGATAGGTATAGAACACCTCACTGATTTCCTTGACCCGCTTTAAGGAAAGGTCTCTGCCCTTCGCTTCTGCCAGGCTCTTTAAAAACCAGAGAGACTTCACAGTCATATAAAAATCGTCAATCACTTCATCTTCATACTTCCCGCTGAGAACGGCTTTCTTCTCGTAGAAGGAATCAAACTCCCGTTTCATCAGTGTATCAAGTTCGCTCTTCTCATCGAGATAGATCAAAGCCGAATCGTGCAGGGTATGCAGCTGACATCTGCCGTGGCAGTAATTGTATTTCTCATGCATCACCGCGCTGCCGATTCCGCCTTCCACAATGGTGGACTCCAGAATGGTTGCGGCCGTCGTGTTTCTTCCGCCGCGCATGATCTCATAGACTTCGCTTTGCGGAAGCGAATCAAATACAAACTTCTCATTCAGAATCTCTTTCAATAAAGCAACATTCCCATCCGTATAGTAGAGAAACAGCAGAGCCATCGGGGCCAGCGTTCCCGCTACGGAGACAAAGGAGATTTCCTCATCCTGCATGTTGTAGTTCAAAGGGATGCAGCCATCCTTTTCGTTCGCGGAGAAAAGATAATGGTTCAGCTTATTCTCAAAGGAAGCCCGCACGCCGATATTGTTTCCGGAATAGCTGCAGGCCACAGCATTCTCATATCCCGTAAGACTTTCATTCAGCAAATCCCGCGGAAAGACCGCCTGCGCAATGATTTTATTTTTCTTACGCAGTACTTTGGCGCAGTATTCCGCAACCACCG
>CADCPY010000139.1 GCA_902803495.1 uncultured Erysipelotrichaceae bacterium
CCGGTGCAGAAAAGCGCGATGCCGGAAGATGCCGGCGTCACCCCGGACAGTGCAGAGGAAGAAGACAGCGTGGCGGTGGAAGTCTTTGCGGATTTCGACTATGCCTACGAAGCGGCACTGGTCAAAGTGGAAAGCATTGAGGAAAACGACGTTAAAGCCGTCCTTCTCAGCAGCATGAAAAACGTTCTGATGAAAGACAATCACTATCATCTGAATATCATGGAATATTCCGGAGAAAAGGAACTGGAGGTCGAAGATACGATCCTGATCCTGCTCTCCGAAGAACCGGCCGAAGAGGTGCTGAACGTAAGGGCCATGCAGGTTCAGATCAAGGACAACGAGGTCTATTATTACAATTCCCAGACGCAGCTGTACCAACTGGCGGAAGGGCTGAAAGCGGAGTAAAACGAAGCGGAGGAAACTTGAGTTCTTCCGCTTCTTTTGATAAAACTATTTATATAGATAATTGATTTACGGAGGCTTTTAAGATATGAAAATCGGACAGTTCAGTGACTCTTTCATTCCGGTCGTTGATGGGGTGGGAAGAGTAGCATATAACTATTGCGACACGATTGCACGTATGGGACATGAGTGCAGTGCCATTGTTCCGCTCACCAAGATGGGCTACCGGGGCAAGTTCCCGTTTGAGATCATCGACTACTTCTGCCGTTCGGTCCCGCTCTTACCGCAGTATAAGTTCGGGGTTCCGCAGACGGATGAGCACTACCATCAGCATCTGGCCATGACCAACTTTGATATCGTTCATGTCCACACCCCGTTTATTGCGGGTTATGAAGGACTGAAATATGCCAAGAAGCATAACATTCCGGTCGTTGGAACATTCCATTCCAAATACTATGACGACTTTTTACAGATGACCAATTCCGAGCTGTTGGCCGGAATCGGCACGGACGTGCTCATCGTCGACTTCTTTGAAAAGTGCGATGAAGTATGGGCCGTCAGCGAAAACTCCGCGGAGACGCTGAAGAGCTACGGCTATTCCAAAGAGGTGCGCGTGATGCCAAACGGCATGCAGGTGCGCGCCATCGATCCGCAGAGCGAAGCGAATGCCAGAGAGAAGTTTCATCTGAATGACGATCCGATCATTCTCTTCGTCGGACAGATGAACTGGAAGAAAAATATCCGCACGGTATTGGAAGCGGCAGCAAAACTGAAACAGAGGGGCAAAACATTCCAGGTCGTCTTAGCCGGTCAGGGCCCGCATGAAGAGGAGATCTTCAATTTGGTGGAAACGCTGGGCATCAAGGACATCTTCACTTATTGCGGACACATCACGGATACGGCACTTCTCGACGGACTGTATTCCGCAGCATCGCTCTTTGTCTTCCCGTCTCTTTACGATAACTCACCGATGGTGGTCAGAGAAGCGGCGAACGCAAAGACACCGGCTGTCTGCGTCAGAGGAAGCTCCGCCGCGGAAGTTATCACGGACGGGGAAAACGGACTCTTATGCGAAGACGATGCCGATGACCTCTGCAATGTATTGGAAAACAACCTGTTTGATCAGGAAAAACTGGCCCGCATGGGAGCGGCAGCCCGGGAAACGATCCCGGTGGCCTGGGAGATCATCATGGAAGATGTTCTGGCCCGGTATCAGGAACTGATTGATTTAAAAAAGAGCGGTAAGCTTTAGGATTTTATACTATGCGACACGATCTGAAGTTGAATGACGCACCATTTGAAGCGGTGAAACACGGCAGGAAAACCATTGAGTTACGCCTGTTGGATGAAAAGCGCCGGAAGATCTCCGTGGGGGATCTGCTGGTATTTCATCGCGTCTCAAAGGAATACGACATCCTTTTAGGACGTGTCGTTTTCTTATACCCGTTTGAAAGCTTTGAAGCTCTGTATCAGGCATTGCCGTTAGAAAAGATGGGCTATCAAAAGGACGAGATTGCAACGGCCTCTTATCATGATATGGAAGAGTACTATTCGTTAGATCAGCAGAAGGAAAACGGGGTTTTGGGAATTGAATTTGAAAAACTGGAGCGGCCATATCTCTTGGACGGGCATATGCATCTGGAATACGGACCGTTAAATAGAGAATACGTGATGGAATTCATTCAGAGTGCGGTAGAAAAGGGACTGGATGAGATCAATATCCTCGACCATACGCACCGCTTCGAAGAGTTCCGGGAAGTCTATGAACCTTTAAGGAAGATCGAAGCGCAGAATGTCTGGCTGCAGCAGAAGACCAAGTTCTGTAACACCTTGAATGAATATGAAGCATTGATTCGGGAAATCAAGGCAATGGATCTGCCGATCCGCGTGAAGTTCGGACTGGAAGTCTGTTATACCAAAGAGAGCGAGGAAGCGTTACGGAAGATTCTTTCCAATCACTCCTTTGACTTTCTGACCGGAGCCGTGCACTCGATCCACGGGATCCTTTACGATATGCCGTTTTCCAAAGAATACCTGTGGGAAGCGAAAGAGACGGACTGGATCTATGAAGAGTACTATCAGGCGATCCGTGACTGCATCGCTTCGGGACTCTTTGACCGGTTGGCGCATCCGGATACCATCAAGATGTTTCACTATGCGCCGTCTTATGACTTAACGGATACCTACCGGAAGATCGGCAGGGAGCTGCAGGAGAGAAACATGATTGCTGAGAGCAATACCGGAGCGCATTACCGCTACGGACACGAGGACATCGGACTGTCCGATGAATTCTTAAATATATTAAAGGAAGAAGGAGTTTCACTGATTCCCGCGAGTGATGCCCATCACCCGCAGGATGTCGGAAGCTATATCCCGGAAGCAGCCGGGAAAATCAGAAGTAAGGGGGATTGTTTATGGAAGGGCGTGTTTACAACTTTGCGGCGGGTCCGTCGATGCTGGCGGATGAAGTGCTGCAAATGCTCAGCGAAGAACGTTACAACTATGAAGGAAGCGGGATGGCCGTCATGGAGATGAGCCATCGCTCCAAAGGGTATCTGAAGATCTTTGAAGAAGTGAAGGCGGATCTCAGAAAAGTAATGAATATTCCGGAGAATTACGAGATCTTCTTCATGCACGGCGGAGCCACGGGACAGTTTTCCGCAATACCGCTGAATCTGTTAAAGAAGAAAGCGGACTATATCGTTACGGGAAACTTTGCGAAAAAGGCGGCGGAAGAAGCAGCCAAATACGGGGAAGTGCATCTTGCCTATAACGGCAAGGAGGAAAACTATAAGCGCATTCCGAAGCAGGAAGAATTAAAACTAAGCAAAGATGCCGACTACGTGCACTTATGCGCCAACAATACGATCTTCGGCACGGAATGGGATTATATCCCGGAAACAAACGGAGTACCGATCGTTGCCGATATGAGCAGCAGCATCCTTTCCAAAGAGATCGACGTCAGCAGGTACGGTCTTATCTATGCCGGAGCGCAGAAGAATATGGGAATCAGCGGTCTGGCGGTCGTCATTATACGGAAAGATCTGATCGGAGAAGCGAAAGAATATACGCCGGTGCTTTACCGCTATGATCTGACACAGAAGAATGACTCCATGTACAATACGCCGTCCACATATTCCATTTATGTCTTAGGCAAGGTCTTAAAGTGGATCTTAAATTTGGGCGGCTTAAAAGAAATGGAACAGCGCAATGCGCTCAAAGCCAAAACGCTGTATGAGTGCTTAGACAACTGTGACTTCTATACTCCGCTTGCAAAGAAAGATTCCCGCTCCCGGATGAATGTCACCTTTACCGCACCGAGTCCGGAGCTGGATGCGGAATTTGTGAAGGAAGCCGCTGAGAGGGGCTTGCTGAATCTGAAGGGTCACCGTCTGATCGGCGGGATCCGCGCTTCCATCTATAACGCCATGCCGCAAGAAGGCGTGGAGGAATTAGTGGCATTTATGAAGCAGTTTGCGAAGGAGCATGCCTTATGAAAACGATCCGCTGCATGAATAAAATCGATCCGAACGGATTAAAACTCTTGGACGGCAGGTATGAATACGGGGAAGACGTTACGGAAGAAGACGGCATTCTGGTCCGCTCCCAGTCACTTCATGACTACGCTTTCCCGAAGTCGCTTTGCGCCATTGCCCGGGCAGGCGCCGGGGTGAATAATATCCCGATCGCCGCTTGTACTCAGAAGGGCATTGCGGTATTCAATACGCCGGGCGCCAATGCCAATGCGGTCAAGGAACTCACACTCATGGCCCTCTTTCTGGCTTCGCGCGATGTGGTTGGCGGAATTGAGTGGGAAAAGAGCCTGAATGATTCCGCAGACTTTGCGAAAGTGGTCGAAAAGGGCAAGGGACGCTTTGGCGGTCAGGAGATCCAGGGCAAAAAGCTCGGGGTCATCGGACTGGGTGCCATCGGGGTGCTGGTGGCCAATGCGGCCGTGAAGCTCGGCATGGAAGTTTACGGCTACGACCCGTTTATCTCCGTGGAGTCCGCCTGGAGCTTAAGCAAGTGGGTGAAGCATGTGACTAATCTGAATGAGCTTTTTGAAGAGGCGGATTATATCACGCTGCATGTGCCGCTCAACGACAGCACAAGAAACACCGTCAACGCCGAAGCCATTGCGAAAATGAAGGACGGTGTCCGCATTCTCAATTTTGCGCGGGGTGAGCTCGTCAATGAGGAAGATCTGATCGCGGGACTGCGTAGCGGGAAGATCCACCGCTACCTGACGGATTTCGGCTCCTATGCGCTGTTGCAGGAGGAAAAGGCAATCTGTCTGCCGCATCTGGGAGCATCCACGCAGGAGTCGGAAGAAAACTGTGCAATTATGGCGGTGAAGGAATTAAAGGATTATCTTGAAAACGGGAATATCACCAATTCCGTCAATCTGCCGTCCGTCACGGAACCGCGCACCACCTCCCACCGCATCTGCATCATTCATAAGAATGTGCCGAACATGCTGGGACAGCTGACCTCGGTGCTGGGGACAAATCATATCAACATTGAAAATCTGGTCAACAAGGCCCGCAACGATGTGGCATATACCATGATTGACACCAATTCGGAAGCGGATGTTGCGGCGCTGGAGGCCATTGAAAACGTGATACGGGTACGTATCGTATAAAGTCTTTAGGTAAATAGTCAACCCCCGATCGGGGGTTGAAGAAGAATAGTTCTTTGAGTAAAGCGCACTATGAAAACAACTTTTCATAAGAAAAGTCAAAAAGAGATCAGATCTGGC
>CADCPY010000140.1 GCA_902803495.1 uncultured Erysipelotrichaceae bacterium
AACGGGAAAACCGCATTTCATCTGTATGAGAAATACCAGAAAGCCACGGTATCCGTACCGTGCATCTCCCTTCCATCCACTTCCGCTGCCAATGCGGCAGAGAGCTTTGATCGTTTGGTGGAGAAATGGAAGATAATCAATGATATACTAGATAGGAAGGAGTAGTACCATGTGGCCGTTTATTATTCAGGTTGTGATTCATCTTGTCTGTTTCGGAGTGGCTTTTTATGCGCTTCAGGCACTGGATTTCAACCGCTTCCTCAAGCAGGGAAGAACGGTGCAGGGACAGCTGCTCTATGTGGCGATTGCCATGGCGCTCGGCTACTTAATGGCGCAGTTTTTGATGAAGCTGAGTTACTCTTTCTACTTCTAAAGAAAACACGGGAGTGTTATAATACCTTATAACCTGAAAGACAATGAACACGATATTTAACTTCCTGAAATCTTCCCTATGGTACTTTGCACTGCCGGCTGTCCTGTCGGTAGCTTTTGTGCCATTAATCAAAAAAGCGGGTTTGTATCTGGAAGTCTATGCCCAGGAGAATAACCGGACGGTCCACCACGGGAAAATCGTACGGATCGGCGGTGTCGCCATTTTCCTGGCTTTTAATATCGCTCTGGCCTATTTCTTCCAGGCGGACAAGACGATCGACGGCGTCATGCTGGGCGGAATTGTGGTCTTTGTTACGGGACTGGTCGATGACATGATCGACTTAAAGCCGAAAGTGAAGCTGCTCTTTGAATGCATCGCGGCCGTCATTGCCATGGCGGTGGGAGGCATCTCACTGGATGCGATCTATCTGCCGTTAGGAATTACGATCAACATGGGTGCCATTAACCTATTGATCACCTTCTTATGGATCATCGGTGTCACCAATGCCATCAACCTGATCGACGGACTGGATGGCTTAAGCAGCGGTATCTGCATGATCGTTCTGGTGACGATCAGCATCATTGCCTACCGGATGTACCGCTTCGATATCTGGACGATGTCCATTATCCTGGCCGGTTCCATCGTCGGTTTCTGGATCTTCAATTTCCACCCGGCTTCCATCTTCATGGGAGACTGCGGTGCCTTATATCTCGGTTACATGATCGCCTGCTTCTCCTTAATGGGCTTCAAGACAGCAACGGTCATTACATTGGGCTTCCCGATCATGGTGCTCTTTGTGCCAATCTCGGATACGCTCATCGCGATCGTGCGGCGGAAGCTGCGCGGGGAAAGCTTCGATGTGGCGGACAAGGGACACCTGCATCACGTCTTAATGTACCGGCTGAATCTGGGACACTTAAAGGCGGTACTGGTCCTGTACCTTGTCACGTTCCTGTTCTCCGTGGATGCCTTGATCACCTACAAGAATGAGAAACTGGGCATGATCATCCTGGTCATTCTCCTGATCATCTTTGACCTCTTCATTGAGTTCACCGGCATGGTCAACGGGAAATACCACCCGATCCTGGGTCTCTTGCACAAGATCTTCGGCTGGCCGAAATTTGTGAATCTGAACGAGCAGGAGGAAAGTCAGAAGAAAGAATAAAGCACGGCCGTGCTTTTTTTCTTTGTTATAGTACAATAAAAGTATGAAACTGAACCTGGATCACACCCAATCCTATCTTTTGGCCGTGAGCGGCGGAGCGGATTCCATGGCACTGTTGGATTTGTGCCGGAAAGAGAATCTGTCTTTTGTGGTGGCGCATGTAAACTACCACGCGCGCAAAACGGCAGACCGGGATACGGAAATCGTGCGGTCTTACTGTAAAAAATACGATATTTCCCTGGAAATACTCGATGCGAAAAAAGAGGGGAAGCAGAACTTTGAAGCCTGGGCGCGGGAAGTGCGCTATGACTTCTTTGCCCGGCTAATCAAAGAACATCATCTTTGCGGCGTAGTGACGGCGCATCAGATGGATGACCATCTCGAGACCTATTTCCTGCAGAAGGAGCGCAGCAGCATTCCTCTCTATTGGGGTATCTCTCCCGTCAGTTCCTATGAGAATCAGCTGACGGTATACCATCCGCTGCTTTCCTGT
>CADCPY010000141.1 GCA_902803495.1 uncultured Erysipelotrichaceae bacterium
CTTGACGGCTGTAAGATCTTTGAGTGCTTCGTCGTTCTTTAAGTCATCAATGCTGTATTCCGCGTAGGAGACAACAAAGATGTAATCCGGATTCCAGCTTAAGAGCTGCTCCGCGGAAACATCGGTCCAGCTGCTTCCTTCCAGTGTACTTGAAACGCAGCTGCCGCCGGAAATCTCCACCATCTCACGCTGATACATGCCGCCTGCACAGGTACGCAGATAGGAGGATTCCCCGGCAATGTAGACGCTTGGGCTGTCTGCGCCGTCCGTTAAGGAAGAGACTTCCCTGACGACATCTTCATAGTAACCGATCAGCTGGTCCGCTTTGTCCTTGACTCCGCAGACATCGCCGATGATGGTAATCAGTTCGTTGAATTTATCATAGCTTTCCGGATCGACCACGATGCTCGCAATGCCGAGCTCCGTAAAGGTATCCGCCGCGTCTTTCTGCTTCTTCGGTAAAAAGACGACATCCGGCTCTAAAGCCGCAATGGCTTCGACGTTGATCTCCTTCCCGGATCCGACACCCGGAAGATCCAGCATTTCCTTTGCGGCGAGTTTGTACAGGCCGCGGGAATTGGCTTTCATTTCCACACCGACGATGCGGTCCTTTAACCCTAATGTTAAAAGAGAGGCAGTGACCAGGTAATAGGTGGAAACCACTTTTTCCGCCGGTTTATCCAGTGTTACCTTGCGTCCGATCTGGTCGGTGATCTCAATGGTTGTCACTTCCGGCTCGGCCGGTGTTTCTTCCTTTTTCTCGGAGCATCCGAAGATGCTGAGCGTTAAGAGAAATGCTAACAGTACAATGCATGCTTTTTTCATCATATCTCCCCCGAAAAAGCGTTATGTTTTTCAAAACATAACCACGGTTAAACTATACCATAGAGAGCGTGTTTTCCGATAGGGAAAACGGGGAAAAAGTACGAAAGGAAAACAGTTTTTGACGAGGGTAATCCCATCCGATATAATATGGATATTCCGGAGGTTTTTTGTGCTTTGGGGAAGAGGCAGAAGACATCCCAAAAGACAGAAAACCGTTGGAGTTCAGAATGTGTTCACCTGCGGAGGAAAACAAATGTTTCATCTGAAAATCAATTCTGTTCTGACTGATGAAAATAATGAGAAATTTTTTGGAAACGGGCCGCTTTCCCTTTTACTTGGCGTAAAGGAACACGGCTCTTTAGCCGCGTCCGCCAAGGCGATGGATATGTCCTATTCCAAAGCGGTCAGGCTCATCCGCCACAGTGAGGAAGCACTGGGGTTTCCGCTTTTGGAGTCTCATTCCGGCGGCAAGCACGGCGGTTCTTCTTCCTTAAGCGAAAAAGGGGAGATCTTTCTTTCCCTCTATCAGGATTTCACGGCAGGAAACCGGCTATTCGGAAAGCAGCATTTGGACGATCTGATTCTTCCGGAATCCACGGAGAATATCAGAATCATCATTCTGGCCAGCGGGCAGGGGAAGCGCTTCGGCGAAAACAAACTGTTATATCCCTTTCGAGGAAAACCGCTGATTTCAAGTTTACTGAATACACTGCATCCGCTGAAAGACATCTGCATTGTCTCCACCATACATGAAGAGGTGAAAGACATTGCGGAAGAAATGGGGTTTGCGTGCTCGTATCATGTATCGGAGCGAAAGAGCGATTCGATCAAGGCGGCAATGGACATTATCCCTGAAGAGTGCGCAACGATGTTTGTGCAGGCGGACCAGCCGTTACTGACACTGACCTCCGTAATCAAATTAATCAAGGCATTTGAAGCGGAACCGGAACGGTTCTACAAGCTGTCCTATGAAAATAAAAAAGCCGCACCGACGGTATTCCCGCAAAGCTGTTTTGAAGAACTGAAGCAGTTAAGCGGGGAAGAGGGCGGATCGGCAGTTGTAAAGAAGCATCCGGAGATTCCCGTGATCGGTGTGGAAGCCAATTTTCCGTGGGAGATCTGGGATGCGGATCAGAAGGAAGATCTTATCCGTATGGAAGATATTGCACAGTATCTTGGAAAGGAGAGGCAATGATCAACTTTGAGCATTACGTCAGGGCTCAGTCGTTTCAAGAAGCGTATGAGCTGAATCAGGAGTTTCAAAATGTGGTTGGCGGCGGAATGATGTGGCTGCATCTGTCCAATGCATCTTATAAGACCTACATCGACCTATGCGATCTGGGCTTAGGTGAGATCAAGGAAGAGGAAGATACCATTCAGATCGGTGCCATGGTAACGCTGTCCCAACTGTTAAACAGCAGCCTGTTAAGGGAATATTACGGTGATGTCTTTGAAGAGTGCATCAAGCATATTGTCGGGGTGCAGTTTCAGAATATGGCCACGCTCGGCGGCAGCATCATGGCAAAGCTGGCCTTCTCCGATCTCATCACGCTGCTCTTGCCGCTGGACCCGGTACTGGAGTTCCACAAGCAGGGAGAAGTGAAGCTGAGCGAATTTCTGAAGCAGAAGAATCAGAGAGATATACTGAAATTTATCTATCTGCCGAAGCAGAAGCACAAAATGGCTTTTGTTTCGATGCGGAAAAACTATACCGACCTGCCTGTCTTAAATCTCTGCGGCTTAAAAACAGAGGACGGTATCCTCTATGCCGTAGGAGCAAGACCGAATATCGCGGTTTTGGTCAGAGAAGATGAGGGAGTCACCTTTGGGAAAAATCCGCGCGGATCCAAAGAATACCGGGAACATCTCTATCCGATATTAAAGCAGCGCATTCAAAACGCACTGGAGGTGGCAGAATGAAGATCGAACTGAAGGTCAACGGCAATGTACTGGTTCGCGACATTGATGCGGATATGACATTGCAGAAGTTTTTAAGAAAAGAAGGATTCTACTCCGTGAAGTGCGGCTGCGAAACTTCCAACTGCGGTGCCTGCACGGTGCTGTTGGACGGCGAGCCGGTTCTCTCCTGCAGCATCCTGGCGCTCAGGGCACAGGGACATGAAGTCACCACGCTCGAAGCAATGCGCATAGAAGCGGAAGAGATCGGCGGCTATATTGCGGATGAAGGGGCAGACCAGTGCGGTTTCTGCAATCCGGGCTATATGGTTTCAGCCATTGCGCTCTTCCGCAAAAATCCGAATCCAACTGATGAGGAAATCAAACTGGCGTTAGCGGGGAACCTCTGCCGCTGCACGGGATATGAAGGACAGATGCGCGGGTTTATCAAATACCGCGATGCGAGGGCCAAACAATGAAAGACTTGAAAGTTGTAAATAAACCGGTCCGCAAAAAAGATGCGATGCAGCTGTTAACGGGACAGCCGCTCTACACCGACGATCTGATCAAGGAACCGTGTCTGATCGTCAAGCTGTTCCGCTCGATCCATGCCAATGCGATCGTAAAGGACATTGATATTACGGAAGCCATGCAGACAGAAGGCATGGAAGCCATCTTTACCTATAAGGACATCGATCAGAACCAGGGACGCTTTACCACGGCGGGATCCACCTTCCCGGAATTTTCCCCGTATGACAGACTGATCATTGACCGCCACGTCCGCCATGTCGGCGACATTGTGGCAATCGTCGTCGGGAAGAGTGAAAAAGCGGTCGATACGGCCATGAAGAAGATCAGGGTCGACTATGAAGTCTTACCGGCGGTACTGGATTTCAAGGAAGCTCTGGATAATGAAACGGTCATTCATCCGGAGGACAACTGGAAGATCCTGGTGAATACGGGAGCGGATGTTAAGAGAAATCTCGTGGCGAAAAACGAGAGTGCGATGGGTGACGTGGATGCCGTACTCGATAAATGTAAATACGTCATTGACAGAACGTATCATACCAAGGCCACTCAGCAGGCCTATATGGAGCCTTTTACCACCTATTGTGAAATGGACCCTTACGGAAGACTGCATCTGATCTCTTCGACGCAGATCGTCTTCCATGTGCGCCATATTGTGGCGACGGCGCTGCATATCCCGAAATCCATGATCCGTGTCACCAAACCGCGTGTGGGCGGGGGATTCGGCGCGAAGCAGACGGCCGTGGCGGAAGTTTATCCGGCCTTTGTGACATACAAGTTAAAGAAACCGTGCAAGCTGGTGTTCAGCCGCAAGGAGTGCTTCATTGCCTCCTCGCCGCGCCATGAGATGGAAATGCATGTCAGGATCGGGGCGGATGAAAACGGCATCATCAAAGGAATTGATCTGCATACCTTATCCAATACCGGCGCGTATGGGGAACACGGTCCGACGACGGTGGACCTTTCGGGGCACAAATCCATTCCGCTTTACGGGAGACAGGAAGCTTTCCGCTTCCGCTCGGAAGTTGTCTATACCAACCGGATGTCCTCCGGTGCTTACCGCGGCTTCGGTGCCACGCAGGGACTCTTTGCGGTGGAATCCGCCGTCAATGAACTGGCGGCACTTATGAAAGTGGATCCGATTGAATTACGTTTGAAAAATATCGTCAAGGAAGGCGATATCATGCCGGCCTACTTCAATGAGCCGCTCACCAGCTGTACGCTGGACAAGTGCCTCTTGCGGGCCAAGGAGCTGATCGGCTGGGAAGAGAAGGGACAGAGAAGAGTCATGCCGGACGGCAAGGTGCGCACCTTAGGTGTGGCACTGGCCATGCAGGGCTCAGGCATCTCTTCGGTCGACGTCGGTTCGGCGACGCTGAAACTTGAGGACGGCGGTTACTACGCCTTATCCGTTGGTTCGTCCGATATGGGAACGGGCAGCGACACCACGCTTTCGCAGATCGCCGCGGAAGTTCTGGACTGCGATCTGGATCATATTCAGATCCACTATGCCGATACGGATCTCTCGCCGTATGACTCGGGTTCGTATGCTTCCTCGACCGCCTATGTGACGGGCAAGGCGGTGGAGCGCTGCGCTCTGGCACTGCGTGAGAAGATCATCCGTTTCGGCGCGAAGATGTTAAATGTCGAAGAAAAGGAATGCGACTTTGACGGCAGTAAGGTTTACTGCAAGGATAAATCCGTCAGCATTGAGGAGATTGCCTATGGCTCCATGGTGTCCAACAATGAAGCTTTGGCGGAAACAATCTCCAATTCCTCCAAGACGTCACCTCCGCCGTTTATGGCCGGAGCGTGCGAACTGGAAACGGACCTTTTGACCGGAGAAGTCAAAGTGGTGGAATACGTCGGTGTTGTGGACTGTGGTACGCCGCTGAATCCGAATCTGACGCGCATTCAGGCGGAAGGCGGAATTCTGCAGGGCATCGGCATGGCACTGTATGAAGATGTGAATTACACGGCCAACGGCAATGTGATGGAAAATTCCTTTATGGAATATAAGATTCCGACCCGGATGGAAGTGGATAAGATCACGGTGGACTTCAAGCCGTCCTACGAAAATCTGGGACCGTTTGGGGCCAAGTCAATCGGGGAAGTGGTCATCAACACACCGTCCCCGGCCATTCAGGAGGCTGTCTATCAGGCCTGCGGGAAGCGCTTCTACAATCTGCCGATCAAGGCGGAAGATATCGCGCTGGCAAACGAAGAATAAACAGGAACAGGCCATGAGGGGAAATACGTACTTCATGGCCTTTTGTATTGAAAAAAAACAGAAGGTTACGGGGTAGCGGAAAAGAAGATTATGTTATAATCTTCCTATATTTTATTGGAGGTAACAGATATGAGTGATGTCCGTCCGGAAACAATGGAACGTATTACAAATGCAGCGCTGGCAAATGCCTTTATCGAAGAACAGGTCAAAGCCATCCGCGAACAGGTCGGTGACAAGAAAGTCTTACTGGCATTAAGCGGCGGTGTGGATTCTTCGGTCGTTGCGGCCTTATTGATCAAAGCCATCGGCAAGCAGCTGACCTGCGTGCATGTCAACCACGGTTTACTCCGTAAGGGGGAACCGGAACAGGTAATTGAAGTCTTCCGCAATCAGATGGATGCGAATCTCGTCTATGTGGATGCGACCGACCGCTTCCTGGATCAATTGGCAGGAGTTGCCGATCCGGAAACAAAGCGCAAGATCATCGGAAAGATCTTCATCGACGTCTTCGTGGAAGAAGCAAGAAAACTGGACGGAATTGAATTCCTTGCCCAGGGAACCATTTATCCGGATATCCTGGAATCCAAGGGTGTCAAGGCACATCACAATGTCGGAGGCTTACCGGAAGACCTGCAGTTTGAACTGGTGGAACCGGTAAAGCTGTTATATAAAGACGAAGTACGTGTTGTCGGTGAAGCTTTGGGCTTACCGCACGGCATGGTCTACCGTCAGCCGTTCCCGGGACCGGGCTTAGGTGTCAGATGCACAGGAGCCATCACCCGTGACCGTCTTTCTGCTTTAAGAGAAGCAGACGCCATCGTCAGAGAAGAGATCGGAAAACTGGAAGAGTTACCGTGGCAGTATTTCGCTGTGATTCCGGATCTTCAGTCTACGGGAATCAAGGACGGCAAGCGTTACATGGGCTGGCCAGTCATCGTCCGTGCCATCACCACAGTCGATGCCGTTACGGCCAAAAGCGTGATTCTGCCGACGGAAACATTACTGACGATCCGCGACAGAATCGTTGCGGAAGTGCCGGGTGTCAACCGCGTTTTATGGGACTATTCCGATAAGCCGGTCAGTACGATTGAATGGGAATAGCCTGTCTTCTGAAATAACATTTCAAATCACAAGGAACAAAGAAGGCTTCGCAGTTGCGAAGCCTTTTTAAAACAAAACTGCCGATTTTTGGAATGGAAGCACCAAGACATGATAAAATAATAATAGAAGAAAATGTATTTATAATTACAGGAGGCGACGCATGGCACTTTTTGAAGCAAAATACTGCAGCTTATGTGAAACAAAACTGGGCCTTTTTGGCACCACCAGACTGGCGAACGGGCAGTTGTGCAAGAACTGCGCGGGAAAGCTTTCCCCGCTTTTAACACACGTGAAGAAAAGAACACTGGCGGAGATCCAGGGACACCTGATTTATCGTGAAGAGAACCTGAAAAAGATGGAAAACTTCCATCCGGATGTTGAGTTCGGCAGAACAAAGAAGATCTATGTGGATACAAAGCAGAGACTTTTCTGCGTCAGCCGCGCGGATTACCGCAGCACGAACGCGGATCTGATCTCCTTTGATCAGATCAAAGATCTGGACGTCACGATCAACGAGGATAAGGATGAAATCTACGATGTCGATAAGGAAGGCAAGAGCATCAGCTTTGATCCGCCGAAATATCAGTATGAATACGAGTTCACTGCCCAATTCGAGATAAACTCTCCGTGGTTTGAGAGCATCACGGTGGACATCAGCGACGGTGACCATCCGGAAGAAGCATGGAACGAATCCTTCACCAAGTATGAAGAGCAGCTGAGAAAACTCTGGGTTGCCTTCGGAAACGAAGAACTCAAGGAACCGCTCTGGGAAGCAAAGAAGAAGGAAGAGGTTGCCGAGCAGAAAGACGACAGCAAGTGGCTGTGCGTGAAGTGCGGTGCGGAGAATACGGGCAAGTTCTGTACGGAATGCGGATCTCCGAAACCGGCATACAAATGTGCGGTCTGCGGATATGAGCTGAAGAGCAGGGAAATGCTGCCGAGATACTGCATCAACTGCGGATCCAAGATGAATCAGTACTAGAATAAATGAATTTGACGGCAGGTGTTCCAAAGAACACCTGCTGTTTTTCTTTCTCTTTATTGATAATAATTTGCAGCAACTCCGGGAACGGTTGACAAACTTTGTTTATTCGGATAAACTAAAAATGTGTTTATTCGGATAAACAGACAGAAGGGAGTCAGAATTATGAAAGACTTTGAACTTGGAGCAATACAGGAACGGTTTGCCGATATCGTCTGGGCGCATGAGCCGATTGCGTCGGGGGAGCTGGCAAAGATCTGTGAGAAGGAGCTGGGCTGGAAAAGGCCGACGACCTATACCGTTTTGCGCAAACTGTGCGAGAAGGGACTGCTTCAGAACAGGGAGGGAATCGTTTCTTCCCTTGTTCCCCGTGAAGAATTCTATTCCGCAAAGAGCGAGCAGATTATAGAGGATTCCTATCAGGGATCTCTGCCGGCCTTTGTCGCATCATTTATTTCCAGAAAAAGCATCTCAGCTGAAGAAGCGGACGAAATTCAGAAAATGATTGATTCCTTTCGAAAGGGGGAATAAGCGTGAGCGCAGTATTCCTTAAAGTTCTGAATATGAGTATTACCGCAGGCTGGCTGATTCTGGCGGTCATACTGACAAGACGGATTCTGAAAAAAGCGCCGAAATGGATCTCGTGCCTTCTTTGGGGACTGGTCGCCATCCGGCTGATCTGTCCGTTCTCGTTTGAAAGTGTCCTCAGTTTGATTCCGAGCAGCGAAACAATTCCGGTGAATATCACACAGCAAAAGAAACCGGTGATTGACTCGGGAATTCCAATCATTAATGAAACCGTGAATCCGCTGATAACGGAGACGTTTACACCGTCTCCGGCTGCCAGCGTAAATCCGCTTCAGCTGCTGATTCCCGCTCTGGCAATGATATGGATTGCGGGGGTTGTTGCAATGCTGGCATATGCGCTGATCAGCTTTTGGAAACTGAAGAAAACAGTTTCCGCCAGTATCCCTGTAGAGGAAGGAATTCTTGCCTGTGATGAAGTCAAGACGCCGTTTATTCTGGGAGTGTTCTTGCCTCTGATTTATGTTCCGTCTTCCATGAGCGGCGAAACGCTGGAACATGTGATACGACATGAAAAGGCCCATTTGGCGCGGCATGACCACTGGTGGAAACCGCTGGGATTTTTACTCTTGTCCGTATACTGGTTTCATCCTTTATGCTGGGTCGCATACATTCTTCTTTGCCGTGATATTGAGATGGCATGTGATGAAAAGGTGATCCGGGGTATGAACCGGAATGATATCGCAGGATATTCCCAGGCTTTACTGGACTGCAGTTTTCATAGGAAACAGATTGCGGCTTGTCCGCTTGCGTTCGGCGAAGTGGGTGTGAAAGAGCGCGTCAAAGGTGTTTTGAACTACAAAAAGCCGTCCTTTTGGATGATCCTGATTGCTGTGATTGCCTGCATCGTTCTTGCTGTATGCTTAATGACTAATCCGAAAGATGGCTTCGTGATTGATAGAGCGGAAGTCAATCAAGTGACGTATTTCAACATGTTTGTCGGGGATGACTGCCAGGGAGAACTCAATGAGAACCAGATCGATGAAATGGTCGAGCGCTTTTCTGCTGTCTCCAAAGCCGGCAGGAGCAGCCGGTATGAAGGTCAGACGCCCGGTTATCAGCTCTGCGTTTTCATGGCGGATGGTTCCCGCATCTATGCAAACGGGTATCATGCGACCGAGGATATGGTGGAAATTGTGTTTCGCGGCAAGCGATATGCGGTTTCCGATCCGGAGTTTGCCAAATATCTGCGAACTGTCTGCGCCGGCGGTGATACCGCTCCCGCGCAGCAGCACGCGGGAGGCGAATTCTATCTGACAATCGGTGCGGATAGCGTCAGGCGTATCGAGATTACGACACCGGATCTCAGCGGCGGCTGTGAGAACGGGGACGGCTCCCTCTTTCGCAAGGGCGAGAGAATCCGTCTGGCGCTGCTGGACGGGTGTGAGGACCTGCGCGGCGTGACCATCGCGGCCTTGGATGAAAACGACGCTGTGCTTTGGACGGCGTCTGTCCCGGACACGGCGGACAACAGGGGCTTTACCCGCCTGACACAGGACGGCTGGACGGTCACAAATCTCGGCGCACCGTCGGCTGAGGGCGCGGCGCCGGTTGGGCTGACCACGCTCAGAGAGCAGTATCCTGCGTACTTTGACCTGGACACCGCGAAGGGGCTGGAGGTCTATGTGTGGCAGATGGCGCCGGACAGCTACGCCTGCGGACTGCTGCCCGGAACGAACCGGGAAAAGACGCTCGAGGAGCTCATGAGCCTGAAGGGCGCCACGATCGCGGAGATGCGGGCGATTCTTTCCACATATGACATTGCAGAAACGGACATTTCGATCATCCCGTGGCAAAACCCGATCTCAAGTTATCTCGGGGAATACTGGATCAGCCTGGAGGGAGAGACCCCTGCAGCGGCAGAAAAACGCAGACAGGCGTATATTGACGCACTTCGGCAGCTGCTTCTTGGCCCGGCGACGGAGACTCCCCGGACGGAGTCCTCCCTGCAGCAGGGAAGTGAGGCGGCAGGCACCGTTCAAGTTCTGAGCGATTCGACAATCGAATTGCCCGGCTTGAGCCGCTGTACGCTCCCGGCAGAAGGGACGGTCTGTGTCTATGAAGAACCTTTGATCAATGGGACAGAGCAGGAGATCGACAGGCTCAGTCCGGAGGATACGGTATATGCCTCCGCCATTCGGAAGATTTCTTTGCAGGAGCAGAGCGGGCTCACCTACGAGGTGCTTGCGCTTCGTGTCGTTTTCTCCCGCAACGGGAAGACCCTGACCGGATGGGTCATGGACAATTTACTGCCGGAGCCGGTCTTCGAGCTCGTGGATGGCGCAACCTATTA
>CADCPY010000142.1 GCA_902803495.1 uncultured Erysipelotrichaceae bacterium
GATTAAACCACCGGTTGAATGACAAATGAGCGTTTCTTTCTTACAATAGAGTCGTAAAAACAAATGCGGAGATATCAGGATAACAGTACTTTTTACTGTTGCTGAATATCTCCGCTTTTTTGGCGGAAGAAAGGAGAAACTTATGCAGATTCAGATTCAAATCAAAAACGCACCGGTCAAACCGGTCCGCTCTTTCCTTCTTAACTTAAAGGACATCTCCGATGCCAATCACGGCAGGATCACCCTGAAGCATCCTCTTACCAAAGAGAACTTCCGCGTCCGGATGCTGCGCATCTCGGCGAAAGAGAGCCTCTTCCTTTATGAAACGGCAGAGAAGAATTTCTCCAAAGCCCTGCGCTTTGCGATCTGCCTTTCCAACAGGATGAAGTTCGCCCGCATCTACTTCACGCTGATCAGCAAGGAAGCGGACGCCTCCTACGTCTTAAGCGAGGGAAAGGTGCTTCCCCTCTCCTACTATGAAAAGGAGTCCTGTGACACACAGGACTCTTTTTAATGCAATTCGTTTTTGCGGTCTTCCTTGACCTCTGTGATGAATTCATAGGCTGAGAGAGCGTTTTTCAGCTGCATGAGTTCATAGTTGGACATTTTCTTGTTGCCCCGTACGGCGATCGCGGAGATCTGCTCGTAGCGGTACATCGGAGTCAGGCCGTATTCTTCGAGAACTTTCTTCATGTCTTCTTCATGATTCTCCATGTCGTAATAGATGATCAGACGCACGGTGTTCCCTCCTTCGCTTCCGCCTTCCTCTTTTCCTTTTTCCTCTTCTTCACTCCTTGCGCAGCCGCTTAGTAACAGTAGCAGTGCAAGTACGAGTAACAGTGTCTTCTTAAACAATTTTTCTCTCCACCTTGGTGACGCTCTGCACCTTTCTCAGATTCGCAATGACGTTTTTCAAGTGTTCGGAATTGTCCACCACGATCTTGATGGTGGTGACCGTATTGACCTTGTCTTCCTTGACGGAAGAGTTGATGGCATTTAACTGAGCCTTGGACTGGGAGAGGACGGTAACGATATCCGTGATCAGGAAGGTACGGTCGGTTGCTTCAATGTAAAGCGTGACTTCGTACTTCGTGTCATGGTAGTCTTCTTCCCACTCCACATCGATGATGCGGTTGCCCTCTTTCTGAATGTTCGGGCAGTCTTTCCGGTGGACCTTGACGCCCTGGCCCTTGGTGATAAAGCCGATGATCTCATCTCCCGGCACCGGGCTGCAGCAGCCTGCCAAAGAGATCTTGATGGAATCGATTCCGGCCACCCGGATCCCGAGCTTGCTGGTGTATTTCTTTTTCTCCTCACGGACATAGACCGTATTGGAATTTAAGGTCGGAGCCGCCTGGGCATGGGCCTTCTTGTTGACCTTATCCATGATGCTGCTGAGGGAAATGGCCTTGTTCCCGACGGCATACATGAAGTCGTTGTATTCCTTGAGATTGTACTGGGAATAGATCTCCTGCAGTTTTTTCGGCTGCAGCCATTCCGCATCCACTTCTCTGCGTTCGAATTCCTCTTTCAGCATGCTTTCCCCGCGCTCGATGATCGGAGCCCGGCTTTCCATTTCCTTCTTCAAGAGGAAGGATTTGATCTTGTTGCGGGCATGGGTCGTCTTGACAAACTTCAGCCAGTCCTCGGACGGACCGACGGAGTTTTTCGAAGTCTGAAGCGAGACGACATCCCCTGTCTTCAGTACCGTATTCAGAGGTACCAGAATGCCGTTGACCGTGGCACCGATGGTGCTGTTGCCGACTTCCGTATGAATACGGTAGGCAAAGTCGATCGGTGTGGAGCCCTGCGGCAGGTCGATGACCCTGCCCTTCGGGGACATGACATAGACGTTGGTGTCAAAGAAGTCCCGCTGCAGAGTTTCCATAAAGACCTGGTCATCCAGATCCTCATCGTCCTTGATGGAAATAATATCGCGGAAGAGCGACAGACGCTCTTCGATCTGTTTCTGTTCTTCCTTGGAGTTGTATTTGCCTTCCTTGTACCGCCAGTGTGCCGCAACACCGCGCTCGGCGATTTCGTCCATCTCCTCGGTACGAATCTGGATCTCGAAGATCGTGCCTTCCGAATTGATGACGGAAGTATGCAGCGACTGGTACATGTTGAACTTCGGCATGGCGATGTAGTCTTTCAGCCTGCCCGGAATCGGCGTGTATTTGGCGTGGATATAGCCCAAAATCTCGTAGCAGTCCAGAGCGTTCTCCGTGACGATACGGATCGCCAGAAGGTCTAAAATCTCGTCAAAACGCTTATTCTTCTTCAGCATCTTGTTGTAGATGGAATATAAGTGCTTCGAGCGGCCGAAAATGCGGAAATTGATATGCTTGTCCGCCAGAAGCTCATCAATGGAGATGATCATCTGACGCACCTGCTCATCCCGCTGCGCCTTCTTGTTTTCGACAAGTCCCGCGATCTCATGGTATTTCTCCGGATCCAGGTACATGAAGGAAATGTCTTCCAGTTCGTTCTT
Source organism: uncultured Erysipelotrichaceae bacterium (assembly GCA_902803495.1). Lineage (GTDB taxonomy): Bacteria > Bacillota_I > Bacilli_A > Erysipelotrichales > Erysipelotrichaceae > RUG14871. Next base: position 2,492 of record CADCPY010000142.1, read on the forward strand.
GATCTCGCTGATACCTAAGCGGTGCGCGATCGGTGCATAGACTTCCAGCGTCTCCTTGGCAATCTTCTTCTGTTTTTCCGGAGGCTGATACTGCAGTGTACGCACGTTGTGCAGCCGGTCGCATAACTTGATCAAGATCACGCGGATATCCGAAGCCATGGCAATCAGGATCTTGCGGTGGTTGGCCGCCTGGTATTCCTTCTCATCCTTGAATTTCAGGTTACCGATCTTGGTGACCCCTTCCACCAGCTTGTAGATCTCTTCTCCGAATTCATCCGTGAAGTCATCCGGATCCACGTCGCAGTCTTCCAGAACATCGTGTAAAAGTCCCGCCGCTACCGTGGAAGGTCCGGCATGCAGCTTGGCCAGATACGTGCCAACCTGCAGCGGATGAATGATATAAGGCTCTCCGCTTTTCCGCTTCTGTTCCTTATGTTTGTCGGCAGCATAAAGATACGCTTTTTCAATCAGCGCCAGATTGTTCTCATTCTTCATGTAGGATCTGACTTCATTCATCAGATCTTCAAAGGAATAAACTTCAAACTTTGCCATAAGCCTCCGCAAACATAAAAATCGAAGTAACGATACTTCGATTTTATCACAATTTGTCTCTTACGTATATTATTCGCCTTCGTATTCGAGCAGCGCAAAGACATCGTAGCCTTTTAAATGCTCGCGGCCCTTTAAGTCCACAAGGTCAATAATGAATGCGCAGCCGACCACTTCGCCGCCCAGTTCATGCACCATCTTAATGACTGCTTCGACTGTTCCGCCCGTGGCAAGCAGGTCATCGATAATGACAACCTTCTGACCAGGTTTGATGGCGTCTTTGTGCATTTCCAGCTTGTTTGTGCCGTATTCCAGGGAATATTCGGCGGAAATGACTTCACGCGGCAGTTTGTTCGGTTTACGAACCGGAACAAAACCGATGCCGAGTTCTGTTGCGACCGGACAGCCGAAAATGAATCCGCGGGATTCCGGTCCGCAGATCACGTCTGCGCCGACCTTTTTCGCATAAGCAGCCAGCTGACGGGTTGCTTCCTTAAAAGCCTCTCCGTTTCCCATTAACGGAGTAACATCACGGAACATAACACCTTCGATCGGATAATTTGGAATCGTAGCAATATAATCTTTTAAATTCATTTTGTCTTCCTCCACAACACAGAAATTATAGCAAATCTCCCCTGTCTTGTTAATAATATTTCAGACTAAAGAACATCCTTTACGTACATGGAAACGTTCTTTTTCCCGTTAAACTCATTGATGTTGAGCGTCACGATGACATCGTGCCATCCGTCCGCTTCCAGATGCGTCAGAAATGCCGGACTGAAGCACAGCACCTCAACGATTTCCCTGTTTTTATAGGTCACCGTCTTGCGGTATTCATTCTTTAAAATCTGCGTGTTATTGACAGGTAAAAAGCGCAGATAGAAGTCCGGCAGCTTGAAGTCCATGCCGAACGGACGGAACGAGAACAGTTCCTCCACGCTCTTTAAGGTAAGGTCTTCCAGACTGATGGCGATGGCTTCTTCCTTCTCTTCCGCGATCTCCTTGGCTTCCTCGTTTTTTAACAGGTCAATAAACTGCTGGAAGTTTTCCTTACTGATCGTCACGCCGCAGGCCTGCTCGTGTCCGCCGAAGTGGGCAAAGAGGTCTTTGTAGCGGGAAAGATTCTCATGGATGTCATAGCTCTTCGGCGATCTGCCGCTGCCCTTGAATTCCTTCTCGTTCTCCGCAAATACGATTACCGGCTTATAAACTTCATTCATGCAGGCATTGGCCAGAAGGCCGATAATACCTTCATGATAGCTCTTGGAAATCAGGATCATGTAGTTCGCAAAGTCGTACTGCGCATCCGGTGTGGTGCTTTTGGCATCTTTCACCAGCTGCTGACGTTCCTTGTTGAGCTCTTTTAACTGATTGGCCACATGGATGATCTGCGTTTCATCTTCCAATAGCAAAAACTTCACCAGGTTATTGACATTGGCTCTGTCCGCCAAGCGTCCCACCGTATTGATATTCGGTACGATATCAAAGCCGATTCCCGTTTCATCGGTGATCTTCTTTTTGGAAAGATAGCTCAGCGCCGGATAGGCTCCTTCATTGAAGAACTGCAGCCCTTTCTTTAAGATCTCACGGTTGGCCAGAAAAACCGGCACCATGTCGCCGACGGTTGCCACCATGGCTAAGATCCAGTCCTTTTTGCGGTCGGCATGATTGTGTCTTAAATACTGCAGTACCACCCCGGCCCCGCACATGTCGCGGAAGTAAGGATTCTCAAAGAGGTCCGGATGCAGAATGTATTCGTATTCCCTGTCCCCCAGGATAATGTGATGGTCCATGATGATGACATCTACCGCCATTGTCTCCGCATAGTCCAGAGCTTCATAGGCGCTGACGCCGTTATCAACCGTAATGACTAAGGAATATCCCTTCTCAATAGCCATTTCCAGTTTGTCCTTCGTCAGCCCGTAGCCTTCCTTTAAGCGGTTCGGAATGTAGTAGCCGACATCGGCTCCCTGCCGCTTCAAATAGGCAACCATGAGGGAAGTGGAGCTGATACCGTCAGCATCGTAGTCTCCGAAGACAAAGATCTTCTCTTCCGTCTCAATGGCTTCCTGAATGCGCTCTGAGACAACTCTCAGATTCTCATCGTCCGGAAAAACAGGCGCAGGAAAAAACAAATTATCGAAATACTCCTGTTTAAGGGCAGCTTTCGATAATACGCGCAGTGACAGATTGGAAAGTGGAGAGCCGATTAACCTTTCGTCGGTATCCGGCCGGATAATTTCATATTTCATAATAAATCGTCAAAATCGTTTAGCGTGTGTTTCTTGGAATCCACAATGGCCTGGTAGCTGAGGTAGCTGACCACCTCTTCCGCCTTGATGGCCATGATGTCCGTCGTGATATCGTTCAGATTCTCCGGAAGCGCATTTTTCCAGCGCACGCTGAAAAGATAATCAACCAGATTCTGGTAAGAGAGCGTAGGAAGCTCCTCCCGCTTCAGCTGATTCAGTTTTAAAAGTAAAACAATGCGGATCTGTGAGTTATCGTACATAAAAAAAACGTCTTTCGTTAATTTCATTATAATGCACCGCAAAGGATTCTGACAAACAATTTGACGGAATTTCACAGAATACAAAAAGACAGCGATGAAACGCTGTCTTTTCGTTCTATGAATCTCTCAAGAGAGATTACTGGTTCTTTTTATTCTTCAGGTAGATCAGTACCGCGTTCACTGCGAACAGTGCACCCGTTACGGCAGACCATGCGTCAAACGGAACAACCTTACCGCCGAAGCTCTGAGTCAGAGCCGTAGCGATTGCTGCGCCGACGGACGGTGCCAGACCTACGAAGTTTCTCTTTGTTGCAAGGTAGATACCGGCAATGATGGACGCTGCCGTGAAGGCCAGTGTCGCAATTGCCAGCGTGCCTACGCCTGCGGCCGGAGTATCGTCTTCCGGAATCGGTTCCGGTGTCGGTGTCGGTTCCGGTGTCGGTGTCGGCTCCGGTGTTGGAGTTGGAGTCGGCTCCGGTGTCGGTTCCGGTGTAACCGGTTCGTCATCGTCCGGTGTGCTCGGTGTTACCGATCCGCCGCCGCCATTTCCGCCGCCGTTTCCGCCGCTGCCGCTTCCGCCGTTGTTATTGTCATCATACGCCGGATCATACGGGATGCCTGTCTGTCTGGTATCCGTGTATGTCTTGCCGTTGAATTCGGCTGTAGCCGTGTATGTGATCATACCGTCTTTATCCGGAGTCGGTTCGACTGTGACATGAGTCACTTTCGCATCCACCACTTCGACATGGCTTGCATCCTTCTTACAGACGAATGTGGCCTTGGCGCTCTTGACGTCAGCTGCCCATTCCCAAGTCGGTTCGTTCAAGTCATGTTCTGCTTCCACCGTAACCGTCTTGCTGTCTGTTAAGTCGAAGTCTTTGTTGACTTCCTTTGTGCTCATTGTCACATCTGTGTTTTCACAGCCTTCCTTGAATTTGAATGTTGCCAGCGTGTTGCCCTTGAGCTGCAGATCTTTTGTAGCGAAGGCAAATATGATTACACCTGCTTCACTGTCGTTCACGGATGTATATTCGAGTTTGCTCTTTGTGAGATTGCTCTCTGTAGAGACATATGTTAAGACTTCCGGATCGTAAGTCACTGTGATGACACCGTTGGTGACATCGACTTCTTCCGTGTACACCAGATTGAAGGCATATTCGTCTCCGCTCTGTTCTTCCGCCTTTTCCACTTTGGAGGAGTTGGAAGGTCTCGGTGTATAGTCTTTTACGTTATTGAGTGAGCCTCTTACGGCATTGGCCGGAACAGGTTCTTCCACTGCCGGTTCTTCCGGAACAACTACGGCTTCCGGATCGTCTGCAGGAGTTTCCTCTACTGCAGGTTCTTCTTCCTCTGGTATTTCTTCAGCAGGTGTTTCAGCAGGTTCTTCTTCCGTCGGAGTATCCTCGGCTGGTGTTTCTTCTGTTGCAGGTTCTTCTTCCGTCGGGACTTCTTCCGCAGGAGTTTCTTCCACAGGTACTTCTTCTGCAGGAGTTTCTTCCGTAACTTCTTCCACAACTTCTTCCGTTACATCTTCCGTTACATCTTCCGTTACTTCCGTAGTTTCTTCTGTAACTTCCATTTCCGCTGCAGGTTCTTCGACTGCTACCGGTAATTCACCTTTGACTGCAGTCATGACTGTGCCGTCCCAGTTTGCAAACAGTGCTTTGAAGTATTCGGCACGTTCAGAAGATGCAATTTCTGCTGCAGCATCATAATCCTTGTCATACAGCGTTGTCAGGCTTGTAACACCTTCCAGTTTCGTAACAAATCTGGCAGTAAATTCCGTTGCCTGTGCATCAGACATATCAACATAGTAGATTGTCTTATCCACATTATTTGCAATGAACACACCATCTACACCTGTAGAGCTGTATGCATATGTCATGGAGTATGCAGTTAAGTCGCTTCCCATTTCATATCCCTTTAACGGAATTGCAGGGTTCTTGTACATTGTCAGACCGCCCTCTTCATCGCCTTTCAGGAAGATAGCGTACAGGTTGCCATCACTTCCAAGAGTGTAGTAGATATAGAGGTTTGCTCCTAATGACTCTTCGTAGTAATAACCAGCGAATGTTCCGGCAACAAAGCTGACGTTTGGAATATAACTAATGCTCAGGTTTTCCACATCCAGGAACTCTAACAGACCTGCCTGCGTAAATCCAATGATGTCATAATCGTATACCGCCGGATCTCCGCCCTCAACCGGATATGTAAATGTCGGGAGGTTCATGCCGTCAATCAGTGCATAGGACTGATTCAATCCAATAACATTATCCATATCGAGACTGTAGTTATCACTGATCTTCTGACGGATCAAAATATAATCCGAATTGTTTCCGTAAACATAGTCTTTGGACTGGCCGCCACCGATAAACGGTAAGTAACCGTATCCTTCAAGTGTCATGGAGTTATCATTGAAATCGATCTTAACGAATGCCGAATAGTCTCCTTCTTCATCCTGAAGTCCGACCTGTGCATAAACGAAACCATTCATTGAATCAAATGTCGTAACTTTGACTGTTGCGGAGCCGGAGACAACCGGATCCTGGCCAACAGAGGCATTTGCTGTTGCCGTAATTGTGACCTCACCATAGTTGACAGCAGTAACAACGCCATTTTCATCAACTGTTGCAACGCTTTCATCACTGGATGTCCAAGTGACAGAGCGATCCTCAAGGTAAGCCGGGAGTACAGTTGCCGTAAGCGACTGTTCCTCTCTCACGCCAGGAACCAGAACCACTTCAGAAGGTTCCACCGTTACGCTGGCAACTTTTTTGATATCGATTTCTTCAACATAGACCGTAAGTGCATACAGATATAA
>CADCPY010000143.1 GCA_902803495.1 uncultured Erysipelotrichaceae bacterium
TGACCGACCATGTCTTCCGTGACATAGACCGGAACATGTTCCTTGCCATTGTAGACTGCGAACGTGTGTTCAACGAACTGAGGGAAAATCGTGGAACGACGAGACCATGTCTTAATGACTTCTTTTTTACCACTCTTGTTGATTTCTTCTACTTTTTTGAATAAGTATTCATCACAGAATGGACCTTTTTTCAAACTTCTTGCCATTGTTCTTTCCTTCCTTTCGTTTATTTACCGTTTCTACGTCTTACGATGAGCTTATCGGATTTGTTCTTTTTCTTACGGGTCTTGACGCCCATAGCTCTCTTGCCCCATGGAGTCATTGGGGATTTACGGCCGATTGGGGCTCTGCCTTCACCACCACCATGCGGGTGATCAACCGGGTTCATAACGGAACCACGGACTGTCGGACGGACGCCCATCCAGCGGGTTCTACCGGCTTTACCGATGTTGACCAGGCTGTAGTCTTCATTTCCGACTTCACCGACTGTAGCACGGCAGTTCTTTAAGATCTTACGGACTTCGCCGCTTGCCAGCTTGACAGTGACATAGCGATCTTCAATACCTAAGATCTGTGCGGAGACACCGGCGCTTCTTGCCAGCTGTCCGCCCTTGCCAGGTTTCAGTTCCACGTTGTGGATAACTGTACCTTCCGGCATGTTTCCCATTTCCAGACAGTTACCGACGATGATGTCAGTGTGGGATCCGGAAACGACTTTCTGTCCGACCTTAATTCCCTTCGGAGCTAAGATATATCTCTTTTCACCGTCTGCATAAACCAGTAATGCGATGTTTGCGGAACGGTTCGGATCGTATTCGATGGTAGTTACTGTGGCCGGGATTCCATCTTTATCCCTCTTGAAGTCGATTAAACGGTACTGACGTTTGTGTCCACCACCCTGATGACGTGTCGTGATGCGTCCTGTGTTGTTACGGCCTGCATGGCTTTTCAGCGGGGCCAGTAAGGAACGCTCCGGTGTTCTGGCTGTTAATTCTTCATTTGCCAGAGTTGTCATCCCGCGGCGACCGTTTGTGGTTGGTTTGTATTTTTTAATCGCCATGGATTAATTCCTCCTTACGCATTTTTTCCGGGAATAGCGTGATTCTCCCGATAATTGTTCGATCTGTTAGATCGAGAAGACGTCGATTGCGTCTCCCTTCGCCAGTTTGACGTAGGCTTTTCTGACAGCGTTTGTCTTGCCTTCGTATCTGCCCATTCTCTTTGTTTTCGGGGCAACGTTGACGATATTTACTTTTTCAACCTTAACGTTGAAGATTGCCTCAACGGCAATTTTGACTTCCGTCTTATTAGCTTTCGGAGCTACTTCGAAGACGACTGTGTTGTTCTTTTCATTGGCGTTCACTGTTTTTTCAGTGACGATTGGACGAACGATGACATCATAGTTATTCATTATGCCCATACCTCCCCAGCTAATTTCGCAGCTTCTTCAGTAAATACAACTGCATCGGCATTGACCAGATCGTATGTATTTAACTCTTCCACTGTGAGGAATAATGCATTCGGGATATTCCGCATTGCGAGGAACGCATTGTCCCAGTCTTCTTCGACAGTTGCGACGAAGATTGTCTTGCGGTCTAAACCTAATGCTTTCATGACTTTCACAAATTCTTTTGTCTTAGCTTCCATATTGTAGTTTTCAACAACTTTCAGTGTGGAATCTAAAGCATGCTGTGATAAAGCGCTCTTCAGAGCTAAACGGCGGACTTTACGGTTTAATTTATATCCATATGTTCTTGGATGTGGTCCGAACGCGATTCCGCCACCGCGCATCTGGACTTCACGTGAGCTACCCTGACGGGCACGGCCTGTGCCTTTCTGTCTGAATGGCTTCTTACCGCCACCGCTGACTTCGCCGCGGGTCTTTGTGTCGTGAGTTCCCTGACGACGGCTTGCCTGCTGCATGACTACTGCATCAAACAGAGCCTGTTTGTGTGGTTCGATACCGAACACTTCATCGGAAAGTACGATGTCACGTAATTCTTCGCCTTTAAGACTTAATACTTTAACTGTTGGCATCTGTTACTCCTCCTTACCGGCAGTGTAATCAACCAGTGTAACCGGCTGTTTTGCTGCTCTGTTTTTCTTTGTTGATTTAATAACAACATAACCTCTCTTCGGTCCCGGTACATTGCCCTTGACCAGCATGTAGTTGTTTTCAACGTCAACCTTGACCACTTCCAGCGCCTGGTTGGTAACTGTTAAGTGACCTTCGTGACCAGCCATTGTACGACCCTTGTTGATGATGCCGTTGTTACGGCCGATTGTTGCTAAGGAACCGACAGCTCTTCTGACTAAGGAAGCACCGTGAGTTCTCGGCTGTAAGGACTGGTTGTTTCTGTAGACAGCGCCCATGTAACCTTTACCTTTGGAAGTACCTGTTACATCAACGATTTCGCCTGCAGCGAATAAATCAACTTTTACTTCGTTTCCAACTTCGTAGTTGAACATTTCATTGCCGCGGATCTCCTTGACGAATTTCTTTGCAGCAGTGTTTGCCTTCTTGGCATGTCCGACTTCCGCTTTTGTGGAATTCTTTTCTTTGACATCTTCGATGCCTAACTGGATTGCTTCGTAACCGTCTGTTTCGACTGTTTTCTTCTGAAGTACAACGTTTGGAACGACTTCAATGACTGTAACAGGAATCTGAACACCGTCTGTTGTGAAGACCTGTGTCATGCCTGCTTTTCTACCTAAGATACCCTTCATTGCACGTCCTCCTAAAGCTTGATCTCGATATCGACACCGCTTGGTAATTCCAGTCTGCTTAATGCATCGATGGTTTCGCTTGTCGGTCCGACGATTTCAATTAAACGTTTGTGAGTTCTTACTTCAAACTGTTCACGAGAATCCTTGTATTTGTGTACCGCTCTTAAGATTGTGATAACTTCTTTGTCTGTTGGAAGTGGTACAGGTCCAACGACTTTCTTTGCACCGTGTTCGTTAACGCTTGCAACGATCTTTTCCGCTGCTGCATCAAGAGAACGATGTTCGTACGCTTTTAATTTGATACGTACCGTGTTCTTTGCCATGAATATCCTCCTTCTATCTCTATGTTGACTCATGGTCAACCCGCTCCATGCAAATTCCCCGACTTCTCACCAATCATGGCAGCGTCATGACAACGCCTTTCAGTGTGTCGGCAACCTCGCACTTCAACGCGGTCGCTTCAGTATTATAACAAATGCCCTCAGCTTATGCAACACTTTTTTTCAAAAGTTTTCACAAGCTCAAGGGCATTTCCATTGAACAGATTATATTACCATGGGACCCCGAAGTTGTCCACAGTTTTTTGAACTTTTTTACTCCCCTTATATATATAAAGGAAAAGGAGGAAACACCCGTTTCCTCCTCGTATTTAATCCTCTACTTCGATCTGCTTGATGTTGCACTCGTTCCCCTGCACCAGGTAGGTATGCTCACCGCCGCAGTGCGGACAGATCTTGGCGTACTTCACTGTCTCATAGGTTTGATGGCAGTCCTCGCAGTAGGTGAGTGCCGGGATCGTCTCGATGATCATTTTGCAGTCCTTCAGGACGGGATTCTTCACCTTGAAGTAATCCCAGCAGTCCGTGAAGTAATCCAGTAAGATCCCGCTGACTTCCCCGATCTCTACCGTGACCGTGGCAATTGAATCCAAGCCGTTATCCTTCGCGACCTCATCCAGCGTTTTGGCAATGTGGGTCACGATTCCCAGCTCATGCATTCTTTCTCTTCTTGAAGAGAATCTTGAATTCTCTCTGAGCGGCGTATTTGCCGATCGGGCCGAATTTATTTTCGCATGCGACCATGTTGGAAGCATCCGGCAAATCTCTTTCCAGATGGATGGCATCGAATTCGCAGCGCGTTGTGCATAAGCCGCATCCGATACAGCGGTTGAGGTCAACCACGCTGAGGCCGCAGCCTAAGCAGCGGTTCGCTTCCGTCTTGACCTGCTCTTCCGTTAACGGGAGTCTTGCGTCCGCAAATGTCTTGCGCGGATCTAAGGCCTTGGATCCCGGTACCTGACGCTTGGAAGTGTCATAGCTGTCTAAGACGATATTATCCTTGTCTAAGGATTTGAAACCGCGCAGATCTCTGGCAATCGTCAGGGACTGTCCCTTATGGACGTAACGGTGCATGCTTTCGGCACCCTGTCTGCCGGCTGCGATCGCATCGATGGCGAAGCGCGGACCCGTATAGACGTCACCGCCCACAAAGATATCTTTCTGGCTGGTCTGATATGTGATCTCATCCGCCATAACTGTTCCGTTGCGGTTCAGCTTGACGTTTTCGCCTTTCAGCAGATCACCCCAGACAATGCTCTGACCGATGGAGAGCAGCACTGTTGTGCAGTCCAGCGTAATGGTTTCGTTTTCATCGTATTCCGGGCTGAAGCGGTGGTTTTCATCGTAAACCTTCGTGCACTTTTTGAAGACGATGCCTGTGACCTTGCCGTTTTTGACCAGGACTTCCTTCGGGCCCCAGCCGTTTCTGACTTCCACGCCTTCCGCCTTGGCATCCAGCACTTCGTCGTCTGCCGCCGGCATTTCGTTTTCGCCTTCCAAACATAACATTGTGACTTTACCGTCTGTCATGCGCAGCGCCGTTCTGGCCACGTCGACTGCCACGTTACCGCCGCCGACGACCACAACGTCACCCTTGAAGCGTTTCTGCTCGCCGAGGTTAACGCCGCGTAAGAAGTCAACACCCGTCATAACGCCATCGGCATCTTCCCCCGGGACACCGGCCATTCTGCCGCCCTGGGCACCGATGGCCAGGTAGAATGCCTTGTAGCCTTCTTCTCTTAACTTCTGGATCGTGGTGTCCTTACCGACTTCGCAGCCGAAAACGAATTCCACGCCCATCTTTTCGAGTACGTCGATTTCCGCTTTAATGACATCCTTTTCCAGACGGAAGGAAGGAATGCCGTTTGTCAGCATGCCGCCGGCCACTTTTTCCTTTTCGAAGACCGTGACATCGTATCCGCGCTTTCTTAAGTAGTAGGCGCAGCTTAAGCCGGCCGGGCCGGCACCGATGATGGCCATCTTGTAGTCCGGACCCCACATCTTGCCTTCGTCGTTTTCGCAAAGCGGGATGTAGCGGTGTTCGTCATTCAGTTCTAAGGATGCGATATATTTCTTGATCTCGTCGATGGCAATCGGAGAATCGATCGTGCCTCTGGTACAGGCGTCTTCACATCTTCTGTTACAGATGGCGCCGCAGACTGCCGGGAACGGGTTGTCCTGCTTGATCAGTTTTAAGGCATCGAGATAACGGCCTTCCTTGGCCATCTTGATGTAACCCTGAATGGCTAAGTGTGCCGGGCAGGCTGTCTTACACGGAGCCGTACCTGTTTCATAGACATGCAGTTTGGCATCTTCTCTGTAATTCGGATTCCAGTTGTCTTCCGTCCATTTTGTTTCATCCGGTAACAGGGTTGTCGGATACTGGATGAAGCCGTTTTTCGTGCAGAGCTTCTGGCCTAACTTGGCCGCTCCGACCGGACAGACTTCCACGCACTTGCCGCAGGCCACGCATTTGGATTTATCCACGTGGGCACGGTAGGCACTTCTGGACATGTTCGGTGTGTTGTAAAGCTGGCTCGTACGTAATGCGTTACATACGCCAGGAGCACAGTTACAGATGGCAACGATCTTGTCTTCGCCGTCGATGTTGGTGATCTGATGGACGAAGCCGTGACGTTCGGCACGGTTTAAGATCTCTAAGACTTCGTCGTAGGAGATATATCTGCCCATGTTTCGGTTGACACAGTATTCCGCCATGTCGCCGATACCGATACAGAATTCCCCGTTGATCTCGCCGCTGCCTTCTCCGCGGATGGCCTGCTGTTTTCTGCAGGTACACTGACCGACGGAGTATTTGTCGTATTTGTTCAGCCAGTGGGTGATGTGTTCCACACTTGCCGACTGATTTTCGTGTTCAATGGCCTTTTCGACCGGGATGACATGCATGCCGACACCGGCGCCGCCCAGCGGGATCATCGGTGTGACATTTTCCAAAGGCATCTGGGTCATCAGGTTGAAGAATGTTGCCAGCTGCGGATACTTATCCGTCAGCTCATCATTCATCATCATGAACTCCGCACTGCCCGGAACGAAGATCGGAACATTGTACTGCAGTTCCTTTTCCGGGTTTTCACGGTTGCTCTCAAGGACACCGACCCAGCAGAGGTGATCGACCATTTTCTTGGTGTCTTCGAGTGTCATGTTGTTGCGTAAGGCAATCTCTTCCATCTTGTAAGGGACTCTCGTCTTTTTAAAGGAGAGCAGGAACTTCGCCTCTTCTTTGGTTAAGACCGTATCCAGCATCCAATATTCCGGATCGGATGTCTTTAAGGTATGCGTAAACTTCTGCAGGTAGCGGTCCGTGATCATGGTGCCCAGTTTCAGGATCAGTTTTTCCTTTTCCTTGTCTGCGGCAACATAATTCGGATCCGGTTTGTAATCCCAGCTGTTGGTCATACGTTTTGTTACTTTTGCCATGGTTTTCCTCTTTCTTATTTCTTCCAGTTTTCCGTTTCGTTTTTCAGCCATTCGATCCATGCTTCCATGCCTTCGCCCGTTTTGGCGGAGAGCGGGAAGATCTGGATGTTTGGATTTAAGAATCTGACGCGTTCGATGCACTTGCCCATATCAAAGTTGAAATACGGCAGAGCATCGATCTTGCTGATGATGAGAACATCGCTCTTCTCAAACATCAGCGGATACTTCAGCGGTTTGTCATCTCCCTCGGGAACCGAGAGGATCATGACCTTCTTTACCGCTCCGGTATCATATTCCGCGGGACAGATCAGATTTCCGATGTTTTCCAGAAAGGCGATATCCACCCCTTCCAACTCCATCGCAAACAGTCCCGTTCGGGTCATACCCGCATCCATGTGGCACATACCGTCCGTATGCACCTGGATGGCTTTGGCGCCTAACGACTCAATATGCAGCGCATCCACATCGGAAGCAATGTCCGCTTCCAGTACCCCGATGGTGTACTCCTTCGGCATTCTCTGAATGGTGGATGAGAGAAATGTCGTCTTTCCGCTGCCGGCCGCACTCATCAGATTGATCAGGAAGATGCCTTTTTCCTTGAGTTCTTTCCGGAGTTCTTCCGCATCGCGGTCATTGGAAGCCGTTGCGGACTGATGCAGTTCAATTACCTTCATCTTCTGTCCTCCTCAATCTGTTTTCTAAGCCAGCTCAGCCATTCCTCAAAGTTTTCCCCCGTCAGGGAAGAAAGCGGGAAGACTTCAATATTCGCATTGAGCTTTCTCGCCCGTTCTTTGCAGGCGTCAAAATCGAAATCAAAGATCTGCGCCACATCGATCTTGTTGATCAGAAGCGCATCGGAGACCTGAAACATAAGCGGGTACTTGAGCGGCTTGTCATCCCCTTCCGGAACGGAGAGGATCATGACTTTCCGGTTGGCGCCGACATCAAATTCCGCCGGGCAGACCAGATTGCCCACATTCTCCAGAAATACAACGTCCAGATCGTCCACACCCAGTGCTTCCAGTCCGCGCATCGTCATGTCCGCATCCATATGGCAGCTTCCGCCCGTATGCAGCTGAATGACTTTGGCTCCGGCATTCTGCACCGTTACGGCATCCACGTCGGAATCCATATCCGCTTCCATGACACCGATGCGGTAATCCTTCTTCAAAGCTTCAATGGTTCTTACCAGCGTGGTGGTTTTTCCGCTGCCCGGAGAAGCCATCAGATTGACAAGAAACACGTTCTTCTCTTTCAGAAAAGCACGCACTTTCGTCGCTTCCTGATCGTTGTCTTTCAGGATATTCACTTTTGTTTCTATGATGTTAAAACTCATACAACCTCCATAAAATCCTAATCTAATTGTACTTTAAAACCCTTCCTTACTTCAATATGCATTGTTTAAATTTTCACAAGATTCGTTTTTTGAGCAGAGAATATGATTCCCGTTTCCCGGGCCGGTTTCCTGCTTTCAAAAATCTATCGGATTGAAAACTCAAAATCTATCGGATTGGTCCATAAATCCTCCCTGCCCTTTTCCGTTGATAAACCCGCGATTGGCTGATTCACGGAGAAACTCCGCATTTCTGCGGAGTTTCTCGTCATATAGAAGGATTTATGGACTGCAGATCATGCCTGCTTGTTTTTTCTAAACTTGCGGAAAAGGAAGAATCCCAATCCTGCAACAATCAGATACGGGAAGAGGAAGATGAAACCGCGCAGAAGGAATTCCAGTACATTCAGCAGGGAATTGATGCTGTCGGTCACGGCTTCGCGCAGTACATCGCCGAAGCTTCTTTCCTCAATCGTCTGCACCACTTTCGGCTGCAGGGTGATGTTGATCGTGGAGTATGCCACTTCATCTTCATAGTCTCCCTGCACGGAGCGCAGAGATTCGATGTTGTAAATGGTCTGGCTGACGGAATCTTCCAGAGCGATCAGATCGTTCACGTCCTTTGCCTGTTCCATTAAGGCATACAGGCGTTCCAGTTTTGTTTCATACATCTCAATGCGCAATGCATTGTCCTGATACTGCTTGTAGATATCCGTGGCGTTTTCCGAGAATCCGGTGACTTCCCCTGTTCCCTTCAGGTAATTCAGGAAGCTGTCATACTGATCGGCCGGAATTCTGGCTACGATGCTGTAGGCGTTCTGTTCGCCGCTGTAGCGGTAGGAATCCGAGGAAGCGATTCTCCCCTGGAATTCTTTGATCTTATTGCGGACTTCCTCAAACACGTCAGCATTCTTATCACAGACCACCGTAATGGACGCATGTTTGATCAGCATTTCATCCGCTGTGCTTTCTTCCGCATAAACGGCATTGTCCGCGGCCGACGGTGCATAGGAATAAGCTTCTTTCTCATAGCCTCCGTCATAGAAGTAGTTTGCCGTTTCCATTACCGCATCCGCGCTGTTTCCCTTGTGCGTGTTTGCGAAGTGGATAAAATTCATAAAGAGGGAGCATCCCAGTAATACCAAAAGGGCTCCGAGCAGCCATTTCCGTTTCATAAAAGTCACCTTATCTTTCTGTCTCCATTATATATAAGGAAGTAAGAGACAATAAGAAAGGAAAGACAAGTTGCCTGAATCCGGCTACAAGATGCCTCTGATCCTTCGACCCGATTTTTCATGGAAGAAAAAATTATAACTTGCCAAAGTAAAATCCGGTAATTAGGAAGGAAAGAGATTTGGCAGAATAAATAGAGTAATGAGCGGAATATGCTGTCACAGTAAATTCCGCTTTTCATAAAAAAGCTGAAAAAAAGGGATAAA
>CADCPY010000144.1 GCA_902803495.1 uncultured Erysipelotrichaceae bacterium
CGAACACAGAAGTTAAGCATTTCATCGGCAAATATAGCTATGCCTGCCATAGTGAAACGCGCAAGTCGCCAGGTAATTTGGAACTCCGCTCAGGAGTTCCTTTTTTTTACATTTTTCCTTAAGATATGATATATTTAAAAAGCATGGAAGGAGGATAAGTAGATGAGCCGTAAGAAAGTATTACTGACATCCTTAATTGTGATCGTACTGGTGGTTTCCGCCTGCGCTTTACTGTTTCTGCATATCCGCAATTCGCAAGAGCCTGCTGCGGAGCCGGAAACAACACAAGAGGAATCCACAAAGGCCATTGACTTTACGGTATTGGATTACGATCTGAATGAAGTTCATCTGTTTGACTACTCCGGCAAACCGGTCATTTTGAATTTCTGGGCCTCCTGGTGCCCGAACTGCGTCCATGAATTCCCGTCCTTCCAGTCCTTATATGAGGAATACGGGGATGAAATCCAGTTCATGATGATCGATCTGGTCGACGGGACGGAAGAAACGGTGGAGATCGCCAAGCAGTTTCTCAGCGAGAACTCCTTCACCTTCCCGGTCTATTTTGATACCACCATGCAGGCAGCCACCATCTATAACGCCAATGCCATTCCTTTAACCTATCTTATTAATAAGGATGGGGAAGTTGTGGCTTACGGACGCGGTGCGCTGGATTATGAAACATTGAAAAACGCCATCAATGAATATCTTATTCAACCGTAATAGTGTATAATAGGGAAGTTATAAACTGAGGTGATAAACGTTGAATGCTATCGAAGTGAAACATCTGACATTCGCATATGAGGAAAATAAAGACGTTGTAAAAGACGTTTCTTTTGTTGTCGAAAAGGGCAGCTATACCACCATCATCGGCCATAACGGCAGCGGAAAAAGCACGATCGCGAAGCTGTTATTGGGCTTACTGGAGAAAAAGAGCGGGGAGATCCTGATTGAGGATATCCCGCTGAATCTTGATACGGTCAATCAGATCCGCCGGAAGGTCGGCATCGTCTTCCAGAACCCGGACAACCAGTTCATCGGCGCCACAGTGCGCGATGACATCGCGTTCGGCTTGGAGAACCATGAAGTCGATCCTGCGGAAATGGACGCCATTATCGAACATTATGCGGCGGAAGTCAACATGACCAAGCATCTGGATCATGAACCGACGCGTTTAAGCGGCGGACAGAAGCAGCGGGTAGCCATTGCCGGCATTCTGGCCATGGCACCGGACATCCTGATCTTTGATGAAGCGACGAGCATGCTGGATCCGCGCGGCAAGGCGGACATCAACCGTCTCATCAAGAAACTGCATGAGGAAAAGAAACTGACCATTCTCTCCATTACCCACGATATTGAAGAAGTGGTCAAGTCCGACAATGTGATTATTTTACAGAAGGGCAGACTGGCCTATTCCGGTTCGCCGGAAGCCATCCTGCCGCAGGAAAAGAAAATGACGGAGTATTCTCTGGATATTCCTTTTGCGACGGAACTCTCCTATGCGCTGCAGAAATGCGGCGTGAAGGTTCCGGTGGAAATATCTACGGAAAGGCTGGTGGAAGAAGTATGCCATTATCATTCAAAGAAGTAACCTATACCTATTCCCCGGATACTCCGTATGAATATCAGGCCCTGCGGGGAGTCAATGTGAATTTTACTTTGGGTAAGATCACGGCCATCATCGGCAATACCGGCAGCGGCAAAAGCACGATGATCCAGCACTTGAACGGTCTTTTACTGCCAACGAGCGGGGAGATCGAAGTTCTGGACCGCACGATCAGAGCCAATGAGAAACTGAAAGACGGCAAGAGTCTGAAGAAGACGGTCGGTCTGGTCTTCCAGTTCCCGGAATATCAGCTCTTTGAAGAGACGGTCTTAAAGGACGTCATGTTCGGACCGCAGAACTTCAAAGTCAGCGAGGAAGAAGCAAAACTGCGTGCCGTGGAGGCACTGAAACTGGTGGGCATTCCGGAAACCTATCTGGAAAAGAGCCCGCTGGAGCTCTCCGGCGGCGAAAAGCGGAAAGTGGCCATTGCCGGCATTTTAGCCATGGAACCGGAGATTCTGGTTCTGGATGAGCCGGTGGCCGGGCTGGATCCGCAGAGCGCCGAGCGCATGATGGAACTCTTCCGCCTGATCAATCAGAAATACCATAAGACAGTCCTTCTGGTCACCCATAACATGGAACAGGTCCTATCCTATTGCGATGAAGTCGCTGTCGTGAAGGACGGTGTTGTCATCCATCACGGGGATGTGAAGGAGTTCTTCCGCGAAGATGAGATTCTGGATGAGCTCGGAATTGAAGCCCCGATGATCATCAAGGCGAAACGTTTACTGAAACAGCAGAATATCGTCATTCCGGATGATGTTCTCGATATTCCATCTCTGGCAAAAGCCATTGCAAAGGCGGTGAAGAAATGAACGGAATTACATTCGGCCGCTATATTCCCGGCAAGGGAATCATTTATGATCTAGATCCGCGGATCAAGATCGTCTGCATGATCCTTTTACTGGTAGGAGTGTTCCTTCCGGCAGGGTGGATCGGCTATGCGGTCATGGGCTTCGTGGTAATCGTTCTGCTCTTATTATCGGGACTCGGGATCCGCTATCTGTTCAGGACAGTCAAACCGATGTTCTTTATGGTGCTCTTCCTCTTTGTGATCAACCTTTTAGTGGTCAAGACGGGGAATAAGCTCATTGCGATCGGCTCCTTTGAAATTTATGACGGAGCCATCTTCCAGACGCTTTATATCTTTATCCGTCTGATTCTGATGCTTTCCATCTCCGGTATTTTGACCACAACGACGAAGCCGCTCGATCTGACACTGGGAATTGAGGACCTCTTAGCGCCGCTGGCGAAGATCAAGGTTCCTGCCCATGAGATTGCCATGATGATCTCCATCGCCCTGCGCTTTATTCCGACTCTGCTGGATGAGATCCAGCGGATCATGAAGGCCCAGGAATCGCGAGGAGTGGATCTGCAGGAAGGCAAGCTGAAGGAGAAGATCATGGCTGTACTGTCCCTGATCGTTCCGTTATTTGTTTCGAGTTTCCAGCGCGCGGATGAACTGGCCAATGCCATGGAAGCCCGCGGCTATGTTCCGGATGCGCACCGGACCAGATACAAACAGCTCCATATCCATACGAAGGATATCGTCTGTCTGATTCTCTGCATTCTGCTGGTAGCAGGACTGATCGTCCTTTCGGTGGTCAAATGAGATACAAGGTAACGGTAGCCTATGACGGCAGCAATTATTTCGGCTGGCAGTCCCAGGTGGATGTGGTCAATATCCAGGATGTGATCGAGGAAGCCCTCCGCATCATCCATAAAAGGGAAGTCCGCATCACCGGCAGCGGCAGAACGGACCGCGGCGTGCATGCCAGAGGCCAGGTGTTCCACTTCGATACGGAGCTGAACATCTCCGAGGAGAACTGGGTCAAGGCCTTCAATGCCAATCTGCCGCACGATATCCGCGTTTTGAAAGTGGAGGCGGTATCAGAGAGGTTCCACGCCAGATACGACGTTGTGAGCAAGCAGTACGACTACTATCTCAATATGGGAGAGTACGATCTCTTCCAGAGAGACTATGTGACCCAGGTCTGCGAGAAGCTCGATGTGGAGAAAATGCGTGACGCCAGAGAGGTATTCCTGGGAACGCATGACTTCTCCTCCTTCTCCGCAAACTCCTTTGAGGAG
Organism: uncultured Erysipelotrichaceae bacterium; assembly: GCA_902803495.1. Taxonomy (GTDB): domain Bacteria; phylum Bacillota_I; class Bacilli_A; order Erysipelotrichales; family Erysipelotrichaceae; genus RUG14871. The sequence continues at coordinate 3,695 of CADCPY010000144.1, forward strand.
ACCCCGGATCAGGTCCGGACGGTGCACTCCATTGATATCAGCCAGGAAGGCGATATCCTCCGTTTCTCCTTTTTGGGGAACGGCTTTATGCGCTATATGGTGCGCATGATGATGGGAGTTCTGATCGAAGTCGGCAAGGGAAAACTGACGAAGGAAGACGTGCAGAAGATCTTAGAGGCACGCAGTAAGACGGCACATCGCTACAAGGCGGAAAGTGTCGGATTATATTTGACAAAAGTGAATTATCCGCTTGACTAATAAGGGGAAAAATCATACAATATTAATCGGCTATTAAGCGCCAAATGTAGCCCCGGAAACTACAGGAGGAAATTATTATGCGCCAAACAACTATGGCAAAACCTGCAACAGTCGAACGTACATGGTACATCGTTGATGCAGAAGGGCAAACTTTAGGCCGTTTAGCTACGGAAGTCGCAGCAGTGCTCCGCGGCAAGAACAAACCTACATTCACACCAAACGTCGATTGCGGTGATTTCGTCATCGTGATCAATGCTGCAAAAGCAGTCATTACTGGTGACCAGGACGAGAAGAAATTCTACTATCGTCATTCCCAGTTCCCAGGTGGATTACGCGTCAGAAGCACAAAGACGATGCGTGAAGAATATCCTGTTGAATGGGTAGAAAAAGCAATTCACGGTATGTTACCACATACGAAGTTAGGAGACGTTCAGCGTAAACATCTGTTTGTCTATGAAGGTGCAGAACATCCGCATCAGGCACAGAAACCGGTTGAATTAGTCATTAAGGGTTAAGAAGGAGAGAATTTATGCCAGCAAAGAAAAAACAAGTCGTTACATACGTCGGTTGTGGCCGTCGTAAATCCTCTGTCGCCCGTTGTTTCTTAACATCAGGTACAGGTAATATCGTTGTGAACGGTAAGACATTAGATGAATATTTACCATATGAAACATTACGTATGGTCGTTCGTCAGCCATTAGTATTAACTGAAACATTAAATCAGTTTGATGTTCAAATCAACGTCCAGGGTGGTGGCTTCAATGGACAGGCCGGTGCTATCCGTCACGGAATCGCAAGAGCTTTACTCGAAGCTTCTGCAGACTACCGTCCGAAATTAAAAGCAGCCGGATTCTTAACACGTGACCCACGTATGAAAGAACGTAAGAAATACGGTCTCAAAGGTGCACGTAGAGCTCCACAGTTCAGCAAGCGCTGATCTCGAGTCGAAATCATCAAAAAACCCTGGAATCTCAACGGTTTCAGGGTTTTTTCATACCCGGAAATCTTTGATGGTTTTTCATGGCCTTTCAAGGTTTTCGACCGATTTTTTATAGTTAACGAGGGGCTAACCGCCGTTTTTCGGGCCTTTATAGTTAACAAATGGGCTAAATGAAGGAG
>CADCPY010000145.1 GCA_902803495.1 uncultured Erysipelotrichaceae bacterium
AAACCCTCCAGATAGAATTTATGGAGGAACGGACCCATGCCGATGGCTTTATTGGAATAACCGTGACAGACCACGACGTAGCGGTGCCCCGTATTCGGAATAAAGATGGCGTGCAGTTTCAGTCCGTCATTTTTCAAAAACACATTCCGGTAGTTACTCTCATTCAAAACCCAGTTTTTCGGGTCTTTGCAGTAGACGCCCGGTGTGTATGGCGGATATTCATAGCTCTGCGTATTCTTTGTCAGCGTCTTATTGCCCTTCTTGTTGATGCGTTCCAGATTCAGCGCCATGTCCACAAAAACACTGCCGCCGATAATTCCTGCGGCAACAAAAAGAATCAATAAAATGATCAGAATAATAACAGCAGTTTTCATAGGTCCTTCTTTAAACCTATTATATAACAGATTTCCTGTTTTTCTTACAACAAAAGCATTCCGTGCTCGGCACAGACATCCCGCATCTCTTTCGGCCAGACAGAGACCTGAACCTCACCGATATGGGCTTTCTGAAGCAGCAGCATGCAAAGCCGGCTCTGCCCGATACCGCCTCCGATGGTAAGCGGAAGCTGATGATGCAGTAATGCCTGATGGAACGGCAGATACTGACGCTCTTCATTATGTGTTTTATGCAGCTGTTCCAGCAAGGATTTCTCATCGACTCGGATCCCCATGGAGGAGATCTCCAGTGCGCAGTCCAAAACCGGATCATAGATCAAAATATCGCCGTTGAGCTGCCAGTCGTCATAGTCCGGCGCTCTTCCGTCGTGTCTCTCTCCGTTAGAAAGCCTGTCGCCGATCTGCATCAAAAAGACCGTCGGGTGCTCCTTGCAGATCAGATACTCCCTCTCCTTCGGTGTTTTGTCCGGATACATCTGTAAGAGTTCTTCACTGGTAATAAAATAGACGTCCTCAGAGATAAACGGTTTGAGCTGCGGATATTTTCCCGCCAGCACGTATTCCGTGGCTTTGAGCGCCTTTAAAATGCTTCTGACCGTATCTTTGAGATATTCGACGTTTCTGTCTTCTCTTAAAATGATCTTTTCCCAGTCCCACTGGTCCACATAAATGCTGTGGAGGTTGTCCAGATCCTCATCCCTGCGGATGGCGTTCATATCGGTATATAAGCCCTTATGGTCATAGAAATCGTACTGCTTTAAGGCCAGACGTTTCCACTTGGCCAGGGAATGCACGATCTCATAGGAGCCGTCCAGATTCTTAATATCAAACGCAACCGGACGCTCGATGCCGTTCAGGTTATCGTTTAAGCCGCTCAGACTGTCAACAAACAGCGGAGCGCTGACACGGTGCAGCGTCAGATTCTTTGCCAATTCCCTCTCAAAGGTATCCTTGACCATCTTAATGGCACTCTGGGTATCGTAGATTCCCAGCTTGTTTTCATAATTCTCAGGTAAAACTAACATATCATTACCGATCCCGCCGCGCGGGACTTATCCTAATCTTCCATAAATTCCAAAAGGACATCATTCAACAGATAATATCCTTTTTCACTGCAGCGGATGTGCTGCCCGTTGGAAACCAGAAGGTTCTTCTGTTCCAATTCATATATCACGTTTTGATAACGCTGATAGTTCTCATCACTTAGTGTGATCCCTTCCTTTAAGCGCAAGCCCATCATGACCGTTTCAAAGGCCAGGTCGCTCTCGCTTAAATGAAGCTCTTCCTCTCTGTATTCCCCGCGGAAATATTTCTCAAAGGAAGAAGTATTGGTATAGCGGACATGATCCACCTTTCCGCTTGCGCCCATCCCGACGCCTTCATAGTTTTCATAGCGCCAGTAGACCTTGTTGTGTTCAGACTCGTAACCGTTTAAGCAGAAGTTGGAGATCTCATACTGATGGTATCCTTTGCGATTCAGATAGGCGATTCCTTCAAAATACATGGAGTCACTTAACTCCTCTTCCTGCGGCTTCACTCCCTTTTTACCGAAGACGCTGTTTTCCTCAATCGTCAGCATGTAAAACGACAGATGCGGAATCTGCAGACCAACTGCTGTTTTGAGATCACTCAGGAATTCTTCTTTTCTCTGCGTTGGCAGCCCGTAGATGAAATCCGCGGAGATATTGGTGATTCCGTGAGTTCTTAACAGCTGTAATGCATATTCGACATCTTCCCTGGTATGTCTGCGTCCGCAAAGGTCCAATAAGCGCTTTTCAAAGCTCTGGATTCCCAGAGAAACACGGTTGATTCCGTAATTCTCAAGTAATGCCGCCTTGGCGTCATTCAGTGTTTCCGGATTGGCTTCCATCGTCTTCTCCCTGGCACTTTTGAGATACGGAGAGAGCATTTCCAGAAGTTCTTTCAGCTCTTCCTCATCGAATGAAGTCGGTGTTCCGCCGCCGATATAGACGGTTTCAAAGGTCTGCCCTTCCAGCCGTTTCAGTTCATTATTGAGTGCCTCCAGATACGGACGCACCAGCTTCTTCTGATAGACGACACGGCAGAAGTCGCAGTAGGCACAGATGGATCTGCAGAACGGGATATGTACGTAGAGTGCCTTACTTTTCATCCAGGTCCGGATATCTGCGGTTGACGTCCGCAAATTTGGCGCGGACCACTTCCTTATAGTCCCAGCCGTTATCCATGCACAGGGAAATGGCGTACATTAAAACATCCGCCAGCTCGCTCTTTACGGCTTCCTTGTCCACATGGATCTCATCCCACTGGTAACATTCCAGAAGCTCCGCCGCTTCCACGACGACCGACTTGGCCAGAATGGCGTCCGTATCGGTCTTGTCCCAACCTTTGGCAACCCGCATTGCCTGAATGTCTCTGCATAAATCATCCATCATATTCACACTCTTTCTTTAGTAAAAAAGGTATTTCTACCTTTTTTAGTTTTCGTCTCTTGCTAAGACGGCCATGAAAGCTTCCTGCGGGATTTCCACGCTGCCGACGGCTTTCATCCGTTTCTTTCCTTCCTTCTGTTTTTCCAGAAGTTTCTTCTTTCGGGAAACGTCCCCGCCGTAGCACTTGGCAAGAACGTCTTTCCGTAACGATTTGATATTGGTTCTGGCAATGATCTTGGAACCGATTGCTGCCTGAACCGGGATCTCAAACTGCTGTTTTGGTAAGAGGTCCTTCAGCTTTCTGGTAATCAGAGAGCCGCGGTTATACGCCTGATCGCGGTGAACGATGACGCTCAGTGCGTCGATCACTTCGCCGTTCAGAAGGATATCCATCTTGACCAGATCGCCTTTCTGATAGTCAGCGAGTTCATAGTCCAGCGAGGCATAGCCCTTGGTGCAGGATTTCAGTTTGTCAAAGTAGTCATAGACAATTTCCGCAAGCGGCAGTAAATACGTCAGGGAGACACGGGTCTCATCGATATATTCCATATCCTGATAGATGCCGCGCTTGTTGTTGGAGAGTTCCATGACCGGACCGACATATTCCTTCGGAACCATGATGGTCGCCTTGACCATCGGCTCTTCCATGTGGTCGATCTTGCTCGGATCCGGCAGATGTGCCGGGTTGTCCACTTCCACCATCGTACCGTCCGTTAAGTAAACGTGGTAGATAACGCTCGGTGCCGTGGCAATCAGATTGAGGTTATATTCTCTTTCCAGACGTTCCTGAATGACATCCATGTGTAAAAGTCCCAAAAAACCGCAGCGGAAGCCGAAACCCAGTGCCTGGGATGTTTCCGCTTCAAAATGCAGCGAGGCATCGTTGAGCTGTAAGCGTCCGAGGGCATCCTTCAGATCTTCATACCGTGCGGCATCCACCGGATAGAATCCGCAGTAGACCATCGAGTTGATCTTGCGGTAACCCGGCAGAGGTTCTTTGGCAGGATTGTCCGCCAGTGTGATCGTATCGCCGACATGCAGGTCCTGAATGGACTTGATGCTGGCAGCGATCCAGCCGACTTCCCCGCATTCCAACTCCGTCTTCTTTACTTCCGTCACCTGAGATACACCGACTTCCGTGACCAGGTATTCCGCACCGGTCGACATCATGCGGATGGTATCTCCGACTTTGACGGAGCCGTCCTTGATGCGTACCAGAGCGATAACGCCGCGGTAGGAATCGTAATAGGAGTCAAAGATCAGCGCTTTCAGCGGCGCATTCGGGTCACCGTTCGGTGCCGGCACCCTCTCTACGATATATTCCAGTACCTGCTTAACGTTTGTACCGTTTTTTGCACTGATTTGCGGAGCATCTTCGGCGTATAAACCGATGACATTTTCAATTTCGTGGATCGTTCTTTCGCAGTCCGCACTCGGAAGATCGATTTTATTGATGACCGGAATGATCTCCAGGTCGTTATCCAAAGCCAGATAGACATTGGCCAGCGTCTGCGCTTCAATGCCCTGCGTGGCGTCCACCACTAAAATGGCGCCTTCACAGGCAGCTAGCGAGCGGCTGACTTCATAGGTAAAGTCGACATGCCCCGGTGTGTCGATCAAATGAAAAATATAGTCATGACCGTTATCGGCATGGTATTTCAACTGAACGGCGTTCAGCTTAATGGTAATTCCTCTTTCCCTCTCCAGTTCCAGGGTATCAAGCACCTGAGAGACCATATCTCTCTTCTTTACCGTATCCGTCAGCTCCAGGATCCGGTCGGCTAATGTGCTCTTTCCGTGGTCAATATGTGCGATGATGGAGAAGTTCCGAATGTAGTTTTGATCCATAGTTTACTCCTAACATAGGTATTATAGCAAAACCTCTTTTTTTTTAAAACAACCTTGAATTATTGAAACATAAATGATAATATAATTGAGCAATGTCTACGTAGCTCAGCTGGATAGAGCATGCGCCTTCTAAGCGCAGGGTCGCGGGTTCGAGTCCCTCCGTGGACGCCACTTGAACTATCAGAGCCGGAACTATCCGGCTCTTTTCTTTTTCCCATGAAAAAAGGTATCGCGAGATACCTTTTCTATTTCAGTACATTCTCAAGATTTTTGCGGATATGCTGCATGAGGGCGTCATAGGCGTCTCTTTCTTCCGGCGCCATCCCTTCAAAGAGAACAGCCCGGTAGTCTTCTTTCAGATCCGCAAAGTCACGGGCCAGCTCCTCGTTTTCCTTGTGGAAAGCGTAACCCGTCTTTTCCATATCCAGCAAATTGGTGACTTCCGCATTGATGAAGCGCTGCGTGGTCAGTTTGGTTAGTAAGCCGATCAGAGCCAGCGGTGCCACCGAGGAGAAGTCCGAGAGTTCCTCCAGCGTGCAGGAACGCTCAATCAGATACAGATAATAGAGCACCTTGGTCTCGTTGAGCGAGAGCGCATACTTTTTAGAAATCGTTGTAAGATAACGCTCCACTAAGCGCAGCGAGAGGTACGGGTCGTACAGAATGGATTCCGCAAATCCGTCCTTCTGCGTTAAACCCTTCCCCTGCTCCTTGCGGAGCTTGGAGGTATCGTTTAAAAGCGGAAGCGTGAAGCCGTCGGTACTGAAGGATAACAGATAACCGTAGATGATGGGACGGCGGGACTCGTAGTCCTCTTCGTCCAGGATGTTTTTATAGAAGTTATTGTAGTAGCGGATCACGCTTGTCTTCATCTTGATCACGCTGGAAAGCTTCATGTTCTGATCCACTAAGGAACCTTCCGTCTTCACGTAATAGTAGACCGGCGCTTTTAAGACAGAGACCGTATTGACATGCAGCAGATATTCCAGGTTGAAGATCATATCCTCACTGTAGCTGATGGAAGGATCCATGATGATATGGTATTTCTCAATGATCTCCTTTTGATACATCTTGTTCCATAAGACACCGTAGTAGAAGTCGGCCGGTGACAGCAACATCTTCTCCGCATACTCCCTGCGCGTCAGAATGCCTCCGCTCTGAATGGACCCCTTCTGGGAGATCGTGTCGTTGGCAACGCGGTAGAAGTCGGCAATCACCATCTGCACGGGATTCTCTTCCATCTCCCGCGCCATCAGCTTGATGGATTCATACGGCAGATAGTCATCCACGTCCACAAACTGAATATAGTCTCCCGTAGCGAGTTCCAGCCCGTGGTTTCTTGTGGCACTGACCCCCTGATTCTCCTGGTGAACGGCACGGACGCGCTCATCCGCCAGGGCGTATTTCTGCATGATCTCATAGGAAGCGTCCCGGCTTCCGTCATCGATCAGTATCACTTCAATATTCTTATAGTCCTGGTTTAAAATGCTGTCGACACAGCGCTGCAGCACCTTTTCCCCGTTATAGACCGGTACGATCACACTGACTTTTTTCATAGCTCACCCTTCTTTTTTAAATAAGACATATTTCTCCAGCGGATATAAAACCACCAGCTGTATGAGACCCGCAATGGCTGCCGCCAGCGTACGGCTGAGGGCAGAGAGCGATGTGGTCATAAAGTAACTGTTCAGAATTCCCTGTACCCATGTGGTAAAAAGAATCAGCAGAATCAAAACCGCAAAGTACAGCGGTAAGGAGTAGGATTTTCCCTTGGCGTGGAACGTGGTATTCCGGTTGATGAAATACCCGTAGATATTCGCCAGAAAATTCGAGAGGAAAAACGGCAGAACGTAACCCCAGGTCACAACTCCGTTGATCACGTAGATTCCTTCATTGAGGTTCAGGATCTCCTTGGAGAAGATTCCCCGTAAAAACGGCGGCAGTACATAGGTAAAACCGTCAAAAAAAGCGGGAAGCAGATTAGCCAGTATCAGTTGCAGGAGGGATACCGTGGATCCGACCAGATTGAACTTGATAAACTGCCAGACACCGCTGTCCCGGTATTTGTCATCCAAATCTTTTAAAAACTTCATTTCTTCACTTCCATTCTCTTCACCGTGATGCTGTCGCTGAAATCACTGAGATAGACTAACGCATAGCTGATCGGCGAGCGGTCCCGGTTGTAAAAGAGAGAGCCCGGATTCAACAGTTTGATGCCGTCGACTTCATCATAGGCAAAAACATGGGTATGTCCGTAACATACCATCTGGCAGTTGTTCTCTTTGGCCAGTGCTGCCAGCGTTTTTAAACGGTTGATGCTCTGCCGGTGCGAATGGATCACCAGAACATTCAGCCTGTCATTGATCTTTACGATTTTCTTGTCTTCATAACCGGAATAGTAGTCCGTATTTCCCCTGACGCTGACCCAGCCGTCCATTGCTTCGACAGGCAGTTCCGAGTCGCCGCAGTGAATGTAGGCACAGGCATCCGGGTGACGGTTACGGAGCTTGGAGAGGATCTCCTCGTTTCCATGGTTATCGCTGATGACCACAAAATACATCCTGTTACTCCGCCTTTCCTGTATGAATCTGTTCATGAAAGATGTCAGCCACTTTTTCATCAAATTTCTCCGGGTCTTTGCTGGCAAAGACTTCCACCTTTCCTTTTCCCTTGGTATAAATGTCCAGGCTTAATACCGGATCGACCGAATCGTAGGTTTTCGCCTGAAGATAGTCTTTAATTTCATCCTCCACAAGCGGATAGTGCGTGCAGGCCAGAACAGCCGGAATGCCGCTGTGGTAATAGGAGGAAAGCTTGCTGTCGAGTTCTTTGCAGATTTCTTCTTTGGAAGCCTGCGCTTCGATCAGAGACGCGAGATGCTCAAAGCCGATCTCGATGACTTCCTTCCCTGGCAGCGCCTCTTTATAGGCGTGGTGGTTGGCCGTAAAGACCGTGGAGAGAACCAGCACTTTCGGGTCTTTCACGGCAGCGGATGTGATATCGATCATATTGATGGTGCGGATGTCCTCTTCCTTTAAGTGCAGTGAAGAGAGCGTGTTACAGGCAATAATGACCGTCTTAATGCGTTTTTTACGGAAGAAGTTCATGACTTCCGCATAAATGTTTAAAAGTTCCTCCCGGCTCTTATTGCCGTAAGGAACGTTTTTCTGGTCAGCCAAAAAGACGATATCCTGTGTCGGATACACCTCTTTGATTTTCGTTAAAATATGGTAACCTCCGAGTCCGGAGTCAAATATTCCGATTCTGCTCATTGTACTTCCTTAAATGTTTTTAAAGCCCTGTGGATCTTGGTTGCCTCTTCCTTTGTGACATAGCGGAAATGGTACGGTTCTTCCTTGCTGTACTGGACAAAGCCGTACTCATAGGCGTGTGCCAGCATCCAGTAGTAAGCCTTGGAATCCGGTAAGCCCGTGGAAATGTCGAAGACAAAGGACAGACCCAGCTGGTAATCAATCGTTCCCGGTGTATTGGTACTGGCCATATCGTAAAGTGTCTGGTAGGAAAGATAGCCCTGAATGATGGAGAGGTTCTCCATATCCGTGACCGTTTCATCCGCTTCCATGGCCCGCAGCATGTTGTTCAGATTGTCTGCCGCTTCCTGGCGCAATACGATCGGCTGGCCGTATCCGGTTTCCAGAGTTACCAGATCTTTCGGGACGTAGTAGCCGACCAGATGGTTCACGTCCACATAAGCCGTATAGGATGCCGCATCGATCAAGAGCGGTCCCGCATTCGGATAGTCCCGGTAATAGTCCAGGATCTCATGGACATAGTAACTGTTTTTCAACTGGTCATTGATGTCTTTCCCGTACAGACGTTCCATCGTGTGATAATAGTCCACCGTCTGCTGGGCCGTTAATGAAGGTACGGCCGCCTGCAGCGCACTGTATTCCATGATACGGTAGATTGTGAAATGGTTACAGTTGATATACGGCATGAAGTATTCCGGTCCGATGGCGTATTCAATGATGTATTCCATTGCTTCCGCATCCAGATGGGAGACGATGGTCTCATGCTCTGCCGGTGTGATCTCATACGGATACCTGCTTAAAGGATCGTAAGAACGATTCATGTGTACGAAACAGGTTAACGCAATCAGAAGCGTAAACAGTATAAATAAGATCCTTTTTTCTTTCATAGTTAATACAGGTCCTGAATTATTTTACCACTAATGGAAGGTTTCATAAACCTTCGCGGCAACATCTTTCGGAAGAACTTCCCCTAATTCCTCCACACTCGCCTCTTTCACTTTCGCAAAGGAGCCGAATTTTTTGAGAAGATCCTTTCTTCTCTTCGGGCCGATGCCCTCAATATTCTCCAGGGCGGAAGCCGTCTGGGATTTCAGACGCTTTTCCCTGTGGTAGGTAATCGCAAAGCGGTGCACCTCATCCTGCATCCGCGTTAAAAGATAGAACAGCGCCGAATCCTTGCGGATATGCATGCGGTTCCCATAGGAATCCATAAGGTCGCTGGTGTCGTGGTTGTCATCCTTCACCAAGCCGTAGATGGAGATCGTATCGCTCATATACAGCGAATCGAGAATCTCTTTCGCTGCCTGGATCTGCAGGTCGCCGCCGTCGACGATCAGTAAGTCCGGACGCTCCAACTGGTCCCGTAACACCCTGAAATAGCGGCGGTAGATGACTTCCCGCATATTGGAAAGGTCATCCGCTCCGTTATGCACGTTGTATTTCCGGTAGTCCTTCTTGGACGGCTTGCCGTTTTTATATACGACCATTCCGGCAACCGCATTGGTGCCGCTGATATGGCTGTTATCGAACAGTTCGATGCGGTGGATCGGCTTGCCGACGATCTCGCTGAGCTCACTCATGGCATTCTCCCCGTCTTCATCCATCTTATTGACGACCGTGAAATGACGGTTCAGATATTCCCTGGCATTCAGCTCGGCCATTTCGATCAGCTTGTCCTTATGCCCCTTCTGCGGACGGAAGACATGCTCCTCGATCTCATCACGTAAGGAAGACGTATCAAAGTCCGTCGGTACCAGAATCTCTTTCGGCACTTCATGCGTTTCATAGTAAAGCGCCATGTAGGAAATCACGCTGTCAAACGGATCGTCATCGTAAAGCGCATCCA
>CADCPY010000146.1 GCA_902803495.1 uncultured Erysipelotrichaceae bacterium
GATCCTTTTTATTCGTCATTTATGATAAATCTTTTAAATATAACGTGGGATCGCATTTAGCTATCCCACGTTTAATTTAAGAGAGCCGTTACTATTCAATTAGGCATGAGTAAAACTTACTGATAGTTTCATTTGTGCCTTTTTTCATTTCCATAATTGTTTTTGCATTGAAAAGAGGCCGGAAGGGAGGAGAAAGCAGTGTTCGGTTTATTCGGGTCGGACTGCCGGCTGTATGCCGTTACGGAAGGAGTTCTGTACCCGTTAGAGGAAGTCAAAGACGAAATGCTCTCCAGGAAGATGCTGGGAGACGGGTTTGCAATCCAACCGCAGGAAACAGTGGTACGGGCACCGTGCGACGGCATCATTCAGGTGCTTCCGGATTCGAAGCATGCCTTCGGTATCAGGTGTGACAACGGACAGGAGATCCTGGTACACATCGGAATCGATACGGTTATGCTGAATGGAGAGGGATTTGAAGCTTTTGTCCAGGTGAATGAGAGAGTCAGAAAAGGACAGAAGATCATCTCCTTTGATGAGGCACTCCTGAAAGAGGGAACCTATGATATGTCGGTGATGGTTCTGTTATTAAACGGAACCTACAAAATCACCCGTATCACCAAAAAGATGAACCAGAGAGTTCAGGCAGAAGAAGAGATCATCCGGTACAGATATGTTAAGAATCATTAAGGTATTCAGCAATAATTCCGTCTCCACACTCATTGACGGCACAAAGGACGCAATCGTTGTCGGTTCCGGCATCGGTTTTCACAAGCGTCCGAATGACATCATTGACGAGAGCCGGATTGAAAAGATCTACTACGTTCAGGATGAACTGCAGACCCGCTTCCTGGATCTTTTAAAGGGCACCAGGCCCGAAGCAATCCAGGCATCGGAAGAGATCTGTGCAAAAGCCAAAGCGGAAGGGCTGGCCATTAACGATCAGTTACTGATCACGTTAAGCGACCACATTAACTTCTCCTTGGAACGTTTGAAAAAGAATATCACTCTGCCGTTTCTGATGCTTTCCGAAATACGGCTTCTCTATCCGAAAGAGTATGAAATTGCCAAGTGGGGCCTAGGCAGAATCAATGAGCTCTGCAAGGTGGAATTACCGGAACTGGAAATCGGCTACATCACCATGCAGATCGTCAGTGCCCTAAGCTCGCAGAAGCAGGCGGTTTCTATCATGGAGTGTGTGACGGGAATCATGCATATCATTGAGGAGGAACACAACATTACCTTCTCGGAAGAAGATCTCAGTACGGTGCGTCTGATTACACATTTGAAGTTTCTGGCTCAGCGGATCTTTGAAGGGTATGAGTGGCATGACGATGACATCTCCGGTCTTCAGAAGTATCTCTACCGGCTGCACCCGGAAAACCGGAAGGTTATTAACCGGGTCTCCGAATTTTTAAACAACAAATATAACTATCAGATAAGTGAACAGGAGAGGGTGTACTTACTGGTACATCTGACAAGAGTAATCAACCAAAAAAAGGAAAAGAGGGATTAAATCATGAAGGAAAAGTTTGGTTCTGCCATGAAAAAGTTTGCGGTTTCTCTGCTACAGCCTGTCATGGTACTTGCGATCGGCGGCTTGCTGATTGCCTTAAGCGTATTCTTACAGCTTGATTTCCTGCCGGAAGTGATCCGGAACTTCGGCGCATTTATGTCGAATCTGCTTTTGAATGCCATTATCTACTCACTGCCGATCTTATTCTGTGTCGGTATTACGACTTCTTTGGCCAAAGCCCAGAAGGGGGAAGCGGCCATTATTGCCCTGACACAGTTTCTGATCTTCTTATTTGCCAACCACGGCTGGCTGGATAGTCAGGGCATGCTGGCAGTACCGGATCCGGACTTCGGCTTTATCGGTACCGGCCAGACCACGGTCATCGGGGTACAGGTCGTTGATACAGGCGTTTTATCCGGTATCTTATTAGGTATCATCTGTGCCTGGTGCATTAACAGGTTCAAAGACACGAAGTTCAAAGGTGCTTTCAGCTACTACGGCGGTGTACGGTTTGCCTTACTGGTCAACTCCTTAATCACCATCGTCTATGCCATTGCCTTATGTTATATCTGGCCGCCGATCAGCAACTTCATCATGTCGCTGAGCAACCTGATCAGCTCCACAGGCTTATTCGGTGTCTTTATCTACAACTTCCTGCAGCGGTTCTTACTGCCGTTGGGACTGCATATGTTTGTTATTATTCCGTTCTATATTACGCCTCTTGGCGGAACCGCTACATTGGGCGGACAGGCCGTCAGCGGTGCTCTGCCGATCTGGATGACTGAGCTTGCCTTAGCGAATGAAGTAACAACCATTGACCCGTCCATGCGCTGGCTAACCTGCGGCTTTGCCCAGATGTGCGGCTGTATCGCCATGTCCCTAGCCATGATCAAGACAGCCCGTCCGGAAAAGAAGACAGAAGTCAAGGACCGTCTGATTCCGGCCATCTCGGTTGTCATGCTGGCAGGCATTACGGAACCGTTTGAGTTCCAGTTTGCCTTCGTCTCACCGATTCTCTGGTTTGTCCACTCCTTAGTGGATGCCTTCTCGCAGTTACTGCTGTATGTGCTTGGCTGTAGATTAGCCTTTACCGGCAGCATTATTGATGCCGTCATCGATGCGATTGCTCTTCCGGCCTCTGCCACAAAATGGTTCATTGCGATTATTGCTGCCGCAATTGTGATCCCAATCTGGTACTTCATCGGTGTCTTTATCATCAAGAAGTTCAATCTGGCCACACCGGGCAGAGAAGTCGAAGAAGACTATACGCAGGAAGACCTCAAGAAGGTTGCCGAACGCAATAAGAACGTGGAAGACGGAAATCTGGGTGATGTCAATGACATTATTGAAGGCTTAGGCGGAAAAGAGAATATCGACTATGTGACCAACTGCTTAACAAGATTAAGAGTGGACGTCAAGGATGTCAGCAAGGTTGATGACGCCAAGATCAACAAGTTCATCAACTCCGGTATTGTAAAGAATGGCAACAACGTTCAGATCATTATCGGTTTAACGGTAAATGATGTAAAGGACAAAGTCTCCAGGGCTTTGGGAATTGACTAGTTATGAAAGATAAATTCAGTGTATGCATTGTCGGGGGTGGATCCCGCTATACCCCGGACCTTTTAAAGGAACTGGTAGCCGTAAAGAAGGAGTTTCCTTTATACCGGGTATCGCTTTACGACAATGACGAAGAGCGTCAGGCCAAGGTAGGGGAATACGGGAAACTGCTGTTTGAGCAGTTCTATCCGGAATGTGAATTCCTGTATACCCTCTCTCCGGAGGAAGCATTCAAAGACATCGACTTTGCCTTTATGCAGATCCGTGCCGGCGGCTTAAAGATGCGGGAAAAGGATGAAAAGATTGCCCTAAAGCACGGCTGCATCGGACAGGAGACCTGCGGACCGGGCGGCTTTGCCTACGGACTAAGAAGCATCCCGGCGGTATGCGATATCATTAAGGATATCCGGAAGTATTCCAAGGAAGCCTGGGTATTGAACTACTCCAACCCTGCAGCCATCGTTGCCGAAGCAACCAAGCGGGTCTTCCCGGGTGACTACAGAATCATCAATATCTGCGATCAGCCGATCGGCCAGGTAATGTTCTACGAGATTCTGTTAGGACTTCCTGCCGGCAGTATTGAGGCAACCTATTTCGGTCTGAACCATTTCGGATGGTTTACCCACCTGTATGACAAAAAGACAGGGAAAGACTATTTACCGGAAGTACGGGAGATCTTAAAGAAGGGAATCGACTTTGATCCGGAAAGCATCGGTTTAGATCAGTCCCATATGAATGATCTGATCTTTATGAGCAATATTGTAAGGGACTATGATGAATATCTGCCGAATACGTATCTGCAGTACTATCTCTATCCGAACCGTATCGTAAAGGGAATGAATCCGGATTATACCAGAGCCAATGAGGTCATGGACGGAAATGAGAAAGAAGTCTTTGCGATGTTGGAAGAAGTGAAGAAGACGGGAAAGCTGGACTTCGACGGATCCAAGGAACTCTTGGATGTCCATGGCAGCTACATCACGGATCTGGCCAAAGCCATTGCCTATAACACCCATGAGACCTTCATCTTCATGACGGAAAACCACGGTATCATTCCGAACCTTACGGAAGGAATGATGGTGGAAGTCTTAAGCCGAGTGGGAAGCAGCGGTATTGAACCGTTCAATTACGGAGAGATTCCAACGTTCTATAAGGGAATACTGGAAAACCAGTTTGCCTATGAAAAGCTGGCAGTGGATGCCTGTTTGGAGGGCAGCTATCAGAAAGCTTTGATGGCACTGGTTCTGAACCGTTGCGTGAATGATACGGACAAGGCGAAGGAACTCTTAGACGACTATATGGAAGCGAAC
The DNA here is from genome assembly GCA_902803495.1 of uncultured Erysipelotrichaceae bacterium. Classification (GTDB taxonomy): domain Bacteria; phylum Bacillota_I; class Bacilli_A; order Erysipelotrichales; family Erysipelotrichaceae; genus RUG14871. The sequence continues at coordinate 4,384 of CADCPY010000146.1, forward strand.
AAAGGCTACTGGCCTGAGTTGCGTTAAGAAATGAAGAGATCACCTCTGTCTGATGACAGGGGTGATTTTTCTCTGACAGCGGAAGTCTTGTTGTTACTATGGTACGAAATAACCGGTGAGGGTACAA
>CADCPY010000147.1 GCA_902803495.1 uncultured Erysipelotrichaceae bacterium
AGGGGATCTGATCAGTAACGAGTCGTTGATCAGTAAGCCTTCCGGAAAGCGGGACGTGTATCAGCCAAACTACAGTAAGTATGTAGCCATCATTCAGGAAGGCAGACAGCAGTATCAGGGCATCAGCCACTCCGACTGGAGCCGCTCTCCGATTTCCTCCCCGGTGGAATTGCCATTGCCATGGGCAAAGCAGCTTGGCGATCTGGAGGATCTGCCGTGGCCGACGGACGGGGAACTCTCTGAAGAGAAAGTATCCGCTCCGGTCAGGGAAGAAAAAGAAGTATCCAACAGTGCGGCCGATACGATCGTGGATGAAGCGGTCAACTTAGGCAAGTCATTATTTAAGAATACTTTTGGAAAGAAATAGGACAGGAGGGAACAACGATGGGATTATTCGATCATCAGAAAAACATGGACGCAGTCGTCGATGAAGGTCTGTCTTATTACAATCAGGGAAACTATGCGAAAGCACTGGAGTTATATCATGAAGCGGCAGCGGAGGGACATCCGATCGCCTATCACAATATCAGTGTCTGTTACTATCTGGGACAGGGCGTTCCGCTCAATCGGGAAGAAGCCTTTGCGTGGATGAAGAAAGCGGCGGAAGGCGGCTTTGCGATGTCCTGTGCGGTCTTGGCGGAAGACTATTGGAACGGGGACGGCGTGGAGCCGGACCAGGACGAAGCGATCAAGTGGATCCAGAGAGCCGTACAGATTGAACCGGGCAACATGAACTTTATCAATCGGCAGAAACAGATGCTGGAAGAGCGCTCGGAAGTCAGAGCCGGTGAGATTCTCCTGCGGAAAGGCATGGAGTTCTATCAGCAGGGGCGCTACCAGGAATCACTGAAGATGTTTCTGAAGTCGGCCAAAAAGGGAAATACCTACGCGATGAATAACATCAGCGTGCAGTACTATAACGGTCAGGGTGTGGATATCAATAAGGAGATTTCCTTTGAATGGATGCAGAAAGCCGCCGACGGTAACAATGCCGGCTCCTGCTATGTCCTGGCAAATAAATACGAAGCGGGGGAAGGGACCGAGAAAGACCTGAACAAAGCTTTGGAATATGCCCAAAAAGCCGTATCCTTAGACAGCAGTAACCCGACCTATGCGCAGTATCTCAATCAGTTACAGAATGCCCAAAGCGGGAAAAGTCCGCAGGAACTGGTGAAGGAAGCCGCGCAGTATTATCAGCAGGGGGACATGAATACCGCCTTTGCGTTGAATGCGCAGGCCGCCGAGCTGGGAAACCGGATCGCCATGGCGAATCTGGCGCACTTCTACGATAACGGACTCGGCGTAAAGAAAGATATCAATCAGTCCTTTGAATGGATGAAGAAGGCCGCGGATTTGAATGACGCGGAATCCTGCTTCTTAGTCGCGGCGCGCTACGCCAACGGAAGCGGAACGCCACAGAATCTGAAGCTGGCACTGCAGTATGCGGAACGGGCGGTCAATCTGGACCCGTCGAATGCAACATACAAAGAGCGTCTGGAGATCATCAAACAGGAAGCGGCCTTGCCGCAGGATGTGCAGGCGGCCAATCTCTCTGACCGGGGTGTGACCTTCTATGAGCAGAAGAAGTATGAAGAAGCCTTTGACAGTTTCCGTCAGGCGGCGGAAATGGGCAACGTTCAGGCCATGATCAATCTCTCGGTCGCTTACAATCAGGGACAGGGAACAGAGAAGAATCCGACAGCCGCTTACGAGTGGATGAAAAAAGCGGCGGATATGGGACGGGCGGATGCCTGCTGGTATCTCGGCTCATTGATCAAGGACGGCGTCGGGACAGAGGCCAATGCGCAGGAAGCTTTGAAGTACTACCGCAAAGCCTCGCAGGCGGAGCCGAACAACCGCTCTTACTGGCTCAGCATGAATGCGCTGGAAAACAAACTCAAAGAGCCGTATGAAGAGCGTATTAAGCGCTATCTCATCGACGGGGCGGACTATGAAGAGGTCGAGCGCAACTACAAGGTGGGCTATCAGCTCTGGCAGAATAAGTCCTATAAGGAATCTTTAAAATGGTTTATGACGGCAGCGAAACAGGGGCATTGCGAAGCGCTCAATTACCTGGGAATCGCTTACTATAACGGCAACGGAGTCCAGAAGGACATCCACCGTGCTTCCAAATTCTTCTTTGCGGCTGCGATCCGCGGGTGCGATCATGTCATGACGTACTTTGCGACCCGCTATTCCAAAGGCGTTTTTGCTTCACCGCTGTTATATTACGGCTATGTCTACAATACGCGCTATCCGAAAAATATCCTTGTGGAAACGGGTCTCTCCCAAAGCGGGGAATGGATCCGCGAAGGCATTGCGGAATACAACCGCGTCAAGCATTCCAAGGGACCAAGCGGCAACTACGCGGAAGCGGAGAAGTATCTCAGGAACGCCATGGCAGCCGGAAACCCCGATGCCTATTGCGCATACGCCAGAATCTTAGAGGAAAAAGGCAAACAAAAGGAAGCGGCACAATACTGGTCGATTGCAGCCTTTTTGGGACACAGCTATGCGCTCTATCAATTGGGCTTTGCCTTTGAAAGCAATCCGGCCGTATCGCAGGCCTGCTTCAAGGAAGCGGCCGAGCGCGGATATCAGTTTGCCCAGTATCATCTGTAAAATTCAAGAAAACCTTTCCACCATATAGAGGAAAGGTTTTTTCATGGAAAACCGGAAAATGCCCGGTTTTCCATGAAAAATCTAGGAAACGTGCAAAATCACGCATTTAAAAATCTAGGAAACGTGCAAAATCACGCATTTAAAAATCTAGGAAACGTGCAAAATCACGCGTATAAAAATCTAGGAAACGTGCAGATCATGCCTCTTGAGGGGATTCTGACAGGAAGAAAAGTACGGAAGTTTTTGGAAAACGGGATGGTTAGGTCTCTTTGGAATATGGCATAATAGTTATAGAATTATGTATTTTCAAGGAGTATTATCATATGAAAAAACAAGTGCTTGGCCTCTCGCTCGGTGGGATTGGCCATAATCTGATCTATGCCATGTTTTCGGGGTATCTTCTGATCTTCTATACGGATGTGTTTGGCTTATCTCCGGAATTCACGGCACTCTTATTTTTGATTGCCAGGATATTTGATACGGTCAATGACCCGATGATGGGCGCCATTGCCGACCGCTCCCACAGCAAACGGGGAAAATATACGGTCTGGTTATTACGGGCGGCTCCGCTCATTGCGGTCTCGCTGTGCCTCTGTTTCTTTGCGCCGAAGCTGGGGAAGACATTGCAGTATATCTACTGCTACGTGACTTATATTCTGCTTGCTGCTACCTTTACGATGGCAGATATTCCTTACTGGTCTTTGCCGTCTGTCATGACGGACGATGCGGCGGAGCGGAATAAACTCTACGGCTATGCCTCCACTGCCGGAGCTCTGGCCAGCGGGATCGGGGCTGTGGTGGTGCCGATGATCGTAGATGGCGCCAAGGACTTTGCGACAGGCTATCTGACCTGTGCGATTGTCTTCTCTGTATTGGGCATTGCCGGATACTATGCCTGCGGTCTATTGGTCAAGGAAAAAGTCATTGAGCAGAGAGCGGAAAAGAAAGCTAAAGTATCTCTGGATTCCCTGACAAAGAACAAACCGTTACTGATCCTAATGGTGGCATCTGTCTTCGGAAACTTTGCGACGCAGTTCAAGATCGCCTTTAATACGTACTACGGTCAGTATGCCTTAGGGGACTACGGATACATCATGTACTTAAGTGCCATGTTACTCATCGGTATGATTATCGGTTCTTTGGTAACACCTTTGTTACAGAATAAGTTCGGCTCCAAGAAGACCATGATCATGGCTTTAGTTGCCGGAATTGTCATCTCTACGGTCTATTTCTTCTCCGGGTATCAGAGTTTAGTTGTGGTACTCATCTTCAGCTGCTTATGCGACATTGTGGTCGGCAGTATTACGGTCTTAGTCAACTCCATGACAGCGGATACCATTGACTATGCGGAATATCATGTGGGAGAG
>CADCPY010000148.1 GCA_902803495.1 uncultured Erysipelotrichaceae bacterium
AGAACAGGGGGTTGATGGGGAAGGTGTGGCAGCCTGGGCAATCGATGAAGCGGAATTAAAAAAGGAAATCGGAACAAACGACTCCCTGAACGAACTGATTTCCATAGAGGTGGAACCGAAAGAGAAGTTGAAAAACGGCGATATCGTCCATGTGAAATGGAAGGTGGATGCGGATACGCTGAAGAAGAAGTACTTCGTAAACCCCGTGTACAACGATTTTGAATATGAAATCGGGAAAGCGACTCCACTGGACTACTGCAACAGATCCTGCCGTTATGAACAATTCAGAAAGGAAGTTCCTTTCGCTTATGAAGTGCCTATGTACTGGGAACTCAGGGAAAAGGAAGGGGTATTAAACAGTGACGGATCCGTCACTTTGACCTTATATGAAATGCAGGAAAAGGAGGGAGAACTTCGTATTGCGGAAAAGGGAGAAACGGAAACCGTTCCGGCAGGTTTAGAACAAAGAGAGATCGTGCTGAAAGACCCGGAATCCTCAGAAACACTGCGGACAGTGAACGCAGGAGTGAATACCGAAGGACTGTATGAGTTCTTTACTTACACAAAAGACTCCGTGGTTTATACGTTCTGTTTTGATCCGGGATTAGAGGAAAGAAAGTTGCTGTGGACAATCTGTGAGAAAGAATATGTTCTGGAAAGGGAAACGGAAGCCGGCCGAATCACTTATGAAATATCAGATCATTTACCTTTGGACGAAGGAAACACGGATGTGGAATTTTTTGTGAACAGGGAGGATATCAATACTCCGGAGAAGACGTTCCCGAAAGGAATGGTGAGCATTAGTATTCAATCAAACGGGTTAATTACTGTTTCCTATGGCGAATCGGGAACGGGACTGTATTTCGGATTCTGGCAGAAGGAAGCAGGAAACCGTATATCTTTCTTTGGAACAGAAGATCCCTATGAACTGCCGCATGATGACAGTCCGCTTTGCCCTGCAATTCTATGCGATAAAACGGTGGACGGATATCTGGAATATCTGAGCGGGGATACACTTCAGCTGTACGATGCGGATGGAAATCCTGTCAGCAATGCAGTATTTGTCAGAAAACAATAAGAACAAGAGAGGGATGCACAGCATTCCTCTCTTTTGGTTGGCGGGAAGATGGTTCACAGATTGTATAGCATCGTTCCGTATCGATCTGAGACCATCACACTGATAAGACCTGATAGGGTGGATACTTTCTTATGAATCCAGTACGACCCAATAGCCATTATAGTCATCACCGTTTCTCTGAACGAAGCCCATATTCTTCATAGTTTTGATTGCTCTGTATACGGTTTTCTCTGATTTTTCAATTCTCGTTGCGATGTCTTTCGCAGCATAACAATCAGTTTCTCTGTCTTGGACATCTCACGGACATTTTTATGTCCAAGAGTCCGGCATCAATTGTTTTGGTCTAACTCACCTGAATATTCGCAGAGATATAAACCCAGTTCATCAGGTCTAACTGAACATACCCGTTTACAGCAGTTTCGTTGTCCTTAATAACACGTACCCACTGATAACCGTCAGACTCAAACCCCGGCAAAAATTCCATGATTCGATAGTGGTGAGTACTGTCTGCAGATTCATAGGCAAGAGTATACTGAGGAGATCCGGTAACCGCACTTGTTCGAATTGCTGGCTGACGTGACTGACTTGGATTGATCAGAAACAAAGGAGTTGTGTTGTAATGATAGGATTCATTCGCAGATAGAAAGATGTAACCATTCGGATCAAGCTGTACATAGCCATAGTAAACCTGATTTCCGCCGGTGGTATATTTCACAAATGCCCACTGATAACCATCAGACTCAAATCCTTTTCTGAAACTGAGGATATCAGCTTCACTGTAAGTCGGAATAATCAGATGATAATCCGCGCCGGTAGAGGGCAGTTTTCTTAGTGCGGCTGTGTGAGAGCTAGTATGGAGTTTTACAAGTGGAGTTGTGCTTGCGGGATAAGAGCCGGAAGAAACAATTTTGAATGTGTATCCGTTTGTTCCATTGGATCCTCCTGCAGACTGGTATGCATATCTTGTGAAAATGTCACACGGATTAATGTTTTCGTGCATGATGAACTGACCGCCGCTTCCGGTATATTTGGAAAACTGCCATCCCTCTGCAACCTCCATATGAATATGCTGCTGAATTCTGCTTCCGTTGCTGAACCAGCCACAGATTCCTTCTTTATAACAGACGGTTCCCTGCGTATACACTACAGGGTTAGCTTCCTCGTAAACAAAAGTATTAAATCCGAAAGCCGCAAAATCTGATCCGTTCATATGAGTAAGTGCAAAGGTTAAAACTCTCATCTGACCGTCTTCACACATGACAGGAGCCTTATTTCCGTTTGCATCACAGGTTCCGAACATTGCTGTGTTGTACGGACCGATTTCATGACCGGACTCATAGTAATTTTCCTGTCTTCCAAAATTATAGGTTTTCAGTAATCTGAGGTTGCATGGAGCTTTCCAACTTGCCGGAGATGTCGATGTTCCACAGATATCCCAAGCCAAATGCGTAGACTTATAGCGCTGTGAAATGTTTATAACATCCATTGGATAAATTGCGTATTGTGTCATTTTTTATAATCTCTCTTTCTTTTAGAGAGAATACCGGTATTCTCGTGTCGCTGTTTCTTCCTGTATCACAACTGTGGCGCCGAAAGTTGCTCGCAGTGCAGAACCTTTGACACTGTCAGTCTAACATGTGTACTTTTATATACTTTCCCATTTCAAATAGGTTTTTCCATTCTTATATGATCTGTTTCAGAAGACGAAGATTTGATTCAATATCATAGTCACTGTAGTAGCGCAGGATAAAATCAAAAGCGAGATCTTCCCTGGTTTTGTTGAGAAGATAACCTGCTTTATGGAATAAATCCATGGAAAACTCATATTCCAGATGAAGACCGAGGCACAGCTTCAGGACAGTCAGTTTATCCGGAGTCAAGTCATCATTGTTTCTAAGATTACCAATCGTATTCTTAGAAAGATCTGCGTCTGCTTCGAGTAATGAAATGGAGACATTCCTGAGATTCATGTGCATTCTTAAGGTTTCGGAAAAACTGTTCGGCAACGATTGTAGAATGTTGTATATTTTTTGATTAATGGCTCGGATATTCCCGGGTGTTTCTGTAAGTCTGTTCATATGATTAACCTCCGTAAATTGGGCCCGGAGTTATTGAAACACAGATTATATGTCAATTATTATCCAAAACGGACTATTGATAGACCAAAAGGAAATCTAACAATTAACACTAAGTAAACGAATTATAATGAGGTTTATTGTCATTTTTATCTCATTTCACAAAATGTCAAATTCGTTTTATTGAAATAAACGGAAGAGAGAATACAATGAAATCATGAATGAAATGAATTTCGGAGATAGAATCAAGAATGAAAGACTGAAGCGGAATCTGAAGCAGGAAGAAGTTGCCCGTCAGTTTAATGTGTCTGTTTCGACGATCTCTCACTGGGAAAGCGGATCGCGCTATCCAGATTTGGAAATGCTGAGGAAGATAGCAGACTATTATGCTTTGTCGACAGATGAACTGCTTTCCAGAGAGGATTACATACGTATCCCGGAAAGAACACCGGTAATGGAAAGCAGACAGGATAATATGATTGAGGGAATCCTGTTCAGTTGTTTAATGATGACTTATATATTCCGGCTACTGCTGGACTTTACCGTTAATAATGCTATGCAAGGGGTAGAATTCTATATTTTTGAGGATTGCTTTATACTTACCCTGTCTGTATTAGGAATTATTAAATCGGTAAAAAGAGAATTCAATCCCAAGGTCATTGGATTACTTTTCATTATTATCATGATGAGGTTTTTTGTAGAATGGTTTGTCCGGTACATTATGAGCGTACAGAATTTCGGTTTCAGTTGGAAATGGCTTTACTTTTACTGTAGGGATGATTTTGTTTTCCCCATTATATATTCCATATCAACCTATCTCTTCTATTTTAAGGAAAAAGATAAGATGTATTGGGTAATACTTATCCTAACAGGTATGATGTTCTTTTACTTTTTCCTGGGAGGATATATCGAAGGATTAATTGAATGGAGATACCCTAATTACGGAATGTTCCTAAACAGTGCATTACTTGCCGTTCGACGAATTGTTCTGGATTTAATTACTGTTTTGGAAAGTACGAAGTTATATCTAAAACGCAAGGAAACAAAAACAAAAATGAAGCATATTCTTGAAAATGAAAAGGAGGAAAAAGGAATATGAGAAAAATCATTTACGTGATTCTGTCTTTCCTGCTGTTAACAACGATTAAAACAGTAATGGTTGAGGCAGAAAAGTCAGAGGAAATCCTGTTTGAAAATGACATGATTGAGATTCAAGTGGGGGGGGGGTAACCAAACCTATCGATTTGAGTCAGAGGACGGAGTCTGGATTATAGAAATTCAGGAGTTACCGATTTCTCTTCCAAACTATTCGGAAAACTGGGGGTACGGTGCATTTCTTAAGATGGTTTCATGTCATTTAGCAAGTGAGAACGGAACAGAAATAAGCATGCAGGCGAGGTTTTCAGGCAGTGTCAGTGAGAGCGGAGGTGCGTTCCTGGGCACACCATCAAATGGGTTTTTCAGTTCGATATATTATACAGCATATAGTTCTCCAAATTATTCAGTTATTCGAAGCCATAGTACTTCTTCTTTACCCGCAAAGGCGACGTATAACCAATTGTGTATAAAGAATTCAACAGGAGAATATAACACATTTCGATTGTCGCTATCCTTAACGCATACAGGCACTGCCACAATACAAATCACAAGATCATAACAAGACAATTCCGCAGTTTCCCTTTTGGGGAAACTGCTTTTCTTTCCCCGATTTCATGGCACTTCCTACCGATTCTTGGTATAATGGGATAGGTTAAACAAGTGAGGTCATGAATTATGTATCATGAGTATAAAAAAGGATATCTGGAAGTCATCTGCGGATGCATGTTTGCCGGGAAAACGGAAGAGCTGATCCGGCGTATTAAAGTACTGGAATTTGCGAAGAAGAAAATTCTGGTTTTTAAGCCTGCCATCGATAACCGCTATTCGGAAACAAAAGTGGTATCCCATGCGGGAAGTTCCACGGAAAGCATCGTCGTAAATGAAGCGAAAGAAATCCTGGACTATATTAAAGAGGACACGGAAGTCGTCGCAATTGACGAAGTACAGTTCTTTGATCATGATATCATCTATGTCTGCAATATCCTTTGTGAGAAGGGAATCCGCGTCATGTGTGCGGGACTGGATACCAATTTCCGTGCAGAGCCGTTCGGCCCGATGGCGGAACTGATCACTTCCGCGGAATTCGTGACAAAACTGACAGCGGTATGCACCAAGTGCGGTGCACCTGCGACGAGGACACAGCGTTTGGTCAACGGAGAGCCGGCCAGCTATAACGACCCGACCATTCTGGTCGGCGCATCGGAAAGCTATGAAGCTAGATGCCGTCACTGTTATGAAATGAAAGACGCCCCGACGATCAAGCGCGGTAAGTAGCGAAACATCAGAAACCCCTTAAGCCTTCTCAGGTACTTTTCAGCAGGAGGACAGGGGTTTTCTTTCTATATAGATCAATAAAAAAAGAAAGGTGGAAAACAAATATGAGCGCAATTATGGAAAAACTGAAAGAAATTGAGCAGAGATACAACGAACTGGAACAGCAGCTGGTTTCCGAGGAAATCATCAATAAGCCTGCCCTGATGACAAAGATTGCCAAACAGCAGGCTTCCCTGCGTCAGACGGTGGAAACCTACCATGAGTTATTGACATGCCAGAGAAACATTGAGGATGCGAAGCAGTTACTGCATGAACATGATGAGGAAATCAAGGAAATGGCCCAGATGGAACTGGAAGAGGAAACAGCCAGAGAAGAAGAACTCTTAGCCAAGGCACAGATCCTTCTGATTCCGAAAGATCCGAATGATGACAACAACGCCATCGTGGAGATCCGCGGAGCGGCAGGAGGAGACGAAGGAAACATCTTCGCCGGAGACCTGTTCCATATGTATGTGAAATACTGTGAAAACATGGGATACAAGGTTGAAGTGTTACAGGAAAGTGAATCCGAAGCCGGCGGCTTCGCTTTGATCTCCTTTATGGTAAAGGGAGACGGAGCCTACGGACACCTGAAATTTGAAAGCGGCGCCCACCGTGTGCAGCGTGTTCCGAAGACGGAAACCCAGGGACGTATTCATACTTCCACAGCGACGGTACTTGTCTTGGCCGACGTGGAGGAAGGCGATATCGAAATTCCGGACAGCGATCTGGAAATCGAAACACACCGTTCCAGCGGTGCGGGCGGACAGCACATCAACAAAACAGACAGTGCGGTCCGTATCGTTCATAAGCCGACAGGGATCACGGTCAACTGCCAGGACGGCAGAAGCCAGCTGGACAACAAGGCCACGGCACTGCGTTTGATCCGTGCCAGAGTCATGGAATACATGCAGCAGAAAGCGGATGAGGAAAAAGGTGCCATCCGCCGTAGCAAGATCGGTACGGGCGACCGTTCGGAAAAGATCCGTACCTACAACTATCCGCAGAACCGCGTGACGGACCACAGAATCGGTTTAACGATCAATCAGCTGGACCGTATCATGGAAGGTAAGCTGGATGATATCATCAACGCTTTGATTGAAGAGGATCAGAAGGAACGGCTGGCGGCACAATGAGCACGTATCATGAATTAGTGACTGCGGCCAACCATGCCTTAAAGGACTATAACATCGGAGACAATACCGCCAAGTACTTTATGTATGAGCTCTTAAATGAGCGCGGCATCGATATGTATCTGCACTATGAGGAAGAGGCGGACGCAGAAGTGGCAGACGTCTATAAAAAGGGCATTGAGCGGCTGAAGCAGGATGAGCCTCTGGCATATATCCTGGGATATCAGTGGTTCTACGGAAGAAAGTTCTATGTGCATGAGGATGTCTTTATCCCGCGCTATGAAACGGAAGAGCTCTGCGGTGAGATACTGGCCAATGTGGACGAATACTTTCCGGAAGGGGAAGTGACGGTTGCGGATATAGCCTGCGGCAGCGGGGCAATCGATGTCACGCTGGCTTTGGAGGAAGAGCGCTTAAAGGTCTATGCCACGGATCTGAGTAAGATTGCCGTGGAAGCGGCAGCGAACAACGCGAAGAAAAACGGAGCGGATGTGACGTTCTTTGTGGGCGATCTTCTGGAACCGATCCGCAAAAACGGCCTGAAACTGGATATTCTGGTCTGCAATCCGCCGTATATCGTGGACGATATTGCGCTGGATCCTTCGGTGGTAAACTATGAGCCGCATATGGCACTCTTCGGCGGAGCGGATGGTCTGGATTTCTACCGCAGACTGCTTGCGGAAGCAAAAGACGTGATCAAAGAAAAGGCCATGATTGCCTTTGAGATCGGGTATGATCAGAAAGAGGCTTTGTTACAACTGGCGAAGCAGTACTTCCCAAATGACAGAGCGGAAGTTGTTAAAGATTTAAACGGAAAAGACAGAATGTTTTTCCTCTATCATAACTTATGAGATACAAAACACTGAGATTAACAAAAGAAGACAGGGAAAGCGTGATTCAGCTTCTTCAGAAAGAGGAAGTGGTGGCTTTTCCTACGGATACGGTCTACGGGGCCGCAATCCGCTATGACAGTCCTCTGGCCATGAAGCGCTTAAAGCGGGCGAAGCACCGTCCCGAAAGCAAGCCGTTCCCGATGATGGTGGCGGACTTTGAACAGATTTACGAAGTGGCTGTGGTGAGTGAGAAGGCAGAAAAGCTGATGCATGCCTTTATGCCCGGCGCAATCACTCTGGTATTTCCGAAAAAGGAAAGCGTAGCGGACTTTGTGACCAACGGATTTGAAACCATTGCCATCCGGATGCCGGATGATAACTGGATCCGTGAAGTCATACGTAAGAGCGGACACCCGCTGCTTGTACCAAGTGCCAATTTATCCGGAGAGCATCCGTGTCATACTTCGGAGGAGGTTCTGAAGCAGCTGGACGGCAGAATCAAGGCAGTTGTTCTGGGAGAAAGCGAGAGGGCACTGAGTTCCACGATTGTTGATGTAACGAAAGAACAGTACAGAATTCTGCGTCAGGGACCGATTCCGGAAGAAGAAATACGTACGGTATGGGAAGGGTGATACGTACCCTGTCAAGTAGACAGAGGAAATAATTAAATCTCAAAGTATACGATAACCATCTGTAATTACAGATCATCTGTGAT
>CADCPY010000149.1 GCA_902803495.1 uncultured Erysipelotrichaceae bacterium
ATGGGCGGGTATGTTTCCCAATGCTTCCTGCAGAAATACCCCGGTGAGGCAGCCGGCTTCATCTCCATTGATTCCGCACCGCTGAAGCGCAGCTACGTAACAGGAGCGGAAATCTGGCTTCTGAAAAGGACGGAGCCGATGTACCGCGCCTTCCCGTGGAAAATCCTGAAAAAGATCGGAGCCGACGGGTGTGCAGTGAGTGCATACGGCAGAAAACTGATGCGCGGCTTTCTGAATTCTTATACAAAGGACGAATACTGTAAACTGTCCGGACATGGAATGAAACTGCTTGCCGAGGCGATGGAGGCAGACCTGCCGTATCAGATCGACTGTCCCGTGATCCTGATCTGCGGAAAGAAGGATCAGGCGGGATCCGCAAAAAGCTACAACCGCAGATGGGCGGAAAAAGAAGGCCTGCAGTTATTTTGGATCAAGGATGCCGGACACAATTCCAATACGGACAAACCGGAAGAAGTGAACCGGATCATCCGAAACTTTGTGCTGTCTTTTAGGGAGGGTCACTTATGAACAAAGAACTGTTTATCAAGGCAATTACCCGGTTTCTGGCTGGCGTGCTGCTGCTGGGATGCCTGTTATTTCTGCCTGCAGGAACACTGAACTATCCGCAGGGCAAGCTCTTAATGGGAATCCTGTTTGTTCCGATGCTTCTTGCGGGACTTGTTATGCTGAAAAAGAACCCGGAACTTCTAAGGAAACGCCTGAATGCGAAAGAAAAAGAATCCGAGCAGCGTCAGGTCATTTTATTCAGCGGTCTCATGTTTCTGTCAGCTTTCATTTCAGCCGGACTCAGCTTCCGCTTTCAGTTTCTGATGCTGCCATGGGCGATCAGCATCATAGGGGCAATTGTATTCCTGGCGTCCTACGCACTTTACGCGGAGGTTCTGCGGGAGAATACTTATCTTTCCCGGACAATTGAAGTTCAGGAAGATCAGAGGGTAATCGATACCGGACTTTACGGCATTGTCCGTAATCCGATGTATATGGCAACGGTGTTTTTGTTTTTGGCCATGCCGCTGGTGCTGGGGTCGCTTGTTTCCTTTGCGATTATGCTTTTGTACCTCCCGATCATTGTCAAACGGATCCGGAATGAAGAAGAGGTTCTGTCCGTTGGACTTCCCGGTTACAGAGAGTATATGGAAAAAGTAAGATATCGCCTGATTCCCTTTGTCTGGTAAACAGACAGGTAAACGCCTTGCGGTGAATGAAAAACTCGGGTATGATAATTATCTGCAAGTAATAACGGATATCAATGAGAAGCCATTTATGAAAGCAGACAGAAATTGAATAAATAAGATCAGGCTTCTCACTACCGTTGGCAGTGGGGAGCCGTTTCTTTTCTTGAGGTGAGTTATGAACACACAGGTATGGATTGGAATACTGATTCCGTTTTTGGGAACAAGCCTTGGCGCAGCCATGGTATTTGTTTTAAAAGATAAGATCTCGGACGGCTTACAGCGTATTCTGACCGGCTTTGCGGCAGGGGTCATGGTGGCGGCTTCGTTCTGGAGCTTACTGCAGCCGGCGCTGGAGAGCTCGGAGCATCTGGGCAAGCTGTCGTTTGTTCCGGCAGCGATCGGTTTTTTAGTCGGGATCGGATTCTTGCTGTTTCTGGATACGGTCACGCCGCATATGCATATGGACGAGCAGGATGAAGGTCCGAAAAACAACCTGAAGCGGACCACCAAACTCATTCTGGCGGTGACGCTGCATAACATTCCGGAAGGGATGGCCGTCGGTGTGGTGTATGCCGGCTGGGTGCATGGCGGAGCCGGGGTCTCGGCAGCTTCCGCGTTCGCTCTGGCACTGGGGATCGCCCTGCAAAACTTCCCGGAAGGAGCGATTGTTTCCATGCCGCTATTGGCGGAAGGAATGCCGAAAGGAAAGACCTTCTTATACGGGGTGCTTTCGGGAATCGTGGAGCCGATTGCCTCAATCATTACGATTGCGGCAGCAGGTGTAGTCATCTCCATTCTGCCTTATATGCTGGCTTTTGCGGCCGGAGCCATGTTCTATGTGGTTGTGGAAGAGCTGATTCCGGAGATGTCGGAAGGAAAGCATTCCAATGCCGGAACGATTGCCTTCTCCCTGGGCTTTGTTCTGATGATGGTTCTGGATGTGGCCTTAGGCTAAATAGTCTAAATAAATAATGACTAAGCTTCCTTTGCGTAAAAGGAAGCTTTTTATCTGCCTGAAAACTCAAAAAGGGATAATGATATAATAAAGAAAAAGTGATTCGGTAGAAAGGCGGTAGGAAATATGAAGAGAATCCTGAGGCAACGCGGCAAATGGTTCTTGTTGATTTGTGCTGCTGCTTTTCTCATGATCGGAATCTATCAGAAGGAACTGGTACGGATCTATCAGAAGGCGATAAGAATCTGCCTGGAGTGTATCGGCATTGGCTAAGAGAATATCCTCAAGAAAACTGACACAGATCGGCATGGGAGTGCTGCAGAATGCGCATCTCTCGGGCTTTTTAAGTGGAAAGATCTATCAGGGACCTTTGAAGCACTTCTGCGTACCGGGGATGAACTGCTACTCCTGCCCGGCAGCCATCGGGGCCTGTCCCATCGGTTCCTTTCAGTCCATGCTGGCGGCCAGACAACCGAAGGTGTCGCTTTCCATTGTCGGCTTTCTGAGCCTCATCGGGGTTATGGCGGGACGCTTTGTCTGCGGGTGGCTGTGTCTTTTCGGGCTGATTCAGGAACTGCTGTATAAGATTCCGGTGAAAAAGATCAGAATCTCCGCGAAAACGGACCGGATCTTACGGAAAACAAAATATGTTGTATTGGTTCTCTTTGTTATCCTCTTCCCGGTGATTCTGCGGGATGAGTACGGACTGGGAATTCCTTCCTTCTGCAAGTGGCTCTGCCCGGTGGGAACACTGGAGGCAGGCATGCCGCTGTATTTATTGGATCAGTCGATCCGGGGTGCGGCGCACTTCCTCTTTGTCTGGAAGTTTGCGATCCTTCTGCTATGTATCGGAAGTGCCATGGTCATTGAGCGTCCTTTCTGCAAATATCTCTGTCCGCTCGGGGCGTTCTATTCGCTTTTCCAGAGCGTCAGTTTTCTGCAACTGAAACTGGATCAAGAGAAATGCGTCAATTGCGGAAAGTGCGAACACGCCTGTCCGATGCAGGTGAATGTACGGAAGAATTTAAGCAGTGCGGAATGCATCCGCTGCGGGGAATGCGTACGGCACTGCGAGGCGAACGCGCTGCGTTTTGCCTTTGAAAAAGAATTCAAAAAGAGCGAGGTTCCTCAAAAAGGGTAAGAGGAGCCTCTTTTTGTATAAGAATCAAACAGAGAAATGTAGTTTTGTTCTATTTTTTGATTTATTTTTGATATGATAACAATAGATATGAAGTTTTTATCATGGGGCAGAAAAACGGTGTTATGCATTCTGGTCATTCTGATGATCTCTTTTCTTGGCGGATGCACGGGAGAGATGGATCAGGAAACCAGGGAGCGTGATCCGAATCTCCATTACGAGATTCCGCCGTTTCTATCGAACACCTTTAATGAAGATGCCGCAAAGCAGAAGGACTCCTTCCTGATCGATACCTCTCAGAAAGAGGAAGGCTACTTCGGGGTGAAGGCGGAAAGCGAGAAGCGCCTAAAGATTCAGGTACTCTATGAGGATCTGACCTATACGTATAATCTGAAGAATGACGGAACCGTATCCTTCTTCCCGTTCCAGGAAGGGAACGGCAGCTATGCGATACGGATCATGGAGCACGTCGTGGACAACAAGTACTCGGAGAAGTTCCGGGTGGAGGAAGACGTGAAGCTCAAGGATGAGTTCCAGCCGTTCCTGCATACCTCGGTGTATGTGGACTATACGGAGGATTCCGAATGCGTGAAGAAAGCAAATGAATTTGCGAAGGAAGCCATGGATGCTCTGGACTACATCTCCATGGTCTACAAATTCATCTGCAAGAATATCCGCTACGATGTGAAAAAAGCGGAAAACATCCCGACCGGTTATATTCCGGTGCCGGATGAAACCATGGAAACAGGCAAAGGAATCTGTTTCGACTATGCATCCCTGGCGGCCAGCATGCTGCGGTCGCAGGGAATCCCGACCAAACTGATTTTCGGCTATGTGTCTCCGGATGATCTCTATCATGCGTGGAACATGGTCTATACCGAAGAGGAAGGATGGGTCACCGTGGAATTCAGCGTCTCCAAGGAGAGCTGGAACCGGGTGGACTTAACCTTCTCCGCCAACGGTTCCGACAGCAAGTTTATCGGAAACGGTGACAATTATGCAGACGTGTATGAATACTAGTGAGGAAACAGCGATGAAAAGAACGGAACAATTGGATGAATTGGGAATCAGCGCCTTTGCGGAAAGCATGGCGATGATGATTCAAAGCGGAGTAACAACGGAAGAGGCACTCCTGCTCTTACGGCAGGACAACCATGAAGGCATTCTGGCGAGTGCACTCGAGGATATGGCCAAAGACAGCGAAGAGGGAAAGAGCCTGTTTGAAGCGATGAGCAATACGGGCATCTTCCCGAAATACGCATTGGAAATGGTGAAAGCCGGGGAGAGCACGGGAGGCCTG
Organism: uncultured Erysipelotrichaceae bacterium; assembly: GCA_902803495.1. Lineage (GTDB taxonomy): Bacteria > Bacillota_I > Bacilli_A > Erysipelotrichales > Erysipelotrichaceae > RUG14871. The sequence continues at coordinate 4,590 of CADCPY010000149.1, forward strand.
GAGAATGTCATGCGCCATTTGGCGGACTACTATCAGAACCAGAAGGAAGTCAATGACAAACTGCGCTCCAGCATTCTCTATCCGGCCAGCATGATCGCGATGATCATCGTGGTTTTAATCATTGTCTTAGCCATGGTATTGCCGGCCTTCCAAAACGTCTATACCAACCTCTCGGCCGCAAGCGCGGGCTATATCCGCTTTGCCTATGCGCTCTGCATTACGTTACTGGTTATCATGGTGCTCATTGTGGCACTGGCTTTGATTGGTCTCTATCTTTACCGCAACGGCAAGAAGAGCATGGTGGAAAAATGGCTCCGGAAGATTCCGCTTGTAGCCAACATCCTGGACGATATGGGAACCTTCCGCTTCACCTCGGCTTTTGAGATGTATCTTAGCAGCGGGGAAATGCAGGACAACGCCCTGGCGGAAAGCATGGAGCTGACCGACTGTCCGGAAGTGGAGGAAAAGCTGAAAAAGTGCGCGGCCCATATGGAAGAGGGTCACGGCTTTGCCTATGCGGCCAATAAGGAAGAACTCTATGAAGCCATCTACGGCAGAATGCTGGTTCCGGCGGAACGCAGCGGAAATATGAGCGAGATATTGGAACGTCTGATCGGTTTATTGAAAGCCGACATCAGCAATTCCGTCACCCGGCTCATCAATACGGTGGAGCCGCTCTTATCGGGTATTCTAATGATTTCGATCGGGCTGATTCTGATCAGTCTGATGCTGCCGCTCATCGGCATGATGAATTCCATCGGTTAGGAGGTGCGGTATGTACCGGGATAAAAAGAAAGGAGTCAAACGGTTTCTTTGGATTATGATCCTTCTTCTATGCCTCTGCGGAATCGGGTTGTTCTCCTTCCGGAAAGAGGACCATACGGAAGCCATCGTCTCTATCCGAAAGAGCATCATGGACTGTGCCGTCCAGTGCTACGTGGTGGAAGGGGTCTACCCGCCGTCCTTAAGCTATCTGGAAGAGAACTACGGGCTGACGCTGAACAAAGAAGATTACTATATCCATTATGAAATCTTTGCGGAAAATCTGCCTCCGGAAGTGCGGATCACAAAAAGAAACAGGTAAGCTATGAAACAGAGAGAGAATCGGAACTTTTCATCCATATTCTTTACCATGGGGATCGTTACCCTGTTTTTCGGCGGGTTCTTACTGCTCGTCGTTTTCGGCGCGACTTCCTACCGCAGCGTCATTGCCACGCAGCAGGACAACAATCATACAAGAGTTTTATTATCCTATCTGTCCAATACCATGCAGGCGCATAAGCTGAGCGTGATCACCACCTATGAAGACGCCGATGCGGACAGTACCGTTTTGAATATCGAGGATGTGGATCCGCTTTACGCCTTCCGCATCTATAACTATAAAGGGAACCTGGTGGAGGATTACGGCGAAAACGGGGGAGAACTCTTCCCGGAGGACGCCAATGTGCTGGGTGAAAATCTGACGCTGGAATTTGAAAGCGTCAATGACCGCCTGATCAAGATCACCACGTCCCAGGGAAGCACTTACGTGAAAGTGTATCACTTTGAAGGAGGGCAGTAAGATGAATCAGAAAATCAACCGCCTCTACTATGTGGAGATCTTCCTGCTTTTGGGCTTCTTCATTGTGCTGACGTATATTCTGTCACGTTCCTTTGTGACTTCCCGCCTGCTCTCGAATGAGGCAGAGGATCTCACCAATGCCGTGCTGATTGCCGAGAATCTGGCGGAGCTCTACAAGGGCAGCGAGGATACCGAAGACTTCCTTGATCTCCTGCATGAAGAGGCTGGGGTCACGGTGAAGGAAGACGGCGAAACAACGGAAATCATCCTGTTTTATAATAAAGACAGGGAACGGGATCCGATGGGACCGTATGAGGTCTCTGTACGCTGCGACAGTTCGGAATCCTCCGAAAGAGGTATCTCGGAAGCGGAGATTGCAGTGTATAATGAAGGTAAGGAAAATACGATTTATGCCTTAAGCGTGGGACGTTTATCCCGGGAGGTGCCGTATGAATAGACCTCCGATCCGCTTAGGGCCTTTGGCGTTACTGCTGCTGATTGTGGCAGTTGCCTTAAGCACGCTGTCTATTTTGACATTTACCACAGCCAGAGCCGATCTGACCCTGGCGAAGCGCTTTGCCCGCTCGGTGGAGATCCGCTACGAGCTGGAAAAGGAAGGCAACCGCTTCCTGGCTGAGGTGGCGGAAGACCCGTCGGCTTTGCAGGGGGAAAATGTCACTTATGAAGACGGGCATTACTGTTACCGCACTACCCTGGACGGTTACACATTAACAATCATTTTAAAAGAAGATACATCAGAATTCAGTTTCTGGCAGATCCGCAGGGAATGGGAACATGACGATACCATTGACAACCTGTGGGACGGAAAGTGAGGAGAGTGCCAATGAATATCATGGAAATACTGGATAAGTCCGTTTCGGAAAACGCGTCGGATATCTTTCTGGTGGCCGGGCTGCCGGTAACCCTCAAATGCAAGGGCGAGCAGAAGCGGCTGGAAGGGGACAACCTGAAACCGGACGGTATTGCGGCTCTGATCGATGAGATCTACGAGCTGGCAAGACGGGAAAGAACCAATCTGGATGCCAGGCTGGACGACGACTTTTCCTTCTCCATCAGCAATCTCGGACGCTTCCGTATCAATGTCTTCCGTCAGAGGGGTTCTCTGGCGGCAGTGATCCGGATCATCAAGTTCGGCCTGCCGGATCCGGCCAAGCTCGGCATCCCGGAAAGCGTTCTGTCCTTAGCTGACAGCAAGCGCGGCCTGGTCTTAGTGACCGGGGCCGCCGGCACGGGCAAAAGCACCACGCTGGCCTGCATGATCGACCGCATCAACAAGACCACACCGGCCCACATCATCACAATGGAGGACCCGATCGAATACATTCACCGCCATGACAAGGCCATTGTCTCGCAGCGGGAGATCTTCATTGATACCCCGGGGTATCTGGAAAGCCTGCGCTCCGCACTGCGCGAGAGCCCGGATGTCATTTTACTGGGGGAAATGCGTGACTACGAAACGATATCCGCAGCGATTACGGCCGCGGAGACAGGCGTGCTTTTATTCAGCACATTGCATACCAATTCGGCCGCCAGCACCATCAGCCGCATCATCGATGTCTTCCCGGCATCGCAGCAGCACCAGGTGAAAATACAGCTGACGCAGATCTTAAAAGGCATCGTCTGCCAGCAGCTGGTCCCGTCCGTGGACGGCGGGCTGATTCCGGTGTTTGAAGTTCTGAAGATGACCCCGGCCTTCCAGAATATGATCCGGGATGACAAGATCCATCAGATCGAAGCAGCCATGGGTACCCGGGCCTCTGAAGGCATGTATACCATGGACACCAGCCTCTTTAAGTTATATAAAGAAGGAAAGATTACAAAGGAGACAGTATTCCAGTACTGTAACAATTACGACCTCATGCTGAAAAAGTTTAGCGGCTAGAAGGGTGGACCATTATGACATTTCGCGAAAAAGATGAAAAAGATACTCTGATCGTAAAAATGTTTTCCAACTTTTCCCTGAGTTACAACGGGAAACTGATTACGGGAAAGGCCAAGAGTTCCGAAAGCCAGTTTAACTACTTAATGGAACTTTTGCTGCACGAAAGGGAGAACGGTGTCAGCAAGGACAAGCTGATTGCGACGCTCTTCTATAACCGGGATCTGGAAAACGTGAATCATGCGATCCACTCCGTCATCTACAATGCCAAGAAGCGGCTGGAGGAATTCGGTCTGCCGAAGGAAAACTACATTGTGCAGCAGGGCGGCGTGTACTATTTCAACCCGAAGATTCCGGTGCAGGAAGACTGCAAGGAATTTGAGACCTTCTATGTGCGGGCTCTGGAAGAGAAGGATGTCTCGCAGAAGATCGCCCTCTTACTCGATGCCATGCATCTATACGTCGGGGACTTTCTGGAAAACCAGGTGGGAATCGCCTGGATCGCCAAGGAGAACTGGCGCTACCGCAGGATCTTTACGGAAGTCATCAATCTGCTCTCCGGACTCTTAAAGGAAACGGCAAGATACGATATCCTGGAAGATGTCGGCCTCTATGCCAGCCGTACCCAGCCCTTCAGCAACTGGGAAACGCTGACGATGGACGCCTATGTCAACAGCGGCCAGTACGATAAGGCCATTGCCTTATATGAAGAGACGGTGGACCTCTACCTGCATGAGCAGGGCATCCGGCCGTCCAACAAGATGTTTGAGCTTCTGAACACCTTAGGCTCGCAGTTTGAGCACTCCTCGGGTTTAATGGAAGAGATTCAGGAGGATCTGAACGAGAAGGAAACGGAAGGCGGCGGGTACAACTGCTCCTATCCGGTCTTCCTGGGCATCTATCAGGCAATCAACCGCATGAGCGAACGTAACGGGCAGATGGCGTATCTGATGCTTTGTACCATCGTGGATACCAAGGGGAATGCCATGGTCAAGGGCAGCAACCTTGAGGAACTCTCCGAGCGGCTGGGAAATGCCATTCAGAGCACCATCCGTCGGAGTGATATCATGAACAAATATTCCAAGGGACAGTATCTGGTCCTGTTAATGAATACGACCATTGAGAACACGCAGATCATCCAGAAGAGAATCAATGACAAGTTCATTTTGAACCGTCAGCAGATCAGGGTGAAATACTATGTCAGCCCGGTCTGGAAACAGGAGGACTAGTCAATGAGTCAGAAATATCTGGGAATGCCCAATGCGGTGGTCTTATGCGTGGACAACTTCAAAAACGAAGTGTCCGGACGCATGTATCACCTCTATCAGAAAGAACAGGTCCGAATACGGGATCAGGCGGACCTGCTGGAAAGCATGGAAGCCCTCTTTGATGAGTTACGGTTTCCCTTTCCGGCCAACAGTGAGCGGCATTTTATCAAAGTGGAAGAAAACTATGAAAGGGAGCGAATGGAGAAAGTTATGAAAGACGAAGAAATTTTAGAACAGCACGGCGATCTGGGGACATTTATCATCCGCGTCCAGCACCGTCAGAACTCTTCCTGGCAGGGAAGGATCACCTGGGTGGAGGAAGACAAGACACTTTCGTTCCGTTCGGTCTGGGAAATGATGAAACTGATCGATGAAGCAATGGAATTGGCAGCTCCGAAAGAAGAGGAGAAGGTTCCGAGCTGGAACGAGTAAGAATACAGGAAATTGTATTATGCGTTTTGATTTATCTTTAGACAGTGGATATGTTATAAAATAATTAGGATAGGATTATTATCGGAATTTTTGTATTATAGCAGTTTAAGCAGTTTAAGCAGTTAAGAAGTAAAGCAGTTGAGCAGTTAGCAGTTAGCAGTTTGTCTTACGGGAGAAACCCGTTCCGAGGTGTGAATGCAGTCGAAGTTCAGCTGCTTTTTTCACCCTTAAAATCAGTAGTTTAGCAGTTAAAGCAGTAGAGTAGTTTTACATTCAGTCAAGGTGCAGTTTCTTGATTCCAAAAACGCAGTTTGAATAGGAAGTAATTCATCTTCTGCTTTTTTGCGTATATAAGGGCAGAAGTGAAATATAAATGATTATTCATTTCATGAATCACATTTGAGATGTACG
>CADCPY010000150.1 GCA_902803495.1 uncultured Erysipelotrichaceae bacterium
GAAATGAAAGAACTCCTGAAGGAAGAGTATGAGGATTACCTCGCCAGCATGGAACAACCGTACAACCGTGCCCTGCGCGTGAATACCCTGAAGATCTCCGTAGAGGACTTTCAGAAAAGCGTACCGTTTCATTTAACACCCGTTCCGTGGTGCTCGGACGGCTTTTACTATGCCGAAGAAGATAATGTGACTGCCCATCCGTATTATTATGCGGGGCTTTACTATCTTCAGGAAGCCAGTGCCATGTTGCCGGCAGAAGTTTTACCGATCGAAGACGGAGATATCGTTTTGGACGCCTGTGCGGCGCCGGGCGGAAAGTCACTGAAACTCGCCGCCAAGCTGAACGGGACCGGCTGTTTACTCTCCAATGACATCAGCGCTTCCCGCTCCCAGGCCCTGTTACGGAATATCGAAAAGAGCGGGATCAAAAACGCCTATGTCATCAGTGAAGATATCGCAAAGCTGACTAAAAAGTATCCCGATACCTTTGATAAGATTCTGATCGATGCCCCGTGCAGCGGTGAAGGCATGTTCCGCAAGGACCCGTCTCTAATCCGCAGCTATGAGGAGCACGGCAGCAGTTACTATGCACCGATCCAGAAAGAAATACTGAACCATGCCGTCAGCATGTTAAAAAAAGGCGGTTTCATCTTATATTCCACCTGCACCTTCTCCAAAGAAGAAGACGAAGAAGTCCTGCAGGCTGTTTTCCATGCGCATGAAGATCTTTCCCTTGTTCCGCTTAAACCGTATTATGAAGGCTTTGCGCCGGGAATCGGCGAGAACATGGAACATGCAGTGCGTCTTTATCCTCACCGTTTAAACGGCGAAGGCCACTTTACAGCCCTATTGAAAAAGGAAGGAAAGAATCAAAAAGAGGATTCTGATAACGCCACTCCTCTGGCAAAACTCCCGAAAGAGATGCAGGAGTTCGCTGCTTTGATCGCGCCGGACTTCTTCCGCGGAACCGTGCAGAAGATCCAGAACTCCCTTTATCTGATTTCCCACGCGATTGATAACACATCGGTCCGTACATTGCGCAGCGGACTGCTGCTGGGCGAGATCCGTAACGGCCGCTTTGAGCCTTCCCAGGCTTTGGCCATGGCCTTAAAGAAAGAAGAATTTGCCCAATGCATTTCCTTTAACGCAAATGATGCGGCCATTGAGAAATATCTGCGCGGAGAGACGGTGTTTGCCAGTGCCAAATATAACGGCTGGGTGCTCATCTGCGTGGATGATTATCCGCTGGGATTCGGGAAGATGCAGAACGGACAGATCAAGAATAAAATCAAGGCAGGTGTTAGAAAACTATGAGACTCGATAAATATCTGGCTGACATGAAGCTCGGGACCCGTTCCGAAGTCAAAAAGCTCATCCAGAAAGGCAAAATCAAAGTCGACGGAACCGTAATCAAAAAAGCGGACTTCCATGTCAGTGACGGCGCCAAAGTCACCTATCTGGACGAAGAGATCGACTATGTTGCCTATGAATATTATCTTTTGAATAAACCGAAAGGCTATTACTCCACGCTGGACTATTCTCCGAACGTGCTGGAACTGATCGATTCCAGGCGGAAAGATCTGGCCCCTGTGGGACGTTTGGATAAGGACACAGAAGGACTGATTCTGATCACAAACGACGGCCAGATGGCCCATAAACTGATCTCACCGAAGAGTCACATCAATAAGCGCTATTACGTCATCACAGATAAGCTCTTACCGCTGGATATCGGCAAAGATCTGGAAAAAGGCGTTGACCTCGGCGACTTTGTCAGCATGCCGGCGGTCTATGAGCCCATCGATGAATACAGCTGTTTCCTCACCATTCAGGAAGGCAAATACCACCAGGTGAGACGCATGTTTGAACACTTCGGACTGACGGTGATCTACCTGAAGCGAATGTCCTTCTCTTTCCTGGAATTAGGAAACCTGGAAAGCGGCGAGTACCGTGAATTAACCGAAGCGGAAGTTGAGGCTTTGCAGAATGTGTAACCGCTGCAAGTGGGTCAACCTAAAGAATCCGCTCTACGTGGTCTATCATGATGATGAGTGGTCCAAAGAGGAGCATGACGACGGAAAGCTCTTTGAACTGTTGATCCTGGAAGGTTTCCAGGCGGGACTGAGCTGGGAGTGCATTTTGAACAAGCGGGAAGCCTTTCGAGAAGCATTCGACCACTTTGATGTTGTAACGGTTTCCAACTACGGTGAAGACAAAGTGGAAGCGCTGATGCAGAAGGAAGGCATCGTGCGCAACCGCCGCAAGATCCTTGCCGCCATACAGAATGCGAAAGCCTTTCTTCAGATACAAAAGGAATACGGTTCCTTTGATGCCTATCTCTGGCACTTCACCGATTCTCAAGTGGTCAAAGAACCTTACTACCTGCGCACCACTTCCCCGCTTTCCGATGAGATCTCCAAA
>CADCPY010000151.1 GCA_902803495.1 uncultured Erysipelotrichaceae bacterium
ATCACGGTTACATAAATCGACAGAAAGGAAAAGGTATATCCTGTTGATCTTCAGTTTGATGAGTCAATTAGAATATACCAGGAAGTGGAAGTTATAATATGAAAAAGATTTTGATGCTTACTGTTCTGTTACTCATGCTTTGCGGCTGTGCATCGGAACCTTCAAAGCCGGATGATTCTCCTGTTCCGGAGAACAATACGGAAAAGTATTATCTGGTCGGCATGGTGGAACGTACTGGCAATCCGAATCAGCCGGTTTATATTCATCCGAGTTTGAAGGAAGAAAAAAACTATTCGATGAATCTGGAGGACGAGGATCTGTTTGATGGATTCGAAACCGGGGACACAGTCCGCATGACTTTAAGAAAAGAAACAGTAAGAATCGATAAGAATGCATATTATGACACATATAAAGTGGATTCTGTCGAACGCACGGACGAAATGTTTCATAATAAAAAAACCGTTTACGAGCTTATAGACATGGAACCTACGGAAATCGTTATTAAGGATTTTGGCAGTACCGAACTCTGGGAAGTGATACTTACAGATCAGGACGACATTAACGAGGTCATGAATTCTTTGAAAGACATCACTGTGTACGATGATGGCATTCGGGAGTATGCAGTAGGATTTTCACTACGGTTCATATTTCGCGACGAGACTCGAGAGGTCTCTGTGAAAGAAGCTGGCGTGGTTACGGTAAGTCGTGACGGAATGGAAACTGAGTACTCCTATCGATATCCGAATGAGAGTTGGCTGCTTCAGATTGCGAGAAAATACTGTCCGGAGCAGGAATGATTCTATTGAAATGCAAAGGTAGGATTGTATTATCCTCCTGTTTCATGTTTCTTATGATTCGGGAAATATAACCGCAGGTTTCTGAGCAACAATCGTTACAGTAAAGCTGCTTTTACTACTGTACGTACTGATATCACATTCTATAAACAGAAAGAAATGCCCGCGAAACATGGAAAAAATAGAGATGTCTCATTTCATTTATTAAAAACTGAAGTGTGCCTGTAACATAAGTCTGAATAATGGGAAAATGTTAAAAACAATTAATGCTGTTACTTAAAAGCGGGGAAAGGAAGTGGAAGTTATAATATGAAAAAGATTTTGATGCTTACTGTTCTGTTACTCATGCTTTGCGGCTGCGCGGCGAAAACGCCTGAAGCAGATGATCCGGCTGTACCGGAGGAACCTGCGGAAAAATACAGTCTCTTAGGTATGGTGGAACGCACAGACAATCCGGAACGCCCGGTTTACATTCATCCGGGCCTGAAGGAAGAGAATTACTATTCGATGGATCTGGGGGACGGCTCTCAGTTCGAGGGATTTGAAACCGGGGATGCGGTCCGTCTGACTTTGCGGAAGGAAAAAGTGAAGGCAACCGATAAGAACACATATTATGACATTTATAAATTGGATTCTGTCGAGCGCAGCAACGAAATGTTTCAAAACAAAACATCCGTTTACGAACTTTTGGAGATGGAACCTACGGAAATCCTTATTCAGCAATTTATCGAATCTGATATGAAGGAAGTGAAAGTCACGGTCCCGCAGGATATCGAAGATATCATGAATTCCCTGAAGGATATCGCTGTATACGATGACGGGTTCAGAGAGTACGGAGCGGGATACTCCGTGGTATTCACGTTCCGTGACGGCACTCAGGAAGTATCCGTAAAGGAAGATGTGATTGTTACAATAAAGCGTGACGGAAAGGAAACCGAATACTCTTACCGCTATCCGGAAGAGATGTGGCTGAGTGAACTGGCGGAAAAATACCTGCCGGAATAATGTGTCAGCCGCAAAGGCATGGAATAAAAAAGTCAGCGAACGGATAAGGTCCGTTGAAGATAAACCAAAATATCATTGAAAAGGAGAATCATACCCATGATTTTCCTTTTTTGAAATATGGATGAAACGTGGATTGTGCAAGGCCGGAAGGGTCCGAAAATACTACCCAAACAGATTAAATATTGGTATAATTTCTTACGGATAAAATTCAATCATATCAGGAGGAAGAGGGATGTTTACATTACTGAATCATCCGCTGATTACACATAAGCTGGCAATCATGCGTGATGAAAAAACAGGAACGAAAGATTTCAGCCAGCAGCTGGATGAAATTGCCGGATTAATGGCTTACGAGATCTCCAGAGACTTGCCGTTAAAGGAAAAAGACGTCAAAACTCCGATGGGAATCTGTCATACATATGAACTGGCCAAGGAAGTGGTCCTGGTACCGATTCTGCGTGCCGGTATGGGAATGGTCAGCGGAATCCGGAACCTGATTCCGACAGCAAAGGTCGGCTTTATCGGCATGTACCGTAATGAGGAAACACTGGAACCGGTGGAGTACTTCGCGAAATTCCCGAAGAATCTCGACGAAGCGGTCGTTATGGTACTGGATCCGATGCTCGCAACCGGCGGAAGCGCCAGTGCGGCTTTGACAAAGATCAAAGAACGCGGAGCCAAACAGATCAAGCTGGTCTGCTTAGTCGGCGCTCCGGAAGGCGTTAAGAGAATTCAGGAAGATCATCCGGATGTTGATATTTACTTAGCGGCACTGGATGAAAAGCTGAATGAAATTGGCTATATTGTTCCTGGTTTGGGAGATGCTGGTGACAGAATCTTCGGAACAAAGTAATGCCATATAAAAAACTGTTAATGCCAACGATCGTTGCCGCTGCGGCAGCGCTCGTTTTCCTTTTTATCAAGCCAAGTGTAACAAGAGGAATCTTATTCGGATATGTCTTTTCCGTGATCTACCTCTATCACTTGATCCGGGACATCGACAAGATGATCTCGGGAGACGCAAGTGTGGCGCTCAGCCAGATCATCCGGATGCTCTTTCTCTGCATCCCGCTTGTCGTCTCAGCCTTTTATCCTGATGTGTTTCATATCATAGGAGCATTCGCCGGACTCATGATTCCGAAATTCTGCTTCTATGTATCCGGTTTTTTAAGAAAGGGATGATGTTATGAAAGTACAAAGTGTTGTTCCTTATATCTTTGCGGTAACGGGAATCCTCATTGTCCTGCTTCTGATCATTCATCAGAAACTGAAGAATTACGATCCGATGGAGAAACCGAAGGGTCTGGTTCTTCTGATGATCATGGCGGTGCAGATGGTGGATGACATGTGCAGAAAGGACACCAATCCGGAAATTGCCGAGAACCTCGGTCCGTATATCGGCTCGATCTTCGCCTACATTTTTCTGGCGAACATTTCCGGCTTACTTGGGTTTGAAAACCCGACGTCCAATCTGAGTGTTACCCTGGCCTTGGCGGGCATTACGGTCTGTCTGATCGAGTTTAACTCCATCAAGTACAACGGGGTCAAGAACTATGTTCATTCCCTGTTTGAGCCGGTCGCGCCGTTTGTGGTGATGAACATCATCGGCAAGATCTCCCCGCTCTTATCGCTGTCCATGAGGCTGTGCTGTAACATCATCGCCGGCAGCATTATCATGCAGATCATCTATGCCGGTACCGCCACGATTTCCAAGGCGATCCCGGTCATCGGACAGTTCAACTTCTTAGGGGTGGCTCTGGCACCTGTCTTCCACGCTTACTTTGACCTGTTTGCCGGTGTCTTACAGGCCTACATCTTTATTACTTTAACAATCATGTTCATTGGAAAAGAACTTCCAAAGGAATAATACAGGAGGAAATTATGGAAAAAGGTATTATCGCAATCGCCGCCGCAATCGCAGTCTGGGAAGGCTTCGTTACTGGTATCAACGAAGCGAAAGTCGCTATGCACGCCGTTGACGGCATCGCCAAGAATCCGGAAGCCGCCAACGAGATCCGTTCCATGGCTATCATCGGCGCCGCCGTTTCGGAAACCTGCGCGATCTACGGTTTATTAGTTGCCTTATTAATTATCTTCGTTTTAGGCGCATAATCTCAGGAGAAATCACATGAAGATCGAAGTTGATATTCTGGAGCTTTTGCTGCCGAATCTTCTGACTTTGGTGACTCAGCTCTGCGCAACGTTCCTGCTCTTTATCCTGTTAAAGAAGCTGGCCTGGAATCCGGTCCGCAAGATCCTGGAAACCCGTGCCGCCTATGAACAGGGAAAGCTCGAGGAAGCGGACCGCAAGAATGCTGAGGCGGAAGAGTTAAGAAAAGAAGCGGAAGACAATATCTCCAAAGCGCAGGCAGAAGCCCGCCAGATCGTCGAAGACAGCCGAGTCGAAGGCGAAAAGGCCAAGGAAAAACTGCTGGAGGAAGCCAGAGAAGAAACGGAACAGATGACAAAGCAGGCCAAGGAAAAACTTGCTTTGGAACGCGCTGAAATGGAAAAGGAAGTACAGAAGGAGATTGTGGATGTCGCCCTTCTGGCTGCCGAAAAACTGTTAAACGAAAAAGTGGACGAAAAGAAAGACAGGGAGTATATTGAAAACTTCCTGAAAGAGAACTGATCATGAGCGGTTTTGACAAGGAAAAGTTCTCCGATACACTTTATGATTTATTACAAGAAAGCAATACTCCGGCGGAGCTGGAGAATATTCTCGATGCTTTTAAGCTCGTCAACGAAACGTACGAAAAGCTCAGCAAAGAGAGTGCGGACGGCAAGATAAAGGGTGTCGTTTATTCCGTGAGAGAACTGGACACCAAGGAAATGAAAGCCATCACGGCGTTCGCAGAGAAAAAACTGAACCAGGATGTGGTTCTGGAGAATAAGATCGATCCTTCGCTTATCTCCGGCTTTAAGATCGTCTGTGACGACAAGGTCATCGACGCCTCATTAAAGAACCGGGTGGATGAGATGAAAGCGGACTTACTCAAATAAAGGCGGTGGGTTCATGGAATTAAATACAAAGGATATTTCCTCACTCATTAAGAAGCAGATCAGTGAATTTAAAAATGAGGTCAGCGTCGACGATGTCGGCGTGGTCAAAACGGTCGGTGACGGAATCGCCCTGGTCAAGGGACTCGATTCCGTCATGGCGAACGAACTGATTCTTTTTAATGATGAAGTTTACGGTATGGCACTGAACCTGGAAGAAAACATCGTCGGCGCGGTCATCATGGGTGATGACAGCCTGGTCAAGGAAGGTGACAGCGTCAAGCGGACCAAGCGTGTCGTGGAAGTCCCGGTCGGGAACGGGATGCTGGGACGCGTGGTCAATGCCCTGGGTCAGCCAATCGATGAAGCCGGCCCGATCAAGAGCACGAAGACCCGTCCGATCGAACGGGTAGCTCCGGGCGTCATGAGCCGGGAAAGCGTCAAGCAGCCGCTGCAGACGGGCATCAAGGTCATTGACTCCATGATTCCGATCGGCAAGGGGCAGCGTGAGCTGATCATCGGCGACCGTCAGACGGGAAAGACGGCCATTGCCATCGATACGATCATCAACCAGAAGGGCAAGCACGTCTACTGCATCTATGTTGCCATCGGCCAGAAAGCCTCCACGGTCGCCCAGATCGTAGAAAAGCTGCGTGTTGCCGGGGCCATGGAATATACCACGGTCGTTGTCTCAACGGCCAGTGACTCTTCTCCATTACAGTACATCACCCCGTATGCGGGATGTGCCATCGGGGAGGAATGGATGGAACAGGGCAAGGATGTTCTGATCGTCTATGACGATTTAAGCAAGCATGCCGTGGCCTACCGTGCCATGTCCCTGTTATTACGGCGTCCTCCAGGAAGAGAAGCCTATCCGGGGGATGTCTTCTACCTGCACTCCAGACTGCTGGAGCGTGCAGCCAAATTAAATGAAGATTACGGCGGCGGGTCTCTGACTGCTCTGCCGATCATTGAAACACAGGCCGGGGATATCAGTGCATACATCCCGACCAACGTCATTTCCATTACGGACGGCCAGCTGTTCCTGCAGACGGAACTGTTCAACAGCGGCGTGCGTCCGGCCGTGGACAGCGGACTCTCGGTCAGCCGAGTCGGCTCCAGTGCGCAGGTGCGCATGATGAAGCAGGTCTCCAAGAGCATGAAACTGGAACTGGCCCAGTATCAGGAAATGCTGGCTTTCTCCCAGTTCGGCAGCGACCTGGATCCGGCCACGCGTTCCGTCATTGAGCACGGTAAGCGCCTGACGGAAATCTTAAAACAGCCGCAGTATCAGCCGATGACCACACTGGATCAGGTTCTGGTCCTCTTTGCGGTGGAAAACGGCATGTGCAAGGATGTCGAAGTCGATGACATGCTGCGGTATCAGGACGAGCTCCTGCATTATCTTCATGCAAATGAGAAGAACCTGTTAGACGAACTGGAGGAAAACCAGTCGTTCAACGAAGACATTACGGAAGAGCTGATGGACGCGGTGGACAGCTTCAATCAGCGCTTCTTCTCTGAAGGATAACCTATGGCAAAAACTCTGCAGACAATCAAGGGAAGGATCCGTTCCATTCAGGCAACCCGCAAGATCACGGGCGCCATGGAACTGGTTGCCGTCAGCAAGCTGCGGCGGCAGCGGCACCTTCTGGAACAGAATCAGGAATATGCGAACAATCTTTCGTTAGTGGTAACGGATATTTTAATGCACTCTTCGGAGGTGGAAAACAAATATCTGACCGTCACGGAAGACACCAATCCGCTGACCTTTGTCTTCTGTTCCGATCTGGGTCTTTGCGGAGGATACAACATCAATATGGCCAACTACCTGGAAAAGGAGCTGGAAAAGACGGGGGAGATCATCCTCATCGGCTCCAAGCTGCATGCACAGCTCTTGCGTGACGGTTATCCCATCCAGGAAGAGCCCATCCATATCGATGAAGTGGATTACGATATGCTGGCGGACATGATGGACCGGCAGCTGGTCCGTTATATCAATCACGAGATCACATCGATCCGCATCATCTATACCAAGTTCTTCAATACGATGGTATATGAGCCGACAAAGATCCGGGTGATCCCAATCAAAAACAATGCATCGGATTCCGCGGTGGACATCATCTACGAACCGTCCCCGGAAGAGATTCTGGACGATCTGATTCCGATGTATGTGAAATCCGAACTCTACAATGCCTATCTCGATTCCACAACCTCCGAGCAGAGCAGCCGGAGAATGGCGATGGAAAGTGCCAACGACAATGCGGAAAAGATGATAGAAGACTTAACGTTAGAATACAACCAGGCAAGGCAGACGGCGATTACCCAGGAAATCACGGAAATCATCTCGGCTGCGGATGCTTTGAAGGAGGAGTAGCACATGGCAAATATCGGTAAAATTATTCAGGTGATCGGGCCGGTCGTGGACATCCGTTTTGAAAAGGACCACATGCCGGCACTGCAGAATGCCATCATAATTGAAAACGAAGGCACTAAGATCACGGTCGAGGTTGCCCAGCATATCGGAAACGATGTCGTGCGCTGTATTGCGATGTCTCCGACGGACGGCCTGCAGCGGGGCCTGGAAGCACTGGATACCGGTGCACCGATCTCCGTTCCGGTGGGAAATGAGATCTTAGGCCGAATGTTTAATGTTCTCGGCGAGCCGATCGACAATCTCGGTGAGATTCCTGCAGACATTCCGCGCCGTCCGATCCACAGAGCCGCTCCGACTTTTGCCCAGCAGCAGACCAACTCCGCCATTCTGGAAACCGGCTTGAAGGTCATTGACCTCTTATGCCCGTACGCCCGCGGCGGCAAGGTCGGTCTGTTCGGAGGAGCCGGTGTCGGCAAGACAGTTCTGATGCAGGAGATGATCCACAATATCGCCATTGAACATCACGGCTTATCGGTTGTTGCCGGGGTTGGCGAACGCACCAGAGAAGGCAACGACTTATATAACGAAATGAAAGAATCCGGTGTTCTGGAAAACACGGTTCTGGTCTACGGACAGATGAATGAATCCCCGGGTGCCAGAATGCGTGTGGCCCTGACCGGTTTGACCATGGCGGAGTATTACCGCGATGAGCAGGAGCAGGATGTGCTCTTATTCATCGACAATATCTTCCGTTTCACCCAGGCAGGTTCGGAAGTTTCCGCACTGCTCGGCAGAATGCCGAGTGCGGTCGGTTACCAGCCGACCCTTTCCACGGAAATGGGCCAGCTGCAGGAGCGTATCACTTCCACGGACAAAGGTGCCATCACTTCCATTCAGGCGGTCTACGTACCGGCCGATGACCTGACGGACCCGGCTCCGGCGACAGCGTTCACGCACCTGGATTCCAAGACGGTTCTGGACCGTTCCATTGCGGCACTGGGGATCTATCCGGCGGTTGACCCGCTGAATTCCACCAGCCGTATGCTGGACCCGCTGGTGGTGGGACAGGAACACTACCAGGTCGCCCGGGAAGTGCAGCAGATCCTGCAGCGTTACAAGGAACTGCAGGATATCATTTCCATCCTCGGCATGGATGAGCTGAGCGATGAGGACAAGGTCATCATCAACCGGGCAAGAAGAATCCGTAACTTCCTGTCACAGCCGCTGAGCGTGGCAGAGCAGTTCACGGGAATCTCCGGGAAATACGTCCCGGTTGCGGAAACGGTCCGCTCCTTCCGTTCCATTCTGAACGGGGAATGCGACGACCTTCCGGAACAGGCCTTCATGATGGTGGGCAGCGTGGACGAAGCGCGAGAGAAAGCAAAGCATTTAGGAGTATAGCGTGTTTAAAGTAAAGATCATTACCCCAGTCGGCCTCTATGATGAACTGGAGGCCACGATACTCAATGTGACTACGCCGGCAGGAATGCGTGGTATTTTAAGCAACCACATGCCGATCGTGACCACACTGGATGTCGGAAAGGTAACGATCGGTCTGGAATCTCCCACCCACTCCTACCGCTACGACTACGTCTCCGGTAAGGGCATCCTGTATTTTAGGGACAATATGGCCACCGTATTAGTGGATGATATTGAGCGCTCGGATGAGATCAACCGTGCGGAAGTGGAAATGGAGATCGAAGAGGTTCAAACAAAGATCAGGGAAGCCCGCAGGGATGAAGCGCTCCGAGAGCTTTATCAGAGCGAGCTCAGAAAACTGAAAATGAAGCTGAAGATCAGCGAACAGTAAGAAATACAGACACCGGAATTCCCGTTGGGATTCCGGTTTTTCTTTTGGGAAAAAGCTTTCCTGCTCAGCGGCGGGAAGGAGCATGGAAAATACATTTCATCAGACAGCAGAAAATGCCCGATTCTATTATCAAGTGCACTGTTTTTTGATAAAATGGTAATAATCCATCATAGGTAACAATTCGAAATTCAATATATAGATCATCGACAGGAGGGTAGCGGTATGTCGGAACATGAACAGGTCCGGAAAAGAGCGAACACCTACTTTTTCTCAAAAGTGGTTTTCAATGCGGTTCTGGTGGTTGTCGGTGCCTTTTTGATTGCCTTTTTCCTGCGCCGGATGCAGGATCAGACAGCCATCTACCGGCAGCGGAACAGCAGCGAGAAGGCATTGAGTGAGGTCGTGGAGATCCTTGCGACCAACGAAGAGGATACGGAAGAGCTGACGGCGATCTTCCATTACGGAAACCAGAACATACTGGGGAATTTAAGCGAGCTTTTAACCAGCGGTATGTTTGACTTTTTAAGTACGGCAACGCAGGAAGAGCGCTCGGAAGTCTTTCACGATATTATCGGACGTTCGGGAATCGACTACCTTCTGATTATTGACGAAGCGGGCAATGTGATCATTTCACCGACGGAGCAATTCAACGGCAAAAACATCATGGAAAACAACATGTTTACCTTCCGCCAGGTGCAGCGTCTCATCAGGGGGACCTATTCCGAGGAAGAAGGCGTTACTCCTGTCTATCTGAGAAGCACGTACGGAAACTACTATTTCTATTCCTCCCCGCTGCAGATCGGGTCGCAGACGGTGTATCTGATGCTGGGTGCCCGGGCGAATCTGCTGGATATCCAGATCGATTCCCTGAGGGATGTTTCCGAGGTGTTAAGCCGCATCTCCATCAGCAATGACGGTTTCCTCTTTGCGGTCAACCCGGAAAACGAAACCTTTCTCTACTATGAAAATGACGGAACCATCCTGACCGGCAAGAGCGCTCTGGAAGCGGGTATTACCAAAGAGGCGCTTTCCGACGGCTATAACGGCATGCAGAATATCCTGGGAGAGAAGTATTACTGTGTCACGAAGGAATTCAACGGCACGACACTGATCTGTGCCGTAGCGGAGACCGCAAAGATCTTCTCCAACAACAAATACGTTCTCTTCTGGTCCATCTCCGGCTATATTCTGGTGATGTTACTATGTCTGGCCTATGCCGTTGTGGTGCGGAACGACTTTGTCCGCAATACGGTGGAGACCAAAAAGAAAGTATTCAGGCGCAGAAACGGCGGCGAGACGATTCTGAATATATCCATTTTCGAAAAGGTCTTTCCGTTAATGATCTTCGGCGTTCTGATCATCTTCGGCATTTCCTTCTATTCCCAGACGCTTCTGGAGATCTCGGAAAGCGCGGAAAAATCGGCCATTGCCCTGGAGGATGTCAATGCCAGATACCAGGAATCCCAGCGGAACAACGCCATTATCAAAGACTATCATCAGCAGCGCTTCTTAAGCACCGCCAAGCTGATTTCCTATTTAATTGAAGAAGATCCGTCCGTACTGAATACGCCGACGGAGCGCTACTATACGAAACTCGGCAAGGATGGAGAGCGGGAGTACATTTACGACAGCGAAGGCAGTATCCTCCGCTCCGTAGAAGGTGCCGCGCGCTTAAAAGAGCTTTGTGCAAATAACTTCATCACTTCCATCTACATCTTTGAGGAGAACGGCAGAACCATTGCGACCAATACGGAAGACTGGTACTTTACGCTGAGTCTGAATCCGGAAGATCAGTCCTATCCGTTCCAGGATATTATCGACGGGAAAAAAGATGAACTGATCCAGAGCATCATGGAAGATGATACCGGAGCCCAGTCACAGTATATCGGCGTCACTTTCCGCTACTACACCACGCTGGATGAAAACGGCAATACGGTCTACCTCTCCCGTGCACAGGCGGAAGGTCTGACCCGGGAGACATTTGCCAATCCGGTGCATACCCACCGCTCCTTACTGCAGGTGGAAGCCAGCAAGGAAATGATCAACCGGGTACTTTCCGCCACGGATGCTTCGGCCATTCTGTCTTCCGAACTGTTAAACGGAGGATCCATCCTGCTGTTTGATACGGATGATGCGCATACCTGCCTCTATTCGCCGAACCGTGCGCAGATCGGCAAGACGGCGGCGGAGATGGGAATGTCGCCAAATATCTTTACGGGGAACGACTACTACGGCTTCCACCGGTATAACGGGGAGCACTACTTCGAATTCTTCCGCTATACGGGAGATTATTTCGCGGGCAGTACCGTTCCGACCCGGAGCATGTATGAGACGCGCTTTGTGGTGGCCTCCATCACCACGCTCATCAGCCTGGTTCTGATCCTCTTCCTTTCCGGAACGGTCACGGTGACCACCAAGGCGGAAGAAACCCTGTATGAAACCATGAGCAATACGGAACTGGAAAACGGTCTGGATTCCGCCATCTTCAATATTCTCTTACCGTCCGGCCGCGTGGCGGCAACCACCAAGGCGGCGGCACGGTGGGATAACCGGGCAATCAAGTGGATCGAAATGAGCCCGGAACAGAAGCTGCTCCGGATGCTGAGCTTTGTCGGCGGGATACTGATTTTCTATGTTGTCATCACGGTGCTGGGAGCCGGAAGGCTGTTCGGCGACGGTTCCATTGTCCGCTATATCTTAAGCGGAAACTGGGATCGGGGCTTCAACATCTTCGCCTTAAGCGCCTGTGCCATCGTACTGATGTTCATGTCGATTGCGGTCGCTCTCTTCCATATTCCGGGAAGGATTTTCTCCTCTCTCTTAGGAGCCAGGGGCGAAACAGTATCGCATCTGTTGCTCTCTGTGGTAAAATATGGCGGTACCCTCGGGGCACTGTTCTATTGCCTGTATTTACTGGGCGTGGATGCGGCCAATCTGATTGCCAGTGCCGGGGTGCTTTCCTTAGTCATCGGCTTTGGTGCCCAGAGTCTGGTCAAGGATATCATTTCCGGTCTCTTCATCGTCTTTGAAGGGGAATTCCGGGTCGGTGATATCGTCACGATCAACAGCTACCGCGGCACGGTCATGGATATCGGCCTGCGGACGACCAAGGTCATGGCGGCCGACGGCAATATCAAGATCTACAACAACTCGGATATTTCCGGCGTGGTGAACATGACGAAGGAAACGTCCATCGCTTCCATCACGGTGGGAATCGAGTACGGCGAGGATCTGGAATTTGTGGAAGAAGTACTGGAGAGAGAACTTCCGAAACTGGCCAAGAAGAATCCGGCCATTCTGGAAGGGCCGCAGTACGGTGGAGTCAGGGAACTGGCGGATAACAGCGTGAACCTGGTCATCAGCGCCAAGGCAAACGAAAAGGACGTTTACGGTGTCAAGGTTTTCCTGAACCGCGAGATCTTACGGATCTTCAAGGAAAACAGCATCAACATCCCGTTTGCGAACGTGACGGTCTCCTATCTGGAGAAAAGTCCGGACCGCAAAAAAGAAGAAGAATAAAGAGATATCATAAAATGGAGTCGTTTTACCCGCAGGGGAAAGGAAACCGGCTCCGTTTTTCTTAAAAGAGAAAGTGGAGAGAAGAGCATGAGCAGAACAGTGGAAAAACAGTATTCAACCGGGGAATTGCTGAAACGGTTTATTCCGTATTTACGGAAGTATTGGAAATACATGGTGTTTGACCTCTTCTGTGCCTCTTTGACGACGCTTTGCGACATTGCTCTGCCGAAGATCATGAGCAGACTGACCAATACGGCCATGTATGAACCTGCCATGCTGACGGTTTCCCTGATTACAAAGCTGGCGCTGTTATATATCGTACTGCGCTTAGTGGATGCGGCAGCGTACTACTACATGAGCTCGATTGGTCACATCATGGGGGTTTACATTGAGACGGATATGCGGACGGATGCGTTCCGCCACTTGGAATACATGTCGGACAGCTACTATGCCAATACCAAGATCGGCACCATTATGGGTCGTATCACCAGTGACCTGTTTGACATCACGGAATTTGCCCATCACTGTCCGGAGGAATTCTTCATTGCCCTGATCAAGATCACGGTCTCCTTTGTGATCCTCTGCCGCAGCAATATCCCATTAACCCTCATCATCTTTGCCTGCGTGCCGCTCATGGTGATCGTTTCCTCCAAACTGAGCCACAATTTCCGTGTCGCCACGCGCAGGCAGCGCAGCCAGATCGGGGCACTCAATGCCAATGTCGAAGACTCCCTTCTCGGAGAGAAAGTCGTCAAGGCCTTCTCGGCGGAAGAGCATGAACTGGAGAAATTTGAAAGGGACAATCAGCTCTTTAAGGAAATCAAGAAAGAGCGCTACTATGCGATGGCCAACTACAATATGTCCACGCGCTTATTTGACGGATTAATGTATTCCGTCACGATCCTCTCCGGCGGCATGTTCTTAGTGAAGGGCTATATCAATGCCGGGGATCTGGTGGCCTATATTCTTTATGTGTCCTCGCTCATTGCGACAATACGCCGTATCGTGGAATATGCGGAGCAGTTCCAGTCCGGCATTACCGGCATCGAGCGCTTCCTGCAGATCATGGATACTCCGATCGATATCTTCGATAAGGAAGGGGCCAAAGATCTGGAAGTCAAGGAAGGGCATATCCGCTTTGAAGATGTCACCTTTGAATATCCGGACGATCATAACCGCGTCTTAAGCAATCTGAATATCGATATCGCACCGGGCGAAAATCTGGCACTGGTCGGGGAGAGCGGCGGCGGCAAGACCACTTTATCATCATTGATTCCGCGCTTCTATGACGTCTCGGAAGGCAGGATCACCATTGACGGACAGAACGTCCGGGATGTAACTCTGCATTCTTTACGTTCAGCGATCGGCATCGTTCAGCAAGATGTCTACCTCTTCTCCGGTACGGTATTTGAGAATATCGCGTATGGGAAGTTCCAAGCGACGGAAGAGGAAGTCATCGCGGCAGCGAAGCTGGCCGGGGCGGACGAATTTATCCGTCAGCTCAAAGACGGCTATCACTCCTATGTGGGAGAAAGGGGCGTGAAGCTCTCGGGTGGACAGAAGCAGCGCATCGCCATTGCGCGGGTCTTCCTAAAGAACCCGCCGATCCTTTTACTGGATGAAGCGACGAGCGCTTTGGACAATGAGAGCGAGATCCTGATTGAAAAGAGCTTAAAGAAACTGGCAAAGGGCAGAACCACCCTGACCATTGCCCATCGCTTAACGACCATCAAGGACGCCGACCGCATTCTGGTTTTAGGAAAAAACGGCATCGAGGAAGAAGGAACGCATGAGGAACTTCTCTCAAAGAAGGGAACCTACTACCGCCTTTGGAACGGTGCCTATGAAGAAGAGTAACGGGGAGATCGGAAGGTCTCCTTTTTCAGTGTAAAAAAACGCATTTGGGAGAATGCGGAAAACGCCCGTAGAAAAGGGCATTTTCATCGATTTTTTCTGTTTACATCGGCCCTGAAATTCGATATAATATACGGGCGAGTAGGTATAAACTTATATTTACTCCTTGGCAGAAATGCCCAATAGACCATAAGGAGGTGCACAATGAGACAGTACGAAGTAATGTACATCTTAAAGGCAGATCTGGAAGACGCAAAGCGTCAGGAAGTTGTTGACACACTGCATGCCATCATCACAAATGAAAACGGCACAGTCGACAACGTTGACGAGTGGGGTCTGAAAGATTTCGCTTACGAGATCGATCACATGAAAAAAGGTTACTATGTTGTCATTAAAGTCAGCTGCGAAACTGATACGATCAAGGAATTTGACCGTTTAATGCGTATTAACCCGAATGTTGTTCGTCATATGATCGTCAACATGGAAGAAATGCAGTAATTTCAAATTAAGGAGGCAACCAATGAATCGCGTTGAATTAGTTGGAAGATTAACAAAAGACGTCGAAGTCACAAAAACACCACAACAAACTTCACTAGCAAGATTTACAGTTGCAGTAAACCGTCGTTTTAACAGAGACCAGACAGATTTCATCAACTGTGTCGCCTGGAGACAGACAGCAGACTTCTTAGGAAGATATGCCAAAAAGGGAGCTTTGGTTTCCATCGAAGGTTCCATCCAGACATCCAGCTATGATAATCCGACTACAGGCCAAAGGGTTTATAGAACTGAAGTTTCTGTCGACAATGCGCAGTTATTAGAAAGTAGAGCAGTATCGGAAGCTCGTGCCAATACCGGCTATCAGAGCGACTTTGCTCCACAGCAGAACTCGGGATATTATCAGGATAATAGCCCGGTAATGGATGATTTCCCATCCGAACCGTCCTTAGACATTTCAGATGAGGATCTCCCATTTTAATTGAAAGGAGATTTCCATGGCTTTTAAGAAACAAAGACAGGGTCGTAAAAAAGTTTGCTACTTCACAAAGAATAATATCAAATACATCGACTACAAGGATGTTGAATTATTAAAGCGTTTCATTTCCAGCAACGGTAAAATCATGCCGAGAAGAGTAACTGGAACAAGCGCAAAGTATCAGAGAATGCTGGCAACAGCAATCAAACGTGCTCGTCAGATGGCTTTATTACCATACGTAGCAGACTAATTGATCGAATTTGCACAAAGAGGGATTCATCGGAATTCCTCTTTTTCTTTTCTCTTATTTCCGATATGATGAATACAGATGAAATACAGAAATGTCATATTTGATTTATACGGAACGCTGATCGATATTTCCACCGATGAGACTTCCTTTTCCTTCTGGCGCAATATCCGCAGCATTCTAAGGGAATACGGAGCAGAGTATAAGATCCGGGAAGCACGGGATCTTTATTCTGACCTGATCGATACGGAAGTAAGGAAAAGAAGCGGAGAGGACTGCCCGGAAATTGAGCTGCGGGATGTTTTCAGAACAATGTTTTTGAGAAAGGGAATAAAGCTGACAAAAGAGGAAATCGATACCTTTGCCACCCGCTTCCGCAAAGCTTCCTACAAACGCTTTACACTTTATCCCGGCGTCATGGAGCTGCTGAAGTATTTGAAAGAGGAGGGAGTCCGGATCATTCTTTTATCCAATGCCCAAGAGTGCTTTACGATGACGGAACTGAAAGAGACGGGGCTTCTGCCGTATCTGGACGACATTTTTCTGTCCTCGGTCTACGGCTGTGCCAAACCGGCCAAGCGCTTTTTTGAAATCATGCTTGATCGTACGGGGATCGATGTGAACGAGTCTGTGATGGTGGGAAATGACTATAAAAGCGACATGCTGGGAGCGGCCGGGGTGAAGCTGGACGGAATCTATATCCATCAGGCCATTTCCTCCAAAATCGAGGGGGATTTTCCGGCGGTATGTAAAATAATGAATGGAAATGTCCGGGAAATTCAGGACTATCTGAAACAGGGGACATTATAATAAGAAAGGATAAAAAGAGAGGTAGAACTATGAGTACACGCGGAGATATTTATGATTATATTCTGGAATCTTCATCTACGGTCAGAAAGATTCTGAATGAGAAGGAATGCATGCAGGAAGCCATCGACTACGCCCTGCGCAAGAAAATCAAAAAGATCGTGATCGTCGGATCCGGAACATCCTATCATGCGGCACTGGCAGCCAGACGCGCTATGGAATACGAACTGCAGATTCCGGTCGAGGCCATGTATCCTTTGACCTTTAAGGATGACCACTGTGTGGTGGAAGAAGGGACACTGGTGATCGGTATCTCCCAGTACGGACATTCCACCTCCACCATTCTGGCACTCGAATATGCCATGGAGAAAGGACTGGCAACGATCGGCTTATCGGAAATTCCGGAATGCCCGGTTGTGGAAAGCGCGGAAGCTTTTTTGCCGTTAAACTGCGGAGAGGAAACGGCAGGACCGAAGACCAAGGGCTTTATCGGCTCCATTGCGACCCTGACGGTGTTTGCCGGAGAGCTGGCCAAGATGCGCGGCAGGGATGAGATTGCCGTTGAGGAAGTCTATGAGCGCTTACTGGCATCGAGTGAGAACCTGAGCGATATTGCGGAAAAGGCAACGCTCTGGGTCAGAGAGAATATGGAAGAACTCAAGAAGGCCAGACGGATCGTCATCGTCGGATATGAAGGCAATCTGGGCGCCGTTTACGAAGGCAGTTTAAAGATTCTGGAAGGGGTCCGCTGCTCCGTTACGGGCTATCAGACGGAAGAGTTCTATCACGGCATTTACCATTCCATTTATGAGAATGACTATATTATCTATCTGGGATCCAAAAGTGAATACTATGATAGGATGAAGCGCATGTACCGCTACTTCAAGGAAGAGCGTCATGCCCATCAGTTCATGATCACCAGCGATGAAACATTTAAGGATGCCCCGAATACGTTCCATTATCCGTTTCAGGATGACAGGGACTTCTCCACCATGGAATATGTGATTCCTCTGCAGGTCATTACCAAATGGGTCAGTGTTGAATTGGGCATTGACTGCAATATCCCGAGCGATCCGCAGTTCCATGAAAAGATGGGCAGCTACGTATGATCAAGGCGGTACTGTTTGACTTTGACGGTGTGCTCTTTGATACCGAAACCTATGACAATAAACTGTTACGGGACTATCTGATCTCCATCAACTCCCCGATTCCGGGAGAACGTATGAAGCTTCTGATCTGTTCCGACAAAACAAAAGACATCTTTGACGATGTCATTGCCGGATATGAAGATCAGGTGGATAAGGAGAGCTTTAAAAAGGGACTGATTGCGGATATCAGTGAAAAGCGCAAGCATCTGCCGTTTGCCGATCTGGTCTTTGAGGACACGGGACGCTGCGTGAAGTGGCTGAAAGAACAGGGATATTTGATTGCCTGTGCTTCCTCCTCTTCCCTGGACTATGTGCAGAGAGGACTGAAAGAAGGCAAGGTAGCACAGTACTTTGACCTTATGGTCAGCGGGGATGACTTTACCCGTTCCAAACCGGATCCGGACATCTACCTCTACTGCGCAAAGAAGCTGCAGGTACAGCCGGAAGAATGTCTGGTTGTGGAAGACAGCCCGAACGGCATCGCCTCCGGAAAGGCGGCGGGCATACATGTTGTGGTCCGGAGAGACCACTTCCTGGGCTTGAATCAGGAAGGCGGAGACGACTATATCGACACCTTTGACGAACTGCCGGCCATCTTAAAACGACTGTAAAAACACAGAGGAACTTCGAATGAAGTTCCTTTTTCTCTGTTTTGGCAGATTTATAAGATTCCGGATAAGAAAAATCACGGCACTTTTCAGAACGAAAGGTTATAAAATGAGATTTAGCGCAATAATTGAGGTGGAAGGATTGGTATGGAACGACAGTTTGAATTTGGGGAAAAACTTAGCGATTTAAGAAAAAGCCGTCATATGACACAGCAGGAACTTGCGACTCAGCTGAATGTTACGGAATCCACAGTCTGTAACTGGGAAAAGGAAAGAAGGTTTCCGGACATTTACATGCTCAGCCGGATTGCGGATTATTTTGATGTTTCGGTGGATGAGCTGCTTCGTTCCACAGACATGCAGAAAAGAATTGAAACCGAGCCAGTTCAGGAAGATAAAGAGAATAATGCCTGTGAATCTGCGGCATGCCTTATCCTAGGTCTGATACTTTTATACCAGTTGATCATGGATATCGTCAGTTATCAGGACAGTGGACCTATTCTGATCATGGAGGAAGTAACGGTAATCGTTTTAAGTATAATGGGGTATATCGCGTCAAAAAAAGGAATGCTGAATGCAAGAAATATCGGAGGAATGATCATCCTGATCTGCATCCTGTTCATAGCAAATCGAATGGATGCGGAAATGCAGATGTTTCCGCCAAAAGCTTTTAAAGATATTCTTCTTTCCGGTAGCATCCTTCGTCTGCTTCTGGTTTCAGCGGTATTTCTTCTGAGTACCATCGAATTCTATTATATGGCCCGCAATTATTTTGCGTATCCTGTTGTGGGAATCGTAGTAATATATATCCTTATCTCGATTTGTCGGTTTGTTCGCAGCATACCATCATTCCGAATGTATCCAATGGGTGTTATTTGTGAGCTCGTGATTTATTCTGTGACGGAAACCATGGCATGTTTTCTTATTCTGTGGGAAACATATACTCTATATTCAAAACGGCGAAGATACAGGTCAAATACCGTCATTCATAATACGGAAAAAGGAGGGTTAGTTTCTATGTTTTTATCAATCCGTAAAATAGGATTATCCGTTATTGCCCTGCTTCTGCTTCTCAGCGGGTGCAGCATAAGTCAAAAAGAGGAGAAAAAGCCGGTAACGAATGTGAGTATGGTTCTGGGAATTGATGAGACACTGTTTGAAAAACCGGAAGATACCCTGACACAGTGCCTGTATATCGGCTGTCAGTATCTGCTGCCTACTTTTGAGGACAGCTATGAGGAATTTGCGAAGAATTCCGGCATGGAGGAGATTGCGGAAACGTACGGGCTGCAAATAGAACAGGGCTGTGAGGATGAGATTGCAGCCATTCAAAACAGAAGGGTCATACTGTGCCGAATCGAAAGAGGGCAGGAAGAACGCTGGGTGATCCAAAAAGGATTTCAGACAGTCGGAGAAGAGACCACATTCTATTTCTACGATCTGAAAGGTGAGATAACGACTTCCGCAGACGATTTTACGATATTGGAGAAACTGACGGTTCGCTTGAAACCGTAAGCAGTCAGGAAACAGAACAGGAGGATTTCAAATGAAATCCTCCTGTTATTTTTTTACCTATGCCTGATAGTGGGAAGAGAAGTATCTCTTCTTGACCGGGGATACCTTGGTGTTGATGCCGACATCTTCACAGATCAGTGCGCTTAATACCTGGAACGGTACAATGTACTGCATGGTGGAGAGGATGTCCGTGGTATGATAGGAGAATTTCAGGTCCTTTTCTCCTGTCGGGAAATCCTGTTCGGCTGTGACCACGAAGACATGTTCGCTGAAGGCATCCTTGTAGTACGGGATGGCTTCCGTGGCACGTTTCTTTTCCGCTTCGCCTTCAGAGACGATCACAAAGAAGTAAACGTCTTTGTCCGGGTAGGCGCGGAACGGTCCGTGCATCTGTTCTTCAAATTCGTAGCCGGTACATGGACGGGCGTAAGTTTCGAAGAATTTCAGTCTGCCTTCCAGAGCCGTTGCCCAGTTATAGCCGTAGCCGGCAATGGAGCTGCGTTCCATCTTTAAGAATTCGTCACGGTTGCGGTTGTACCAGGCGATGGATTCATCGACGATGGATTCGAAATTGTCTGCCAGGTCCTTGGCATCCTGATCGAGCTGCTGGAATTCCGCTTCGCTGATCAGTCCCTTGCGCTTGGCGATTTCGATTGCCATGATGTAGAACTGGAAGATGGTCTGGGTGTAACCGCGGGTTTCCGGACCGATTTCTTCTTTTTCACATTCCAGATGGCAGTAGCAGTCTGTCAGTTTTTCCAGAACGGA
>CADCPY010000152.1 GCA_902803495.1 uncultured Erysipelotrichaceae bacterium
CGTTTCATTGATCTTGTCGTCTTCCTTGATCTCCTGAACTTTATCCGTCAGATTCTTTGTCAGCTCATTCACTGTCTTGGAAACACTGTCCAGAATTTCCCTGAGCCCCTTGTCTTCCTTTTCGTCATCCAAAGTAGCACCGTAAGCGAATTCCAGATCCTTGGTTTCTTTCTTTAAATCTTCCAGTAATTCCTCAATGGTTTCTTTTTCTTTTTTGTCACTCATTGTCACTGCCTCCTACAACTTCTTCTGTTTCTTCAACCACTTCCGCGGCTTTGGTTTCTTGTTTCTTGGAAACTTTTTCAAAGAATTCCTTCAGCCAATCCAGGAAGGCGTTGAAATTCTCGGAGATGAATTTGATAGCGTCTCCGACGGCTTTGTTGGTTGCGGTATTCACCTTGTCGGCAGACCGGGAAATATTCACAACCGTCTGGATCGGTTCCTGTAAATTGTCGATGGTTCCGTTGACCTGATCGATCGTACCGTTCACCTTTCCCATGGTAAATTTGATATCATGCAGAAACATGATGATCTTATGCATCAGTGCAATTAAAAAAATCAAAACTAAACAGCCGAAAAACGGCAGCAGTTTTGATGAGACTTCAAAAAGAGAATCTAATAACTTATCCATAATAATTCACCACTTCAATTACCTTTATGGATATTATATAACAAATGAAAATATTTTCAAGATTATTGATAGCGTTTTACCAAATTGCTCAGATTGTAAATATCCTTGCTGCTCATAAAGAGGTAAACCGCCGGTGCCAGGCTTGCCAGATATTTGGCATCCTCGTCGTTGGCATCCACAATTCGGCTGTTTTCAATTCTTTCCTGAAGGTAGGTAATGTCGATGTCGATTCCGTCTTCCTTATCGTCAATGGAAGTAAACGGACAGAGGCAGACTTCATCCGCCAGTTTCAGCGCAGCGGCAAAATCATCCGCAAAGCGGTAGACGCGGGATACGCGGTGCGGTTTGAACACCGCCACGATCTTCTTGTCCGGATAGCGCATTCTTGCTGCCTGAATCGTGACTTTCACTTCCGTCGGATGATGCGCATAGTCGTCGACAAAGACGTTTCCGTTGTCGAATTCCTCGACCACAAAGCGGCGTTTGACCCCTTTGAAGCGGGCTAAGCCGGCATTGACGTCCTTTGCGTCAAATCCGCTGAGATAGCCCAGCGCAATGACACCCAGGGCATTCCATAAGAGGTGTCTTCCGACAAACGGCAGATGGAATTCCCCGTAGACTTCACCACGGAACATGACCGTAAAGCTCATATCCTTGGTGGTTTCCACGATATTGACGGCGCGGAAGTCATTCCCCTCCTCGACACCGTAATAGTAATAATGTTCAGCGGAGATCTTCAGGTTGCGTACTTTCGGATCGTCTCCGAATAAGACGAGACCCTTCTTCACCTGAGAGGAGAAATCCTCATAGGCCTTATAGTAATCCTCTTCCGTCTTGAAATAGTCGACATGGTCGAGATCGGCGTTGGTGATGATGGCATAGTCCGGATGGTAGGCAATGAAGTGACGGCGGTACTCGTCCGCTTCCACCACAAAGTTTTTGCAGCCAGGTGTGATATGCCCGGTGCCGTCCCCGATCAGATAGCCGGTTTCCTCCACCTCGTTCAGCATGGTGCTGAGCATGCCGGTGGTTGTTGTTTTCCCGTGGCTGCCGGCAACCGCATAGGAGACGTAGTCTTTCATTAAAAGGCCCACGAATTCATGGTAGCGCCAGCAATGGTTCGTCGGGTCCGCCTTGGCTTTTCTGACTTCTGGGAAGTCATCCAAAAAGGCGTTGCCGATGATGATGTTCATATTGGAATGGATATTGTCCTCGGAAAACGGAAAAATCGGGATGTTTCTCTCCCGTAAACTGTCTTCCGTGAAAAAGTGTTTTTCCAGATCGGAACCGCTCACCGTATGGCCGAGATCCTTTAAGATGCAGGCCAGAGATGCCATTCCGGTTCCCTTGATACCGATAAAATAATATTCCATTTTATTCGTCCTTTAAATCAAATAACGAAGGCTGTTTTTCCTTTTCAAAATAATCTTCTTCCTTGAATTCCTCCATGGCTTTGCGGATCTCTTCCGTTCTGCTTTCGAAATCCAGAGACAGCTGACCTTCCGCAATGGTCGGGTCATTGACAGCTTCTTCCTTTTCCTGTTTTACAGGTGCCTTTTCCGTCAGGATATCCTGAATGGTCGGCTCTTTATCGTAGGAGAGTTCCTCCTTCATTTCCTGAATGACTTCTTTATCCGTTACCTTGGAAGCACCCAGCTGATTCAGATGGATGCTTTCCGTGTAGGGAAAGTCTTCTTCCGGTTCCTTGCGGTCTTCCCGGACAGTTTTTTCTTCCACCAGATCATCTAAAGAGAAGTTCTGGATATCCTCTTCCTGCACTTCTTCCTTGATGACTTCCGGAATGTCTTCCTTCTGCGCTAAGCCGTAGATCGGAGAAACGATCGTGCCCAGTACGCTGGAGTTATGGACCGGAGAGGTCTGGATATTGGTCACCGGTTTTGTGACGACTTCCGTTTCGTTCACACCGAACATCGGTGAGATCACCGGGCGGAATTCATAACCGTTCTTCGTGGTTGTCTGCGGGACTGCCGTACCGTTCACAACTTTCTTCACTTCCGGTTTCACTGTTGTTTCCTTCGGGGAGGCAGTTGTGGAAGTGGTTGCGGAAGGCTTTTTCTCGTTGATGAAAATGCTCTTCTTTTCTTCCTTGACCGGTTCCGTCTTGACGCTTTCCTGCTTCACAGGCTCTTTTTTCACAGCTTCCTTAACCGTTTCCGGTTTCACGCGCACGGATTCTCTTACGACCGGTTCCGCTTTCGGCTGTTCTTCAATAACCTCTTCTTCGGTTTCAACAAACACGTTCACAATTTTACGCCACAGTGACATAATATCTCTCTCCTTTACTCGCCTGATTCATTGGATGCATTCGAACGCGGGTCATAGAATTCCTCAGCGTCCGTTGCGGTTTCTCTTCCGCTCAGATTGTATTGCGGATAATAGTCTTTCAACATCTGTTCCAGTGTCCCGTTTTCCGGTACGTTCTGGGCAAAGATGCTCTTTGCTTCATTGGAATAGGAAATGACTTCCTTGCTGGAATAGTCATTGATGATCTCCTGGGAATTGATGCTGGTCGTTCTGGCTACGCTGAGAATGGCCCGTAAAAGATCGGGGATCTCATACAGCTCACATTCGCAGAGATAGTAGAAATACATGGTTCTGACCATCAGGTAATGACTTCTGTCGATCTCAAAGAGATTCACCGAGAAAGTCATGTCCTTGTTCAGATAGTTCAGAGTCTGGTAGACCTTGGAAAACACCGCCGCATCATTCTCCACCGTATTCAGATACGTTGCCTGGGAATTATAGTATTTTTCCGAGACGACGGCACTGGCGTTCAGACTCATCTGGATTTCCCTGCCATTCACAACTAAAACGTCGCTAGATTCCGTTGTCTGTCTTCTACCGACGGATAATGGCAAATAGAAGGAATAGTAGGATTTCTTGTTGGTCTGATATCTGCTGACATCCAGTGCCAGGGCTTCCTGTACGCTCTTGTCGACGTAGGCGTCAAGATTGGAAACCTGCATCGTGGAACATCCGCAGCACATAAGCAGAATCAAAAGGATCCCGATGATGTTTCTAATACGCTTCAAGCATCTCACTCCTTAGTTGTATTATAACCCTTTTACCTTATTTTTTCATCAAACGTTTCATATAGACGGCTCTTTTGATCGGCACGCCTTCGCTTTTAAAACGGCGCTCATATTCCGTGACGGCATCACTATTGGCTTCCGAATCAAAATCCAGGCTGACTTCCTGCAGGCTCCAGAGCTCATCCATGCTGACAAGCGTGAATTCAAACAGATGGGTATTGTCTGTCTTAAACGTCAGTTTTCCTTCGTCATCCAGTACGGAGGCATATTTGTTTAAGAAGGAACCGTAGGTCAGACGGCGCTTGCTGTTGCGGTTTTTCGGCCATGGGTCGGAGAAGTTCAGATAGATGTTGCTGATCTCCCCTTCTTTGAACCATAAATCGATATCCGCCGCATCCAGCCCGATTAGAAGGATGTTGTCGAGCTGTAACGCTTCCGCTTTTTTCAAAGCCACCGCCACGCAGTTGCGTTCCTTCTCAATAGCAATCCAGCCCATTTCCGGGTACTTCTGCGCCATCGTGAGCCAGTAGTCTCCCTTCCCGGTGCCGATCTCCACATTCAGAGTGTCAAAAGGCAAAAGCTCTCTCCATTTTCCCCGGTTTTCTTCCGGATGTTCGATTAAGATTGAGTGTTCCTGTTCCAGATACCCCTTTGCCCAGGGTTTTGTTCTCATCCGCATGCCTTATTCCTCCTGTGATAATAAGATAGCCCCATGGACAGGGGCTATCATTCAATTACTTTCTGTTAAGCAGCTTCTTCGGTGTTTTCCTTTTTGCCGCCTTTTTTGTCATTGCGTCTTCTGGTGTTTTCTCTTTCCTTGAAGCCTTCCGGTTTTTCAAGTAAAGCTTTCCGGGAAACGCTGACCTTTCCCTTATCGTCAATTTCCGTGACGATAACACGTACGATATCACCCAGCTTCAGGACATCGCTCGGTTTTTCCACTCTCTCGTAAGAAATCTTGGAGACATGTAATAAACCGTCAGTTCCCGGGAAGAGTTCGACGAATGCGCCGTAGCTTTCCAGACGGACAACTTTGGCATCGTAGATTTCGCCGACCTTGGCGACACGGACGATATTTTCAATCATCGCTTTCGCTTTGTTGATTGCTTCGATATCGTGATGATAGATTAAGACCTTTCCGTCATCATCAATGTCGATCTTGACATCATCGCATTCCGCAATGATCTGGTTGATAACTTTTCCGCCGCTGCCGATGACATCTCTGATCTTATCCGGATCGATCTGCATCTGAGCAATCTTCGGAGCATATTTGCTGACCTGTTCTCTGTAATGAGGAATTGCGGCCATCATGTTTGCCATGATTTCTTGTCTGGCTTTGTGAGCCTGAGCTAAAGCTTCCTTTAAGATCTTGGCGTCAACGCCTTCGATCTTGATATCCATCTGTAAGGCTGTGATACCGTTGTCCGTACCGGCAACCTTGAAGTCCATATCACCGTAGTGGTCTTCGGCACCCTGGATATCTGTCAGGATCGTATAGTCATCGCCCCAGGTAATTAAACCCATTGCGATACCGGCAACAGGAGCCTTGATTGGAACACCGGCTGCCATTAAGCTCATTGTACCTCCACAGATACTTGCCTGAGAGGAGGAACCGTTGGATTCCAGAACTTCCGCAACCGTACGGATTGCATATGGGAATTCTTCTTCACTCGGCATAACCTGAGCCAGAGCACGTTCACCTAACGCACCGTGACCGATTTCACGGCGTCCCGGGCTGCCCATTCTGCCTGTTTCACCGACAGAATATGGCGGGAAGTTGTAGTGATGCATGAATCTCTTGTATTCCACTTCCGTTAAGTCGTCAATGATCTGGTTGTCATTTAATGGGCCTAAAGTCGTAACACTTAAGACCTGTGTCTGACCTCTGGTGAATAATGCGGAACCGTGAACTCTCGGTAATAAGTCAACCTGGGAGTCCAGCGGACGGATCTCGTCGACCTTACGTCCATCCGGACGGATGTGTTCGACGGCAATCAGTCTTCTGATTTCATTGGCAACGATGGAGTTGCAGATTTCCTTCACCTGCTTGATCACTTTTGCCTGTTCTTTTTCGGATGCATATTCTTTTTCTTCGAAGTGTGCAACCGCTTTTGCTGTCAGTTCATCGATCTTGGCATAGTTTTCCAGTTTGTCTTTGATCTTAACAGCTGCTTCGAGATCTGCCTGAACAAGGTCACGAGTTTCTCTGTCGATTTCCGGATCGACCTGGTAGAGAACGACTTCGCGTTTCGGCTTGCCGACAGCTGCGATAATTTCTTCTTCAAATGCACATAATGTCTTGATGTTTTCATGTGCAAACATTAATGCTTCAACCATTAAGTCTTCGGAAACTTCTTTTGCACCGGCTTCAACCATGTTGATTGCCTTGGCAGTACCTGCAACCGTGAGGTTCAGGTCAGAACGTTCCATCTGTTCGCTGGACGGGTTGATGACGAATTCGCCGTCGACATGTCCGACGATAACACCGGCGATCGGTCCGTTGAACGGGATGTCGCTGATGCATAACGCTAAGGAAGCACCGAACATTGCGGACATTTCAGCAGAGCAGTCCTGGTCAACGGATAATACCGTGTTGACGACCTGAACTTCGTTCCGGAAACCTTCCGCGAAAAGTGGACGTAATGTTCTGTCGATTAAACGACCGGAAAGAGTAGCATGTTCACTCGGTCTGCCTTCTCTTCTTAAAAATCCTCCAGGAATTTTACCAACTGAATATAGTTTTTCTTCGAAACTGACTGTTAATGGGAAGAAATCTACATCCTTCGGCTCATTTGCAGCCACGGCCGTACTTAACGTAACCGTATCTTCATAGCGGACTAAAACTGCTCCGCTGGCTTGCTTGGCTAATTCCCCGCATTCCACAGTCAGGTTTCTGCCGTGGAAGTTTAAACTAAATACACTTTTAGCCATTTCTTTCATACCTCTTTTTTCAACTTTATTATCATAACATATTTGAAAGATAAAATGAAACAGATAATTTACGGAAATCCCCAACAGAAAAGGAACGGGTTCTCCCGTTCCTCTTTCCGATTTATCAGCCGTTCAGATCGTTGAGGTAGAACTTCAGCGCTCCGATCATATTGGCGTCGTTTCCGTAGCGGCAGCGGACGATCTCCGGCTTGCCAAACGGTGCCCCCGGATTCTTTTCAAAGAGCTCATCCACCTTCTCGCGGATCTTATCCGTGATCTCCATTCTGGCTGAGATTCCGCCGCCGATGGCGTACCGTTCCAGATCCAGTACGGACTGTAAGGAGAAGATGCCCACTGCCGTGAGCTTCGCAAATTCCTCCAGGGCTTCGATGGCATCCGGATCGCCCCCGTCATAGGCTTCAAAGAACTGCAATCCGTTCAGTTTCCAGACATCGAGTCCCTTTTTGGTCGCATATTTTAAAAGCAAACCCGTCGCACTGGTATTGCCTGCCCAAATCAGATGGGCATTATCAAGCAGTCCACCGGTGGCATCGTAGAAGTGATACATATCCATAATGAAATTGGACAGCTCTGCCGCTCCGCCGGTGGAGCCCATATAGACTTCATGGCTCAGAACGATTCCGCCGCCCGTGGCTGTCCCCAGTACGATGACCGCTCCGTTTTTCACGTCCGCCAAAGCACCGTTCCACGCTTCCGCACTGGCTGCGCACTTGCCGTCATTGGCGATCTTGACCGGTACCCCGAGCCGCTCTTCGACCGCCTTCGCAAACGGCAGATCATGAATGAAACGGTAGGCACCGCCTGTATAGGCGATTCCCTCTTTGGTATTGATTCTGCCCGGCATACTGATGGCCACCGCCGCAAAGCGTCCCGGATACTGATTTGCCACTTCTTCCAAAGAAGCGAGCACGCTCTCCAGGCAGTCGGTTTTGGATGGAACCTTACCGCTTTTTACGATCGTGGAATCTTCCTGCATTAAGGCATACTTGATGAATGTTCCGCCTAAGTCAAATGTTAAATACGTCTGCATAAAATACTCCTGATGATTCTAATGTAATTTCTATAAAAATTGTAATACCGATGCGGACCGCACTCAAGAAAAAAAGCCGGAAATTCCGGCTCAGATTACTCAATTGTTTTTAAGTAGTCCCGAATGCGTGCCACAAACGCTTCGGTATTGCTGTGATAACTGTTCGGAACAAATGTCTCCGCCTGTTTCAGACAGTCCTTGAGATCTTCCATCTCATAAAGCGGAATCAGGCATCCCATCTCCGCAAAGCGCTTGATGATCTGCAGCTGATGGTCGTTATGGTGCTCCCCGTATTTTGCTAATCTAGGCGTCGCAATGACAGGCTTTTTGGCATTGACGGCATGAATGATCGTTCCGACACCGCCGTGCGTAATGACGATTCTTGCCTGCTGCAACAGTTCGTCAAATTCGCTCTCCTTGAGAAAATCAAGGAGTTTCATGTTAGTGGACCGGTAGTGCGTCTGGCCGATCTGGGCCACGACTTCCTCATGGATCCACCCTTCTTCGATGGCGTGATCGATGGCTTTGAGAATTCTCGGAAATTCCTTATCCTGGGTTCCTAAACTTACGAGTATCATCAGAAGATCCAGCCTCCATAGACCGCTTTCGGGTAAAGCTCCAGCATGCTTTCCCACTGCACGATAAATAAATCGGCAATCGGATAGACCAGCTTCCCGGCAACCGTCTTGCTTTCGGCATTCGCAAAGGTCTCAATGTAGACGACCTTGCGTCCGAAGAGTTTGGCAATATAGCACATCGGCACCGCCGTATGCGTTCCCGTGGTAATGACGCATTTCGGACGGAACTTCAAAAAGAGCACAAAGGATTTGAGAATGTTAAAGGCAAAGATGAAGAGATAGGAAAAGAGATGGTGCTTTGTCCCGTAGACAAGATAGTCCACCTTCCCCGGATACTCTTCACTCAGGTATTCCGTTGTTTTGGTCTTTTCCGTCACAATGCGGTAATCCACTTCGGAAAAGAGTTCCTTCATGCACATGAGCTCGGTCAAGTGCCCTCCCATGCTGCTGATAAACATTACTTTCATGGCTTTGCCTCTCTTTCCTTATTTTACATGATTTTCAAGGAATAAAACAGACGAAAAAAAGCAGAGGAGTTTCCTCCTCTGCAATGTGGTTTGTTTAATTATTTCACTGTTTTCTTAACCAGTTCTTCAACTTCTTCGGCACGGCAGAGAGTTAAAGCTTCGTCCGCCAGTTTCTTTGCATCTTCGTAGTTTAACTTACGGACCATGCGGCGTGCTTTCAGAATGGAAGTGGCGCTCATGGAGAATTCATCCAGACCTAAGCCGAGTAAGACAGGAACGGCAATTTCATCACCGGCCATCTCACCGCACATACCGCACCATTTGCCTTC
This sequence comes from uncultured Erysipelotrichaceae bacterium, assembly GCA_902803495.1. Classification (GTDB taxonomy): domain Bacteria; phylum Bacillota_I; class Bacilli_A; order Erysipelotrichales; family Erysipelotrichaceae; genus RUG14871. Next base: position 9,041 of record CADCPY010000152.1, read on the forward strand.
CTTGTGAGCTCCGTCAATGGTTAATTTGACTAAGCGCAGGATGGACGGGTTCAGCGGCTGATACAGATAGCTGACTGGTTTGCTCATACGGTCAGCAGCCATGCTGTACTGGATCAGGTCGTTTGTACCGATGGAGAAGAAGTCTGCTTCCTTGGCAAACTGGTCTGCCAGAATGGCAGCTGCCGGGATTTCAACCATCATACCAACCTGGTAGTTATCGCTGACGGCAACGCCTTCAGCTCTCAGGTTTGCTTCTTCTTCCTTGACGATGGCTTTGGCAGCGCGGAATTCGTTGATCGTAGCGATCATCGGGAACATGATTCTCAGATCACCGTAAACGCTGGCTCTTAATAAAGCTCTGACCTGGGTACGGAAGATATCCGTTCTGTCTAAGCACAGACGGATGGCACGGTAGCCTAAGAACGGGTTCATCTCTTCCGGAATCGGTAAGTAAGGCAGTTTCTTGTCACCGCCGATATCCAGTGTTCTGACGACGACCGGACGCGGATTCATGGCTTCGAGAACGGCTTTGTAAGCTTCGAACTGCTCTTCTTCCGTCGGCAGTTCGTTGGAGTTCATGTATAAGAATTCCGTACGGTATAAGCCAACGCCTTCACCGCCGTTATCCAGAACGCCCTGTGCATCTTTCGGAGTACCGATGTTACCGACCAGTTCAACATGGTGGCCGTCAACGGAGACGCTTGCGGCATTCTTCAGTTTCTTTAATTCTTCTTTTTCTTCGGCATATTTTGCGGCTTTTTCCGCATAGTCTTTGATGACATCTTCTGCCGGGTTGACGATAACCGTACCGTCTAAGGCATTCAGTGCCAGGCAGTCATCGTTCTGACATGCTTTTAAGATACCTGTACAGCCGACGATTGCCGGGATTTCCAGAGATCTTGCCATGATGGCGGAGTGGGATGTACGTCCGCCGACTTCCGTTACGAAGCCTTTGGCAAACTGTTTGTCCAGCTGAGCCGTATCGGATGGAGTTAAATCGTTGGCAACGATGATGACTTCTTCATTGATCAGGGATAAATCAGGAATCTTAACACCCATCAGATGGCATTTAATACGGTATGTGACGTCCTTGATGTCCGCTGCTCTTTCCTTGAAATACGGATCTTCCAGAGATTCGAACATTGTGACGAACTGATTGGCGACCTGATCTACTGCATAGGCAGCGCTCACACCGTCGTTGTTGATCATTGCTTCGACCTGATCGGCAAATTCCGGGTCTTCCGCAACCATCAGGTGTGCATCAAAGATGGCCAGTTCTTCTGGAGATAATCTTCCGGCTGCTTTTTCTTTGATTTTTGTAATGTCTTCCTTGGATCTTTCCAGTGCATTGTGGAATTTTTCCAAAGCGACTTCCTTCGGTTCTTCCTGTTTTTCAATCGTGAATACAGGATGTTCGTATTTGAAAACTTTTGCGACTACTACACCGCTGCTCGCGGCAATCCCTTTTAACATATGACCTCCCTAAATATGTCTTTTCGCATCAACCAAACGGACAACGTCTTCCACTGTCTTCAACTGTAACATTTCTTCATCACGAAAACGGATCTTCAGCTTTTCTTCCAGTGTAACCAGAAGATCCACCAGATCGATGGAATCCAGCTTCAAATCCTTCATTGTAGACGATAATAATACATCTGCATCTGTTTTTTCGGAAACTAGTTGTTTCAACAAATCAAACGTATCCATTGTAGTTTACCTCACTTAAAATTCTATCATCATTTACCTGTTTAGTAAATTGATAAATTCGCGGATTGCTCTCTCCCTGTGGCGGTAGTACGAAGCCCGGCAGTAATAGTCCAGATACCAGGTTTTATCCGTCCCGTCGAGGAAATCGTTATCCAGGATCCGCCGGGAATCCTCATCCAGTTCGTCCATGATCTGCTCGATGCGGAAGACGAAGTGTTCCGCCAGCTCATCGTCCAGAGAACCCCGGTGCGGCTCGATCTCATTGTATTTTCCAAAGATGTATTTCGCTAAGCGCATCCCCTGCTTATTGTCCATGGCTCCCTCCAAACAATCATCCTGAAAAGAAAAAAACAGAAGATCCGCGTACTCTTACGCTTATATCTTCTGTTCGGTTTTCATATCAGTGTCCGCTACTCGTTTTGGGAGTTCTCGTAGATCTCGGAATATTCCTCCCAGAGCGACAGCAGATGTTCAATCTCATTATGCTTCTCGTCAATGGTGTTGTCAAGTTCGTCCATTTTCTGCGCGTCCTGATAGTATTCCGGCTCATAGCGCAGTGCCCGTAACTCTTCGAGTTCCTCTTCCGCCACTTGTATCTTTTCCTCCAGCTTGCGGATCTCCTTTTTGTAGTCGAGTCTTCTCTGCGGCTTTTCCTTCGGCTTTTTTTCTTCCGTTTTGACTTCTTCCGCCATGGCAGCCGCATGCTTCTTCTCTAAGTATTCCTGATAGTTCAGCGGATAGTAGGTCGCCTTGTTTTCATCAATCTCGACGATTCCCGTGGCCAGCTTGTTGATGAAGTAACGGTCATGGCTGACAAAGAGCAGTGTTCCTTCATAGTCTGACAGCGCGTCTTCCAGCGCTTCCTTCCCCATGATGTCCAGATGGTTGGTCGGCTCATCCAGAATCAGGAAGTTTGCCCGCTGTAACATCAGCTTCGCCAGATACAGACGCACCTTCTCGCCGCCGGAAAGGACACTTACTTCCTTAAAGACGTCATCCCCGCTGAACAGGAAATTCCCGAGTGCGGTCCGGATGGTCGTTTTATCCAGATGCGGATAGTAGCTCCAAAGCTCATCCAATACGGTCTTATCGGAATCGATCTGCGCCAGTTGCTGATCGAAGTAGCCGATCTCTACCTGGTGTCCCAAAAGCATCTCCCCGGAGAGTGCCGGGATGGCTCCGACAATGGATTTCACCAGCGTGCTTTTTCCTTTGCCGTTGGGCCCGATGATGCCGATGCGCTCCTGCGCACGGATCTCCATGCTTAAGGTGCAGAGCGGTTCATCGTAACCGACGGTATAGTTTAA
>CADCPY010000153.1 GCA_902803495.1 uncultured Erysipelotrichaceae bacterium
ATGATGCGGACCTTCGCTTTGGTATTGAGCGTCTCTTCAATTAAGGCAATCAGTTCCAAAAGTGTGTAGCCTTTTCCGCTGCCGATATTGAAGACCGGTGTGACTTCCTTATCAAATCTGTAACCGTATGCCAGGCAGAACGCCTCCGCCACCTTCTCTGCCGAGAGGTAGTCCCTGCGGCTTTCCGGGTCGGCATAAAGAAGAATCTCCTCGCCGTTTAAGATCTTATTGGTAAAGATGGTCAGAGCCCCGACACCGCTCTTGGGATTCTGTCCCATGCCGTACGGGTTTCCGATGCGCAGGATGACATTTTCCATGCCGTAGCGCTCATTGTACATCAGCAAGATCTTCTCCGCTGCCAGCTTGGCAATGGCGTAGTGGTTAATCGGATGGGTATCGCTGTCTTCCTTTAATTCCCTTCCTTCGCCTTCCCCGTAAATGGTGCCGCCGCTGGACGCAAAGATGACGCGCTTCACGCCGGCTTCTTTGGCCGCATCCAGTGTTTTCAGCAGCATTGGAATGTCATTGGTATAGGCGCTTTCCGGCTCATCCATCGATTTCTTCGGAGAGACAGTGCTGATCAGATAGATCAGCGTACCGTAGTTTCCTAAGATCTCCGGCAGTTTCTCATCATGAAAAACATCTCCCTGATAGGATTTCAGGGAACTGTTTTCCGCAGCGGTTACGTCATAAACGGCCACGGGAATCTCTTTTGTTTGGAAATAGGACGCAATGTTCTTTCCGAGAAAACCGTTTCCGCCCATGATCAGAACTTTATTCATACACATACCAGGATCCTTTTCTAACTCCATTATAAACGAAAAACTCAGGGAAGAATATATTCCGCCGTCTTAATGATTTTGGCGTTCTCATCCGCAAAGTAGAATTTCAGCCGATCCGCCCCGCTCAGATTCGCGCTTAAGGTGATCAGATGGTAGCGGTTGTCCAATATCTCCATGTCGTAAACCTTCCCGTTAAACTCCACGTAGGCATACGGATATTCCGTGGTATTCACGTCTGCATAGATTCTTTTATATTCCGGTGTGAATTCCGTGATCTCCACCTGCAGAGCGTCCAGTGCTTCTTGCGGATAGTTTAATTCGGAGAGTCCCGGCATATAGATCATATTTCCCATGATGCTGGACGGGAAGAAATATTCCGCAAAGACAAATTCCGCCACATCGAAGATGACCAGATCCGGCTGGAAGACATTGACGTAATACGGCAGGTTCAATACATTCCGGTAGTTATGGATGGTGATGTATTCGCTGCTCTGACGGATCAAAAAGGCATGGTGGTTTCCGCCGTACATGTAGGATCCTTCAAAGGCCATGATCTTCGGTTTGACCTTGTCGGCTTCGTTGGTCGTCACAAAGTGCGCAAAGTTGGCGAAGGTGCTGTCTTTCTGCAGGACCGCGCCTTCCGCTTCTCCCTGGTTGACCCAGGTCGTTTCCATCTCGATCTTCGGGACCGTTTCATCAATCACGTAGTTGGAATTCTGCAGGGTGTGGATCAGTTCCGTTCCGACTTCCATATCTTCCAGACGGTTCTCTTCCACCGCCGGGAAGTCCTTTTGGATCACGCGCAGGGCATGATTGCAGCCAAGGAAAGCACCCATGTCGTTCCAGTGGGTCACATCCTCCTTGGAGTTATACAGTTTCACTTCATCCTTGATTTCCTTGAAGTATTCGTAGTTATTGATATAGGTCAGCCCAATCTCATCGCAGCCGTGGAAGAAATCCTCCACCCACTGCGAGGTATAGTTGACCCCTTCCGGCATATTCTCCGGATAGATGGAGATCTTGTTCGGATCAAAGAGCAGATAGAATTTGATGCCTCTCGCTTCACAGTACTTGTTCATCTTATCCAGTGCCGTCACAAAGGTCTGACGGTAGGCATCGTAATACTGATTCTCAATGATATCCGGGAAGAACTCCCCGTTTTTCCCCAGCTCGTAGTCCGGATGGGAGAACACACCGAACAGTTTCATATTCAAAAGGTTATAGGTATAGATCATCTCATTCCGTAACCCGATCCGCTCATTGGTATAGGTCTTCAGTTCTTTCGTCAGCGTATCGAAATCCGTCGGGGAACTCAGTTCCGCCAGATTGCGGTTATCGATATCGGAATAGTAGTTTTTGGCACGCTGAAAGAGTCCTGCCGGAATCAGCAGAATCATGAGTATCAATACTAAGAAGAACCAACGTGCCTTTTTCATATGTATTTAGAATTTGTAGTAAATAAACGGACTGTAAGTCGAATTGACCATATAGATAATGGTAAGGATCAGAAGAACTGCTTCCAGGCAGTACTTCACGCACACATGTGCCTCATCCTTTTGGAAGAACGCTGTTACCTTCTCTTTATAGGAGAGCGGTAAAAGCACATCGTTGATAATCGCAAAGAGTAACAGGAAGATGATCTGATTGTTCAGATAGTACTTCCATGTGAAATTGATAAAGTTATGGCGGTTGTATCCCAGCATCACTAAGAAGAACCACTTGATCTCTCCCAAGGAAGGATTGGAGAAGAAGATCCAGGAAACATAGAGGAAGACCAGAACGAAGGTCTGCTTCAGGAAAGCCGGAATCTTCTGATACCATTTCTTCTCCCGGACCAGACGTTCCAGAACCACTAAGACCCCGTTCATGACGCCCCACAGAATGTAGTTCCATCCGGCTCCGTGCCAGACTCCCGTGCAGAGGAAGACGACAAACAGATTGATCAGAACATGTCTGCGGTTTCCGCCCAGCGGAATATAGAGATATTCGCGGAACCAGGTGCCGAGCGAAATATGCCATCTGCGCCAGAATTCACTGACGGATGTGGAACGGTACGGCTCATTGAAGTTTTTCTCCACTGTAAAGCCGAACATCCGGCTGATCCCGATGGCGATATTGCTGTAACCGCTGAAATCGTAGTAGATCTGCACCATGTAACATAACGCTGCCAGATACGCGCTTGCCGCATCAATGGCGCCTTTGGCGAAGCGGCTGGTAATGGCATACGATGCCGCTCCCAATATATCCGCCACCAATACCTTCTTAGCTAAGCCGAAGATAACTTCTTCCGCCCCGTCGGTAATGGTGGTAAGGTTGCACTCTCTGTTTTTTGTCTGCTTCTCAAAGCGTTTCCAGCTCAGAATCGGACCGGAAGTGACCTTGGTAAATAAGGATACAAACAGGAATACTTCCGTAAGCGAACCGGCCCGTACTCCGCGATAGACATCCACTAAGTAGGAGATCGCCTCAAAGATGACAAAGGAAATTCCCAGCGGAACAATGAGTTCCCGTGGCTGTATCGCCATCTTCAGGAAGCGGTTGAGGTTACTGATGACAAAATTGATGTATTTGAAGTAGCCGAGAATTCCTAACAGAAGCACAAGGCCGCCAAACAGAAGTGCCTTGTTCTTCTTTCCTTCGGCAATCTTCCCGTACCCGTACAGCAACAGAGAAATCACCAGTAAAAAAAGCACGCTTTTGTAATCCGTCCAGCCGTAGAACAGGAAGCTGATCAGGATCAAATAAATATTCTCCGCCCTGCTCAGGAAGCGATGGCACAAAAAGTATCCCGCGACGGAGATGGGCAGAAAATAAAATACAAAGAGCGTACTTGAAAAATCCATAGAAATACCTGTAACAATTATAAACCATTCCGCCCAATTAATCATCTCTTCCCTTATAGAGAAAAGATTCGCCCTATAGTATAATCAAGGTATGTCATTAGTTATTGGATTATTCTGGTCACTCTCCGTTAACGGACTCTGGGTCCTTCTCTTCAAAAAGAAATTCGAAGAGACGATTCCTCTAACCTACATTTTCGGAGCACTGTGCCTGTATCTGTTCGGGCTGTTCAATCACATCTCCTACGGATACTGTTTTTCTTATCTGTTTGCGGCGGCCTTCTTCCTGCTGCTTCTCTACCGTTTCATTAAGAAACGGGACGAATTCAGGGAGTTTGCGGAAAACTACATCACGCTGGGCTTTCTTGCCTACGTGATCCTGTTTGTCTACATCTTCTTCATGCAGCGCTACCGTGGCTTCTCCATTGCCGATGAATTCTGGAACTGGGGACTGCAGGTACGGGAAGACTTCAAGTACGATTCCTTCATCTCGGAGAGATCCCTCTATGTCAACCGCACCTACCCGCCGTTTTTAACGATTGTGGAGCTGCTCTTCTGCTACTTCGGAAGAGGCTTTGCGGAAGGCTACTGCTTCCGGGCTCTGACGACATTCTGTCTGATACTCTATCTGCCGCTCTTACGGAATCTGTCCATAAAGAAACCGGCCGATATCGCAAAGGCGGTATTACAGGTGGCGATCTTCATTCTGCTTGGCTGGTGCATCAGCATTACGC
>CADCPY010000154.1 GCA_902803495.1 uncultured Erysipelotrichaceae bacterium
ATCAAAGGACATTATGACAACTATCAGGCCTTGATTCAGGCCGCGAAAGATCAGGATGACGGCTTCCAGCTGAACAAGACGGATTTCTATATTTACGACTTGATGCTGAACACCAATGAATTTGTGGATAAGTTCGGCTTACTGCCGCTCTGTTACCGGGACGGGGAAACCTTCCTGAGTGCAGAGATGTATGGCGAAGAGGCCCGACAGGAAGTCACAAGTTATCTTGCGACACTTCCGGAACATACACCGAACGATCATACCGGAATCTTTGCCGGGAAGAATCTGATCATGATTCAGGCGGAATCCTACAACCATATCTGCCTGGATGAGGATCTGACGCCGACACTGTATAAGATGTGTCACGAAGGCATCAATGTGGAAGGATTCAATACACCGAGTCTGCCGGGTTCCACCAGCGATACGGAATTCATGAGCAACGTCTCTCTGATTCCGCAGAGTGAAGGACACGGCGTCTGTTATGCCTTCCCGTATAACACCTATCCGACGACACTGGCGAAACTGTTCCATGATGCGGGATATGTCACGCAGGCCTTCCATAACAACTATTCCGATTACTACAACCGCAACGTTATCTTTGAATCCTTCGGCTACGATGAGTTTCTGGACAGCACGCAGCTGGGACTCTTAAGCGAGTCACCGGACTCGGACGTGATGGAACATATCAAGTGGATCTATGCCGAGGCGGACTATCCGTACTTTGCTTTCTGGATCACTTACAGCGGACATCAGCCGTACTCTCTGGACTCCGTCGGAGTCAAGGAAGAGTATCTGGTCCGCATCAAAGAGAAGTATCCGAATCTGGATGACCGCTATGCGGCATATCTGGCGAAGAATATGGATCTGGATGTGGCGCTGGGAAGATTTCTGGAGCTCTTAAACTTCACGGGCCGGTTGGACAAGACGGTCTTTGTCATCTTCGGTGACCATTTGGTGAAGGGACTGGATCTGAGTGAAGAAGGGGAAGTGTATGCCCAGATGGGCAGGGAATACAGCGAGATGGATTCCCATACGGACCTTTATATCTACAATAACGGCATCACACCGGAAACGGTATCGCAGATCGGCACGGCCATTGACTTACTGCCGACCATTGCCAATCTCTGGGGGTTGGAATACGATGCGCATACGGTGGTGGGAAGAGACTTATTTGATCCGTCCTATCACGGCATGTACTTTGCCCAGTGGGGGGACTGGAAAACCAAGGATTATACTTACGATCCGATCAAGGACAGCTATGAATCGCTGACGCCGGAGTTTGATCCGGAACAGGCGAAGGCGGAGATTGCGTCGGTCTACAAGAAGCAGGAAATGTCGATGAAGATTCTGAAGATCGACTACTTCAAGGATACCAATGAATAGAAAAAAAGGAGATTCGCATTTGCGAATCTCTTTTGAATTTACTTGGTTAAGGATTTGTATTTATCCAGGGCTGCCTTGGTGATGGCATCCATGTTGTAGTAGCGAAACTCCGCAAGTCTGCCCAGCAGTGTCAGATTCTTAAAGACTTCCAGCTCTTTCTTATAGGTTTCATATAAGGCTTTGTTTTCTTCGGTGAAGACCGTGTAGTAAGGAATGTTTCCCTTTTCGGCATCTTCATCGTAGCGGAACGGATATTCCACATGAATCGCCGTCTTCGGGTTCTCCTTGTTTTCCATCATCAGCTTGTATTCCGTAATCCGGGTGAACGGATGGATCTCTTTCGGTGTCGGATAGTTGCAGGTGACGGCGGTCTGATACGTTCCGTCCATGACCTTTAAGTCAAACCATAAGGAACGGTATTCCAGCTTGCCGTGGCGGTAACCGCAGAGGTAGTCGGCCAAACCGGTATAGATGACATCGTTGGTGAATTCTTTCCCTTCGAAGTAGATTTTACCGGTTTCGAAGTCGAACTTCATGACATCGAGCGCTTCCGTATTGAGGCGGATCTCGATGTTCGGATGATTCAGCATCTTTTCAAACATCGCCGTGAAGCCTTCTTTCGGCATCATCTGATAGGTATCCTGGAAATAACGGTCGTCATAGGAGACAAAGACCGGGACGCGGTCCGTGACCGTGGCGCTCAGCTGTTCAATGGAGTAGTCCCACTGTTTCATCGTGTAGTATTTGAATACTTTCTCAAAGATGAATTCCGCCAGGTTCCGAACTTCCGGATTGTTGCTCTTGCGGAGCTCAAGAATCGGAACCTTCTTTTCCATGCCGTATTCCTTGATCAGCTCGTTTTTCAGATTGTCCGCGGTCTCCTTATCGAAGAGTTCTTCGATGGAAGTGAGGTTGAACGGGATCGGAACGAATTTGTCATTGATGAGTCCCTTGACTCTGTGCTCATACGGATACCATTCCGTAAAGCGGCTCAGGTAATCGACCACTTCCTTTTCGTTGGTATGGAAGAGGTGCGGTCCGTATTCATGGATGCGGATATGATTCTCATCCATGTAATCATAGGCATTGCCGCCGATGTGGCTCTTTTTCTCGAGAATCAGAACCTTCTTGTTGTCCTCGGCGTACTGGCGCGCCATGACGGCTCCGGCATAACCGGCACCGATAATAATAACGTCGTAATTCATGGTTTCTCCTATCTGTTGGTATACATCTTGTCGTAGTAGTCCTGATATTCCCCGGAGATGATGTTCTCCCACCATTCCTGATTGTTTAAATACCATTCCACTGTCTTCTTTAAGCCGTCCGCAAACTTCGTCTTCGGCAGCCAGCCCAGTTCGTTGTGAATCTTGGTCGGATCGATCGCATAACGCAAATCATGTCCTTTCCGGTCCGTCACATAGGTGATCAGGCTCTCCGGTTTCCCCAGTTCCTTTAAGATCATCTTTACGATATCGATGTTGCGCATCTCATTGTGTCCGCCGATGTTGTACACTTCACCGACTCTCCCCTTATGGATAATCAAATCAATGGCTTCGCAATGGTCTTCCACATACAGCCAGTCTCTCACATTGATCCCTTCGCCGTACACCGGTAACGCCTTATCATGCAGGGCATTGATGATCATCAGAGGGATCAGTTTTTCCGGGAAGTGATACGGTCCGTAGTTATTGGAACATCTTGAGATCGTAACAGGTAAGCCGTATGTTCTGTGATAGGCCATGACCAGAAGATCGGCCGCGGCTTTTGAGGAAGAATACGGGGAAGACGTATGGATCGGTGTCTCTTCCGTAAAGAAGAGGTCCGGACGGTCCAGCGGTAAGTCTCCGTAGACTTCATCCGTGGATACCTGATGGTATCTGGTGATGCCGTACTTCCGGCAGGCATCCATCATGATGCTGGTTCCGATGATATTGGTCTGAAGGAAGATGTCCGGAGTTTCAATGGAGCGGTCCACATGGCTTTCCGCCGCAAAGTTGATGACATAGTCCGGATGTTCCTTCTCGAAGACTTCATAGACAGCCTCTCTGTCTGTGATATCCGTTTTATAGAAGCGGAAATTCGGCTTGTCCATGACATCCTTTAAAGTGGACAGGTTTCCCGCATAGGTCAGCTTATCGACGCAGATGACTTCTGCTTCCGGATATTTCTTCATCATATGGAAGATGAAGTTACTTCCGATGAAGCCGGCACCGCCGGTGACTAAATATTTCATAGGTTATTTTTTCTCCTTGGTGGTTGTATAGTAAGTGCTTTTGGAAACATTGATCAAATGCTGTCCGTAGGAAGACTTGCCGTACATCTCGGCGGCTTTTAAAAGCTCTTCCTTACTGATCCAGCCGTTATTGTAGGCAATTTCCTCCGGTACGGAGATCTTGATGCCCTGAACGTCTTCGACCATCTTGACGTAATTTCCGGCTTCCATCAGGGAGCTCATCGTTCCCGTATCCAGCCAGGCAAAGCCGCGGCCGAACACTTCGCAGTCCAACTCGCCGTTTTCCAGATAGACGCGGTTGAGATCGGTGATCTCCAGCTCGCCTCTGGCGCTTGGCTTCAGATTCTTGGCAATTTCTACCACGCGGTTGTCGTAGAAGTAAAGGCCGACAATGGCGTAATTGGATTTCGGGTTCTGCGGTTTCTCCTCCACGGAGAGCACCTTGCCGTTTTCGTCAAATTCCACGACGCCGTAGCGTTCCGGGTCCTTGACGTACTGACCGAAGATGGTAGCCCGGCCTTTGTTGTTTCTGGCTTTGCGCAAGAGTTTGGTAAAGCCGTTGCCGTAGAAGATATTATCCCCGAGGACTAAACAGACGTCATCGTCACCGATGAATTCCTCTCCTAAGATAAAGGCTTGGGCCAGTCCGTCCGGAGACGGCTGTTCCCTGTAGGAGAAGCGGACACCGAACTGGCTGCCGTCTTTTAACAGCTGCTGAAAGCGCGGCAGATCGGTCGGGGTTGAGATGATAAGAATATCCTGGATTCCCGCCAGCATGAGCGTGGAAAGCGGATAGTAGATCATTGGTTTATCGTAGATCGGTAATAATTGTTTGCTTGTGACGATGGTCAGAGGATACAGACGTGTCCCGCTGCCGCCGGCCAGAATAATACCTTTCATAGAGAGCCTCCACTATACAGGGAAATTATAGCACATTGCATCTTTAATCTAAAATCGGTTTCAAAATGCCGGGAAAAGAAATATAATGTAACCATGGAAACATTAAAGAAAATCAATCATGTACTCAATCAGATCCGGCACATTCTCTTTTCTCTCGCCATGGTGGTGCTTTTAAGCGGCATTACGGTCTACATTCTGCGCTACAAGGAAGTGGAGCTGGTGTCCCAGATTGAAAAGCGCAATCTCTACACCTTTGAAGACATTGCCAAGAAGTCCTTTTTGGACGGTTCGTTCCAGGAACTTTTGGAAAACGCCACGGCGGACCAGTTTATCGAACGGTATACGCTGGTCACCTATAAGAGAAAGATGGATCAGCTGGCCAAGCAGATCTTTGTGCCGATCAATGACGATGATTATATTCTGAATTCCATTGCGGATACCGGTCTGTATCAGGTCGGGGATTCCAACTATGTGATCTTGGGCCTCATGGAGAAAAACGATACCTATATTGCCCGCTACAGAGAAAAAATAGAGCAGATCAACCAGCTGGCAAAGGACTATCCGGACCTCGGTGTCTTTGTCTACAAGCCGATCCAGGCCCATGAGACCAACATGTTTGATGAAAAGAACCAGATCGAGTCCTACGGGCGTCAGTATAACGATCTGTTAAAGAACGAACTGGAAGTTCCGTATGCGGAACTGCAGGTCAACACGGTCAATGACTACAAGCGCTTCTTCTATGCGCAGGACCATCACTGGAACTATGAAGGCAGCTATCAGGGTTATTGCGATATCGTGAAGCTGATCTTCGGCTCCTATGACGGCATCCTGGAACCGAAGACGATTGAAACGGGCAATGACCAGCTGATGTGGGCGGGAACCATGGGTTCCAGAACCGGCTACATCCTGGATCCGGAGCCGTTCTACTACTACACGTTTGATTTACCGGACTATAAGGTTTATGTGAACGGGGAAGAGCAGAAGGTGGAAAACATGAACAATGTTCCGGAACAGCTCAGCTACAAGAGTACAACGTACTACTACGATTATCTCGGTGCCAATAACCATTACTTTCAAGAATTTGTGGTGGAAGGATCC
>CADCPY010000155.1 GCA_902803495.1 uncultured Erysipelotrichaceae bacterium
CACCTCTTCGGAGAGCCGCTTGTCGAAGGTCAGAAGCACTATCAGATTTTAAAGAACATGCTGGCCAAGCTGGGATGGGAATTCCGTTCCTATCTCAATCTCTACTCCTTCTCCCACGCCTATCCGAACCATTTAAGTGAAGTGGTAAGAACCCTGGATCCGAAATGTGTGGTGGCCGTACACTCCAAGCATCCGGAGAATCTGAATCCGGTCAATGCGAAGCAGTACTTCCCGATCGAAGGAAAAGAATACGTCCTGAAAAACGGAGCATTAAAAGAAGATTAAGCGGGTATCAACCCGCTTTTTTCTATGGTAAAATAGTTACCGTTGGGGGAATACAACTATGAACTATGATGTTGCCATTATCGGAGCAGGTCCCGGAGGCATTTATGCCGCATACGAGCTTGTGAAAAACAATGCCGGTCTGAATATCGTCATCTTCGACAGCGGACACGAACTCAGCAAGAGAAAATGTCCGATCGACGGAGAGAAAGTCAAATCCTGCATCAAATGCAAAGTCTGTTCCATCATGAACGGGTTCGGCGGAGCCGGAGCGTTCTCGGACGGAAAGTACAATATCACCAATGACTTCGGCGGTTCTCTTTACGAATACATCGGAAAGAAAACGGCGCTGGACTTGATGCACTACGTCGATGATATCAACATGGAATACGGCGGAGCAAATACCAAGATGTATTCCACGGCCGATTCCACGTTTAAGAAGATCTGCATGCAGAATGACCTGCAGCTGTTGGACGCGAGCGTAAGGCATCTCGGAACGGATATTAACTATGTCGTTTTAACCAATCTTTACAACTTCTTAAAAGACAAGGTCACCTTCCTGTTTGATACGGCGGTCACCAATATCGAAGTGAAAGATTCGCACTATCAGATCGACTACAAGGATACCAGCATCACGGCAGACAAATGCATTGTCTCCGTCGGCAGAAGCGGATCCAAGTGGATCGAAAAAGTATGTGAGGATCTCGGAATCACCACTCATTCCAACCGTGTGGACATCGGCGTGCGCGTCGAGATTCCTGCAGCGATCTTCTCGCATATCACCGATCAGCTTTACGAATCCAAGATCGTTTACCGCACCCATAAGTTTGAAGACAACGTCCGTACGTTCTGCATGAATCCAAACGGACTGGTCGTTAACGAAAACACCAACGGAATCGTCACGGTCAACGGGCACAGCTTTGAAGATCCGGCGAAAAAGACGGATAATACCAACTTTGCCTTACTGGTTTCCAAGCGCTTCTCCGTTCCGTTTAAGGATTCCAACGGATACGGCGAAAGCATTGCCCGCTTATCCAACATGCTGGGCGGCGGCGTCATCGTACAGCGCTTCGGCGATCTGGAACGCGGAAGACGCTCTACGGAGGAACGTATCGCACAAAGCCGGGTCAAACCGACTCTCAATGCCACTCCGGGCGATTTAAGCCTGGTGCTCCCGAAACGCATCCTGGACGGCATCATTGAAATGATCTACGCTCTGGATAAGATCGCTCCGGGAACGGCCAATGACGATACACTGTTATATGGTGTGGAAGTCAAGTTCTACAACATGGAAGTCGAAGTCGATAACCACCTGGAAACCAAGTACAAAGGACTCTACATGATCGGAGACGGCAGCGGCGTCACCCACTCCCTCTCCCATGCATCGGCGTCCGGCGTCTATGTCGCAAGAGACATCTTAAATCTCAATTAATAAAAAAACTGCCGAAGAGTTATTCTTCGGCTGTTGTGCTTTCTGCATAGTTTCCGGAATAGTAGAGTGTGATGACTTCCCGGCTGTTCATATGATGAACGATCTCGACATAGACTTTCGTATCGTCAAAATAGAAGAAATAGTCATCGTACGGATACATGTGTCCGAGATTGCCGTCCGCATCCGGCTGCGGCAGATTCAAACTGAACATCTCGTAGAGCCCCTGCTCTTTTAAGCGGATGATTCCGCTGCCCTGCGGCTCGAGATCAATGCCGTCCACATTCATGCTGTTGGACTTGTACAGCGTGACCGTATCGGACGTCTCCTTGCCGTAGCAGTCAATATTGAGATGAATGGAGTTGTTGTTCTCATCAAACACATCCGTTTCGATATCGATATGGTGATATCGGTTTAAGATGGTATGAATGCCCGGACGGTCCAGATTTCCTTTTAAGATCAGATAGATCAGTCCGAGTATTACAACCGGAATCACCGGCCAGTATTTCAAATATTTCTTCATTTTTTTATCTCCTAATTTCTCCCCGGCGCATAGATGCGTACGGCTCCGTTCCCGAAGGAGCGGTACTGCTTCACCAGCGTATCCATGAATTCCTCCAGATCAAACACCCGGCAGTTTTCTTCATAATACGGATCGAGCACATTGGTTTCGTTATCCGCGTTTAACCCGTATACCATAACGGTATGCGATACCCAGTCATCCAGATTGGTGACTTCCCTGGTAAACGGCGGACCCTGCACGGAAGCAACGATGATCCACCCGTTTTTGAGTGCGGCCTTCACCTCTTCATCGCTCACGTTCTGATAGAAGCGGAAGTGATTCTCCTCGGCCAGACGCTTCCATACCTGCGGCATGGAACCCGGCCAGACAATATTCATATAGCCCCACTGATGGAACTGCAAGCCGATATCATACGGCGTATATTCCGTATCGAGAAAGAGATTCACCAGCATGGCGCCGATCGACGGAGAGCAGCCGCTTTCCGCAACCGTATAGCCGTTGATTTCCTCTTTGCCCCAACGCCGGTCCGTCTGATTCATATAGACAATGCCGTTAATTTCGGTGGCCTGCCAGTTTCCGTTTTCATCCACCACGTAATCGACATAATCCGCATGGACCAGATCGATATGCCGGATGTACGGCATGATGTTTTTCTGAATGTCTTCGCTGATATCGTCGATTACTTCAGGAGAGCCTTCCCAAAGAAAAAAACCTCCCAGCCCCGCAAGAAGGATCAGAACTGCCAGCACTTTCCACAGGATACGGTGTTTTTTCATAGTTAGATTATATCACTATCCGTTACAAAGAAAAAAAGAAAGCCTATGGATTTCTCCATAGACTTTCTGAGGGGATCAATTAACCTTTCAGGCCGCCTCTTGCGACACCCTGAACGATGTATTTTCTGGCAAACAGGAATAAGATGATTGCCGGTAAAACGATCAGTGTGGAAGCTGCCATCATTAATTCAAAGTGTGTGCCGGCTTCCGTAACGAAGGCATACAGACCTAACGGAAGTGTACGGTTCACTTTACTGTTAACAACCAGTAACGGCCACATGAAGCTGTTCCAGCTTGCCAGACCGTTTAACAGGATGATGGTAACCAGAGATGGACGTGCGATCGGAACCATGACTCTCCACAGATATTTCCAGTTGGAACATCCGTCGATTCTCGCGGAGTTATATAAACTGTCGGAGATCGAGACGAAGAAGTTTCTCAGGATATATGTGTAGAAGATGGAGGATGTGAACGGGATGATCAGAGCCCACTTGGTATCGATCAAGCCGAGTTTCGCAATCGTCATGTAGTTAGTGATAACCAGCATTTCAAACGGAACCATCATCATCGCCAGTAACAGTGTTAAGACTGTGTCTCTGCCCTTCCATTTCAGACGGCTGAAGGCAAAGGCTGCGATAATGGTTGTGAATGTTGTGACGGTGATACTGGAGAGAACCGTGATCAGAGAGTTCACAAGGTATGTTCCGAACGGAGCATAGTTCCATGCTGTCTTGTAGTTCTCAAACATCAGTTTGCTTGGCCACCAGACCGGTGGGAAGCTGGCAACTTCAGAAGCGCTCTTTAAGCCGCCGATGAACATCCAGTAGAACGGGAAGACCATGATGAGTGCCCCGATGGTCAAAACAACATAGGATAAAGCATTCTGTAATTTAATCTTTTTCATCATGACACCTCCTAGTTGTTAACCCATTTCTTCTGAATGAACAGCTGAATTCTGGTCAGGACGAAGATGATCAGGAACAGGATAACAGCTGCTGCACAGGCTCTGCCGAATTTCCAGTCGACATAGAAGGCCTTGTAGATGTAGTAAACAACCGTGTATAAGTTGTTCGCAATACCCGGGTTACCGGAGAAGAACGGGAAGATCTCGTTGTAAACCTTGAAGGTAGAGATCATGTTGATGATCATTAACAGACCGATTGTCGGAGCCAGAAGCGGAATGGTAATACGGAAGAAGATCCGGACCGTTTTGGCACCGTCAACCTTGGCGGCTGTATAGTACTGCGGGTCAATGTTCTGTAAACCGCTCAGTAACAGGATGATCGTAAACGGCATGATGTTCCAGATACCGAAGATAATCAATGCATAGATGTTCTTCGAAGGATCACCTAACCAGTTGATCGGACTGACACCGAAGAGGCCCAGGAAGTAGTTAATGACACCGTAGTTCTGATGGAACATGTATTTCCAGGCCATACCTACCGCAGTAACGGAAGTTACCATCGGAAGGAAGTATGCTGTCTGGAAAATGGCGATTCCCTTGAGTTTCTGATTCAGAAGCGTAGCGATTACAATGGATAACGCCAGGGAAATCGGAACGACAGTTAAAACGTAAATGGAAGTATTCTTCAGAGCCATTTCGAAATAAGGGTCACCGAGAACGTACTTGAAGTTCGCGAAACCGATGGAATCAAAGGCACCTGTAAGATACTTATAACCTTCTTTGAATGCTGTAGTGAAAACGAAGAATGTCGGATAGAGTGTAAAGACAACAACTCCAATGAAGAACGGAAGCAGATAAAGCATCGCTTCAAGGAATTCCTTGCGCTCTCTCTTCTTCAGAACCTCGCTTTTCACAACAGGAGCTTTCTTTTCCGCTTTCATATTAGACTAAACGTTCGCCTGTTTCGAAATCAAAGACGAAGACACCTTTCTTTTTGAATGTAATATCGATCTGATCGTCTTTCTTCACTTCGAAATCCGGATCGATGTATGCTCTGACATGATGCTGGCCCATGGCAACATAGTAAAGGATTTCCTTA
Organism: uncultured Erysipelotrichaceae bacterium; assembly: GCA_902803495.1. GTDB lineage: Bacteria > Bacillota_I > Bacilli_A > Erysipelotrichales > Erysipelotrichaceae > RUG14871. The sequence goes on from CADCPY010000155.1 coordinate 5,014, forward strand.
CCCATTGTGTAGACGTTGGTAACTTTGACATTACCGACAACTTCCGAGCCCTTGGCTGCCTTGTCAATGGATTCACTTCTCATGGAAAGATAGACTTTTCTTCCTTCATCGAGTCCAGCTAATTTGGACCATGTGATCGTGAAGTCGCCTTCTTCCGTAACAAATTTACCGTCTTTGATGTAGCCCGGTACTTTGTTGATCGGCGGGTTGCCTAAGAAGTCTGCAACGAAGCAGTTCGCCGGTTCATCATACATATCCTGCGGAGCGGCAATCTGCTGTTTGACGCCCTTCTTCATTAAAAAGATCTCGTCGGAAATGGACATGGCTTCTTCCTGGTCGTGTGTGACGAAAACAGTTGTAACTCCCGTCTCCTGCTGAATACGGCGGATCTCTTCACGCATCTCGATACGTAAACGGGCATCCAGGTTACTTAACGGTTCATCCAGAAGTAATAACTGCGGACGCTTCACAAGCGCACGGGCAATCGCAACACGCTGCTGCTGACCACCGGAGAGCTGAGACGGTTTACGGTCCAGATACTCATCGATGTGAACCAGCTTTGCCATTTCCGTAGCGCGGCGTACTCTTTCACTCTTCTCCACTTTCTGAATCTCTAACGGGAAACAGCTGTTTTCCAGAACAGTCATATGCGGGTATAACGCATAGTTCTGGAATACCAGGCCGATATTTCTCTGATCCGGAGAAAGATCCGTGACATCCTTGTCATCGAAATAGATTCTACCGCCGGATACATCGTAAATACCGCTGAGGCAGTAAAGCATGGTCGACTTACCGCATCCGGAAGGACCAAGCAGTGCAACTAACTGACCCTCTTTAATTGTTGCGGAGAAGTCGTTGATTGCAATTGTCTTGCCCACAAATTCTTTTGTGACATGATCGAGTTTTACTTGCATAAAATTCACCCCTATATTTCTAGGAACTGCCGTTCCATATCTACCTTAATTGATTGTAAAAAGTGATGATAAATTTTATAAAGCCATAACAGTTGAGTTATGACCTTATAAAATTTGAAGAGGCAAAAAGCCTCTTCAAAATGCTTTTCTATAGATTATAGAGATTAGTTGCCGGATAATGCGGCGTTGGAATTGTTAACAGCAGTCTGGACAGCTTCTTCCGGAGTGACCATGCCAGTAGCGGCCTGTGTTAACATTGTCTGTAACTCTGTACGGGCAGACGGTGCACCTGGTAAAACCGGAGCAACTTTTCCATAAGGAACGCCTTCCTGAGCGAGCTGCATGGATTTGTGAGCTGCTAAGTATGCCTGATAGTTTGCATTTTCAGCAACATCAGAGTATGGGCTTAAGCAGTAGAACTGTTCACACCAGTAAGCAGAGACATCTGTGGATGTGAAGTATTTTGTGAATTCATAGACAGCTTTGTCATGAGCTTCGCCTTTAGTGAAGCCTAAGACGCCACGGATGAATGCAGTGGAAACGATGTTGTTTGCATCCCACTGTGGTAATGCACACATATCCCATTCATATTTGTCACCAACAGCACTTGCAACATACGGGTCACCTGCACAGGAACCGATGTATCCGCCAACGTTCATGGAACCCATATCTTCAGAGAAGTAGTTTCCAGTTGCTGCTAATGCGAATGCATTTGCACCGTTTGCAGAGTTAGCATTGTCTGCGAACCATTTAACAAGTTCGACGCCTTCCGGTGTGTTGTAACCGGCAGTCTTAGTTGTTGCATCTAAATAAGTGATACCTTTCTGGTTGAACCATAAGATACAGTTGTCCGGTAAAGAGTCAAAGCCCATGCCGGCAACGCCCTTTGCATCAGCGATAGCCTTGCTGTTTGCAACTAATTCATCCCAAGTAGTCGGAACAGTCAGATTTAATTCATCATACCAAGTCTTGTTGTAGTAAACAATGTTGGCAGTGACGTTGGATGGCCACATATACAGTTTGTTGTCATAAGCTGTACCGTCAGCCCATGCACCAGCGCTCATTCTGGACTTTAATGTATCAAGATATCCATCAGCTTCCAGATATGGTAAGAAGTCGATCAGTAAACCTTCTTCGCCATAAGTTGCTGCGTTAGTATCGAATAAGATACAGATATCCGGTCCGGATTGGCTTCTGACAGCATTTGCAACCTTGGAGTCGAAGTCAGCATATGGCTGCTGTTCAACAACAACGTTGATGTGTTCATGAGCATCGGAGAAGTCTTTAGCAATTTTCTTTAATGCATCGTTCTGAGCATCCGTGAAAGTGTGCCAGATAACTAATTCGACGTCTTCTTCTGCAGCGCCTTCATTGCCGCCGTCTGCCGGTTTGGAACAACCGAACATAGTGACTGCGAGGAGAGCAACTACGAGAACTTTGAATAAGTTTTTCATTCTTTTTCCTCCCAAATGAAATTCTAATAAACGCATAGTTTATTACTCTATAATCTTACACTAAATAGAAATCTTTTCCAATTAAATTTAATCTATTTTGTGCTAAAAAATCTTTATAACCAGGTAAATAATGATCGGCATAAATATGGCCGGAATGTAGTTTGCAACCTTGATTTTGGTGATCTTCAGCATGTTTAATCCCAAAGCAAAGATCAGCAAGCCCCCTGTTGCACTCATTTCATGGATGATCACATCGTTTAATAACGGCTTTAAGACACCGGAAAAGAGCGTGATGAGCCCCTGATAGACAAATACCGCAAAGGAAGAAAACAGAACACCGATCCCCATGGTGGAAGCATAGATGGCAGCCATGATACCGTCGATCATGCTCTTGGCAAAGATGATGCTGTAATCGTGGGTCAGACCTGCTTCCAGTGAACCGACAATGGCCATGGCTCCCGTGCAGAAGATCAATGAAGCGGTCAGAAAGCCTTCCGCAACGGAGACGTCTTTCTGTCCGGATTTCTTACGGAACTGATCCTCCACCCAGACAGAGAGCTTCTGAAAGCGCAGGTCGATATCGATCG
>CADCPY010000156.1 GCA_902803495.1 uncultured Erysipelotrichaceae bacterium
ATGGATGCGTTTTTCAATTCCAAATTCATGCAGAAACTGCAGGAAGGCGGCCAGAAATTAGCTGCTAACAAATTCGTCAGTGCTCTGCAGGGCGCAATGATGGGAATGATGGCTCCGATCATGGTCGGTGCAATCTTCACAATCATCTGTGCTGTCTGTTCTGAAATGTTACATCTGTTCACTGCAGATTCCACGATCTACAAGATTCTGTATGAACCGTATAACATGACAATGAACCTGATTTCTATCTGGATCGTCGCATTATTAGGCAATAACTATGCGAAGAACCTCAAACTGAAAACACCGTTAATGACAGCTATCAACTGTATCGTTGTCTTCTTACTTTGCGTTTCCAGCTATGGCGCAGCCGGTCTGGATACCTCCAACTTAGGTGCAACGGGTATGTTCGTTGGCTTCATCGTCTGCTTCGTCACATGCAAGATCGAACAGCTCTGCATTGAGAAGGATATCCGCATTAAGATGCCGGAAGTTTGCCCGCCATCCTTAACTGCTTCCTTCAATGCAATCCTGCCGTTATTATTTGCTATCATCATCTGCTACGGTGCCAACGTTATCATTATGCTGGTTTCCGGCGGCGCTCTGAACATGGCAACTGCAGTTATGGCTATTCTTGCTGCACCGTTAAAGACTCTCATTTCCGTTCCGGGTATGTTACTGTTAGGTATCCTGGCCGGCTTAATGTGGTCCTTCGGTATCCATGGTACGATGGTTCTGATTTCCTTCTTAATGGCACCGATGATCATGTCTGCTACTAACCGTGCTAACTTACATGCACAGGGTGTTGCATTAACATTCGAAAACGCTTTCGATGCTTCCATGTTATTTGCTGGTATGGCTTGCTGTGGCGGTACTGGTAACACATTACCGTTATGTATCATGGGCTTACGTTCCAAATCCGAAACAATCAAAGCCGTTTCCAAATTAGGTCTTGTTCCGGGCTGGTTCGGAATCAATGAACCTGTTACATTCGGTATGCCGATCATGTACAACCCGATTTTATGTATCCCTTACATTCTGACAATTCCTGTCAACATGATCTTAGTCTATCTTGGATACAGAGTCGGATTCCTGAAATTCGGTTACATCATGATCATGTCCTTACTGCCAATGGGCTTCGGCGGATTCCTGAGCACATTCAGCTGGACAAACTTCATCTGGGACTACCTGTTAATGATCCCGGATGCACTGATCTGGTATCCGTTCTTCAAGATCTACGAAAAACAGTTAGTCGCAGAAGAACAGGCTGCAAACTAATTCAGCATTTTACATAGAGCTCAGGTTTTTACCTGGGCTCTTTTTTTGAGGAGTAATGAAGCAATATGGGATTTAGAAAAGACTTTTTATGGGGTGGAGCGACGGCTGCCAACCAGTACGAAGGCGCCTGGAACGAGGGCGGAAAGGGACCGAGCATCTTTGATGCAGCCTTAGCCGGCAGTGCCTCCAAAGCGCGAGAGTACCACTCGGAAATCAAGAAAGGGTATTACTACCCGAACCATACCGCTACGGATTTCTACCATCATTACAAAGAAGATATCGCCCTGATGGCAGAGATGGGATTCAAGGTATTCCGCATGTCCATCGCCTGGAGCCGTATCTTCCCGCACGGAGATGAGGAAACACCGAATGAGGAAGGTCTGAAATTCTATGACAACGTCTTTGACGAATGCAAGAAGTACGGCATTGAACCGTTAGTCACCATTCTGCATTACGAAACACCGCTCTATCTGGCCAATCACTATAACGGCTGGTATTCCCGCAAGCTGATCGATTTCTACTATCATTTCTGTGAAGTGATCTTTGAGCGCTATCAAAACAAAGTCAAATACTGGCTGACATTCAACGAGATCAACTGCATCGCCATCGGCAATCCGTATATGGCCGGTGCCTGCCGCCCGGTGGAAGGCGTTTCCATGAACCAGCTGACCTATCAGGCAGCGCACCATCAGTTTGTGGCCAGCGCCAAAGCGGTGAAACTGGCACATGAGAAGTATCCGCAATTTCAAATGGGCATGATGCTTGGCGGACTCTTCTTTATTCCGGATAGCTGCAGGCCGGAAGACATGCTGAAATTCCAGGAACTCAACTACCAGCAGTTCTATTTCTGTGATCTGCAGTGCCGCGGGTACTACAACAACCATGCCAAGGCACTCTTAAAGCAGAAAGGTGTGGGACTGAAGATGGAAGAGGGCGATGAGGAAGTACTGAAGGAAGGTACGGTCGACTTTATCTCCTTCAGCTACTACATGACGATCAATGCCTCCGAAGAGGACAATCCGGAGCTTAAACTGGCAGGCAGCGGCATCGCTTCGAAAAAGAATCCGTATCTCATCGCAACTGACTGGGGCATGGAAATCAACCCGAAGGGACTCCGCTACTTCCTAAACGAGCTTTACGACCGTTATCAGCTGCCGCTCTTTGTGGTGGAGAACGGACTCGGTGCCGTGGATACATTAACGGAAGACGGCAAGGTGCACGATGACTACCGGATCGATTATCTAAGACGCCATATCCAGGTGATGAAAGACGCCGTAGATCTGGACGGAATCGATTTGATGGGATATACCTCCTGGGGCTGCATTGACCTGATCAGTGCCGGTACGGGAGAGATGAAAAAGCGCTACGGCTACGTTTATGTGGACCGGGACGATCTCGGCAACGGCACGCTGAAACGCTACCGCAAGGACAGTTTCTACTGGTACAAAAAAGTGATCGCCACCAACGGCGAAGATTTAGATTAACAAGGAAAGGTAAATAACAATGGCAAAATTCCCAAAAGATTTTCTGTGGGGTCTCGCCACTGCCGCCAACCAATATGAAGGCGGCTGGAACGAAGGCGGAAAAGGCCCGAACACTTCCGATGTATTGACCAACGGTTCCCATACGGTGCCGCGCCGGGTCACCTGGAAAAACCCGGAAACAGGCGAAACAGGTTCTGTCACCATGACATTCGGACCAATGATGAAATTCCTGAAAGGGGCCGTACCGACGGTATTGGAGAACGAATACTATCCAAGCCATATCGCCACGGATTTCTATCATCACTACAAGGAAGATATCGCCTTAATGGGGGAAATGGGCTTACGGACATTCCGTCTCTCCATGAACTGGGCACGTATTTTCCCGAACGGTGACGATGCGGAACCGAACGAGGAAGGTTTGAAGTTCTACGATAATGTCTTTGACGAATGCAAGAAATACGGCATTGAACCGCTGGTCACACTGTCTCACTATGAAACACCGCTGAATCTGACCATCAAATACGGCGGCTGGAAAGACAGAAGACTGATCGACTTCTTCGTCAAATATGCGGAAACGGTCATGAAACGCTATCTCGGTAAGGTGAAATACTACCTGACATTCAATGAGATCAATGTCATGGATATGATGCCTTGGATGGGCGGCGGCATTATGGATGCTTCCCCGAACGTATTGGCCAACGCCGCGCACTATCAGTTTGTAGCCAGTGCCAAAGTGGTTAAACTGGCACACGAACTCTCTCCGGAACTCAGAATCGGACAGATGCTGGCCTACGGACCGATCTATGCCTATACGTGCGATCCGGAAGATCAGCTGAAGGCTTTAACGACCATGCACGGCAGCCTCTTCTATTCCGATGTGCAGACGGGCGGATACTATCCTCCGTACCGCTTAAAACAGTATGAGCGCGACGGCATCGTTTTAGACTGTCAGGAAGGCGAAATGGAACTCTTACGTGATTACAGTGCTGACTTCCTCAGTTTCTCCTGTTACGGCTCCAATACGATGACAACGCATGAGATCAAAGACGGCGGCGCCGGAAACATGTTTGCCGGAGCGGTAAAGAATCCGTATCTGGAAACCAATGCCTGGGGATGGGCAACCGACCCGCAGGTATTGCGAATCGCGCTGAATCAGCTCTATGACCGCTATCGCAAGCCGTTATGGATCGTGGAAAACGGCATCGGATGGAATGACGTGAAAGAAGAAGACGGCAGCGTGCATGACGATTACCGCATCGATTACTTAAGAAAAAATATTTCATCCATGCGGGACGCAGTTGTCTTGGACGGAATCCCGTTAATGGGTTATACAATGTGGGGAGGCATTGACCTGGTATCCGCCGGAACCGGGGAAATGCGGAAGAGATACGGCTTTGTGTATGTCGACAGAGACGATGAAGGCAAGGGGACACTTGCGAGAAGCCGTAAGGATTCCTTCTATTATTACAAAAAAGTCATTGCTTCCGACGGGGAAGACCTTGATTAAAAATTGTTGTTATTTTAGGTAATAACCATTATAATAATGGTATACGCGCGTAAGCGCTTACAAGTATTGAAAGGAGTTTACTTGAAAATGAAAAGAATCGTTTTATTCTGTGCGGGTGGTATGTCCACTGGTATCTTAGTCAACAACATGAGAAAGGCTGCAACAGCTGCTGGTAAAGAATACAGCATCGATGCATACGGCTTAAGTGAAGTTGACGCTTACGGCCCGGAAGCTGACGTTATCTTAGTTGGACCACAGGTACGTTATGCTTTAAACGGCTTAAAGGAAAAATTCCCGGGCAAACCGATCGAATCCATCGACACTCGTACATATGGCATGATGAAGGGCGACGTTGTTCTTCAGACAGCTATGAAACTGATGGGCGAGGAATAATTCATGGATGATGAATTAGTAATGGTTGCCTTCAACATCATTGCGAATGTAGGTGATGCCAGATCCAGCTATATCAATGCGATCGACCTGGCGGAACAGGGCAAATACGAAGAAGCAGAACAGAAAATCGAAGAAGCTAAAAAAGCTTTCAACGAAGGACATGCTGCGCATCAGGGATTATTAACAAAATTTGCGAACGGCGAATTACCGCCAATGAACATTTTATTAACACATGCCGAAGACCAGTTAATGTCTGCAGAGTCATTTGGAATTCTGGCGGAACGTTTCATTACTCTTTACAAGAAAGTAAACGGCTAATAAATCAATCATAATGCAACAGAGACTGTCAATCATATGACAGTCTTTTGTTTTGTCTGAAAGGGGAATAAACAAAGAAAAAGAGAGCATTTCTGCTCTCTGTTTTGACAATGGTCGGAATGACAGGATTTGAACCTGCGATCTCTGACTCCCGAAGCCAGCGCATTACCAAGCTGTGCTACATCCCGATGGCATAATTATTATAGCATAAAAAAAGTAGAATACAAGTGCGGCTTCCATTAAATTTTTCCTTATAAAACGGGACGTTTTTTTATCTGTTTTGAGGCAATTGTGAGAATGCGGTGAAAGAAACAGGATGCTTTTTGGCGGAAAAGAAAAACGTGATAAAATAAGAGCAGAACAGTAAAACAGTAATACAGCGTTTATGTGACGTCTTAATATTTCAGAGGTTAGAGAATATGAAACATGTGGAACGAATCCTTATTGTGCTTTTAACTGCCGCAGCCGTCTTCTTCTTTATACAGTGGCAGAATGTCAAAAAGAGCTACGTGGCTCCGTCGGAATATGTCATGAAAGACAAGATCCGCTCTTATGCGGTCCGTCACGGACTTCCGACCAGTTTTCTGCGCGATGTCTTCCCGGAGGAAGTTGTCTACTATGATAACGGCGAGATCGTCTTTGAACCGGTGAACAAAGATCTGAACCTGCACAATTACGACTGGGCGCTTCTGAACTGGGAAGGGAACCAGGTGACCTATCCGGAAACCTATCAGGGTGTGGACGTCTCTTCCTTCTCGCAGGATATCGACTGGTATGCCGTCAAGGAAGCGGGAATCCATTTCGCCATGGTGCGTGTCGGCTACCGCGGCTATACCCAGGGCTCTTTAAACGTGGATGACTACTTCCATCAGAATGCCAAGGGCTGCAACGATGCCGGCGTGAAGCTCGGCGCCTACTTCTTCTCTCAGGCCATTTCCGTTCCGGAAGCCATTGAGGAAGCCAGCTTTGTGATCTCCTTATTAAAGGACTACAAGGTGGACTATCCGGTCTGCTTCGATATGGAAGAGCTGGGAGAAAATGCCAGGGCCAACAATCTGACCAAGGAAGAGGTTACCAAGATCACCATCGCTTTCTGCAATACCATTAAGGAAGCGGGTTATACCCCGATGATCTATGCCAACAGCCACTGGATCTTCTCAAAGCTGGACCTGGAGCAGGTCAAGAATATCGACAAATGGTACGCCCAGTATGCGTCTGAACCGTATTATCCGTATGAGATGACCATGTGGCAGTATACCGAGAGCGGAAGCGTTCCGGGCATCAGCAATGCCGCAGACAGAAACATCAGTTTTATTGACTATTAAATCTTGAATAACCTTTGCGGATTTGATAAGATTTTAAAGAAATAGCTTACATAGAAGCAGTACGGACCCGATTGCTGAAAAGAGAGTTAATGGCCGGTGAGAATTAACACATAGGGGAAGGAACTCGTCTATCAGCTGGCGTATGCCCGTTCGTTACGTTATAACGTCAAGTGCATGTGAATTCACATGAAATAAGGTGGTACCGCGCAATTCAGCGTCCTTAGGCAAGGGCGCTTTTATTTTGATTGAATCAGGAGGAATGATTTTATGAGCTACAATCATAAGAGTGTGGAAGCGAAATGGAGAAAGTACTGGGAAGAGAACAAGACATTCAAGACCGATGTCTGGGATTTCTCCAAGCCGAAATACTATGTGCTGGATATGTTCCCGTATCCGAGCGGAGCAGGGTTACATGTCGGCCATCCGGAAGGATATACGGCCACGGATATTGTTTCCCGGAAAAAGAGAATGGAAGGGTACAACGTCCTGCATCCGATGGGATTCGACTCCTTCGGCTTACCGGCAGAACAGTATGCCATCAACACCGGAAACCATCCGGAATCCTTTACCAAAAACAACATTGAATTCTTTACCAAGCAGTTAAAGAATATCGGATTCTCCTATGACTGGGACAGACAGGTCTCCACATGCGATCCTTCCTTCTATAAATGGACACAGTACATCTTCAAACTCTTATTTGAAGAAGGTCTGGCCAAATGTGTCGATATGCCGGTCAACTGGTGTGAAGAACTCGGAACGGTCTTAGCCAACGATGAGATCATTGACGGCAAGAGCGAACGCGGCGGCTATCCGGTTGTCAGAAAGAACATGAAACAGTGGGTCATCGATATCGTCAAGTATGCCGACCGTTTGCTGGAAGGTCTGGATGAGCTCGACTGGCCGGAAAGCACGAAGGAAATTCAGCGCAACTGGATTGGCAGATCCTATGGCGCCCATGTCAATTTCAAGGTGGACGGACATGACGATTCCTTCACGGTATTCACAACCCGCTGTGACACGCTGTTTGGGGCCACATACTGCGTTTTGGCTCCGGAGCATAAACTGGTTGAAAAGATCACAACGGACGAGCAGAGAGCCGCTGTAGAGGCGTATGTGAAGCAGTGCGCCACTAAGAGCGATCTCGAACGTACGGAACTGAATAAAGACAAGACCGGTGTCTTCACCGGCGCCTATGCCATCAATCCGGTCAACAATAAGAAGATCCCGATCTGGATCTCCGACTATGTCCTTTCCACTTACGGAACAGGAGCCATCATGGCCGTTCCGGCACATGACGAAAGAGACTATGCCTTCGCCAAGAAATTCGGACTGGAAATCATTCCGGTACTCGAAGGCGGAGATGTCAGCAAGGAAGCCTTCACGGAAGACGGGACACACATCAATTCCGGTTTCTTAGACGGACTGAATAAGGAAGACGCCATCAACACGATGATCGCCTGGCTCGAAGAGAACAAACTCGGAACCAAGAAGGTCAACTACAAGATCCGTGAATGGATCTTCGCCCGTCAGAGATACTGGGGTGAACCGATTCCAATTGTCCATATGGAAGATGAGAGCCTGGTTGCTCTGCCGCTGGAACAGCTCCCGCTGATTCTGCCGGAACTGGATGACTACAAGCCGTCCAAGAGCGGTGCAAGCCCGTTAGAGAAAGCAACCGACTGGGTCAATGTGGAAATCGACGGCAAGAAGGGCAAAAGAGAAACCAGCACGATGCCGGGTTCTGCCGGAAGCTCCTGGTATTTCCTGCGCTATATCGATCCGCATAATGAAAACGAGATTGCCGATAAGAAACTCTTAGAGCACTGGATGCCGGTCGACTTATATGTCGGCGGTCCGGAACATGCGGTCGGCCATCTGTTATACAGCCGTATGTGGAATAACTTCCTGTATGACAAGGGACTCGTCCCGGTGAAGGAACCGTTCCACAAGCTGGTCCATCAGGGTATGATCCTCGGTGCCAACGGCATCAAGATGGGCAAGCGTTTCCCGGAATTCATCGTTGATCCGAATGACATCGTCGATGTCTACGGTGCGGATACCTTACGTTTATATGAAATGTTCATGGGTCCGTTAGAAGCCAGCAAGCCATGGAGTGAGCAGGGCGTTGAGGGTGCCAGAAGATGGATCGAACGTGTCTGGAGACTGGCCATGGAAAGCGAAGGCAAGATCGTTGACGAAGCGACGCCGGAGCTGGACTACGTCTATAACTTCACGGTCAAGAAGGTTTCCGAAGACATGGATGCTTTGGGATTCAATACGGCCATCAGCCAGATGATGATCTTCATCAACGAATGTTACCGCGTGGAGAAAGTCAACAAGGACATGTTTGTGAACTTCATCAAGCTGTTAAGTCCGATCTGCCCGCATATATGTGAGGAGATCTACCAGCACTATACCGGCAAGGATACCATTGCCTATGAATCCTGGCCGACATATGACGAAAGCAAGCTGGTACTGGATACGGTAGAGATCGCCGTACAGGTCAACGGCAAGGTCCGCGGCACCATCAAGGTCAGCATGGACGCTTCCGAAGATGAAATCAAGGATGCGGCACTGAAGATTGAAAACGTTCAGATGTTCATTGAAGGCAAGGAAATCAAGAAAGTCATTGTCATCAAGGGAAAGATCTGCAACATCGTCGCAAAATAAGAATTCAGGTGAACGGGGATTCCCGTTCACTTTTCTTTTTCCTTTGTCCAAAGGTATGTTAGAATGAAACCACAAAGTGAGGAAACATCATGGCAAGACAAGTTTGGAAAAGCGCAAATCTTCTGAATCCGGTCCCGTGCGTAATGATCAGCTGCAGGGACACGGACGGAAAGGAGAACATCATGACGGCAGCCTGGGCAGGCACCATCTGTTCCGATCCGGTCATGGTATCCGTATCGATCCGCAAGAGCCGCTACTCGCACGATATGATCGTCAACAGCGGGGAGTTTGTCATGAACCTGACCAGCAGAGATCTGGTGAAGGCCGCTGACTTTGTCGGCATCAAGTCCGGCAGGAACATCGATAAGTTTAATCTCTTCGGCGATCTGCATCTGACGCGTCAAAAATCGCAGATGGTCAAGGCGCCGAGCATTGCCGAAAGCCCGCTCTGTTTGGAGTGCAAGGTGAAACAGGTGCTTGAGCTCGGTTCGCACGACATGTTTTTAGCCGAGGTGGTCTGCACCACGGTGGATGAGAGCATCGTGGACGAAAACGGCAGGCTGGATCTGGATAAGGCGGACCTGGTGGCGTACAGCCATGGCGAATATTATGCCTTGGGGGAAAAACTCGGAAAGTTCTCCTATTCCACCCAGAAGGCGGAAAAGCTGAAAACCCGACAGGCGCACAACAAAGAGAAGAAAACAAAGTAGGGGAGTCATGAAAATGGCTCCTTTTAGCAATCTCTTTACAAGAGTGCTAAAAAGTACTATATTTTAGGTATGGGAAAATGCGGAATTCACATAGAGTTCACATTACCCGTTTAGCATGTTATTTGTAAACAAAGGAGGTATTGTGTATGGAAAACGAATTCGATAAGGAATTTGATACCAATGAACAGTATGAGGGGAATACGGAATCCAAAGAAGAAACGGCTTTGGGAGAAGAAAAACTGAGCAGTGAAGAAGTACAGAATACCACGGCAACTCCGGAAACGATCCCGGATCAGACTGCGGAAGAAACTGTAACCAAACAAGCGGAAGAACAGGTGACTCAGGAACCTTTGAAGATGGACCATAAGAATCAGAACGATGAATTTGAACGCGTTCTGGATGAAGTCTTCAGCAAGCCGCAGGAGACAAAGAAAAAAGAAAACGACTATTATTCCAAGATTCAGGTCCAACCGAAAAAGGACCACGGCTATCTTTCCGGTGCCTTGAAGCTGGCACTGGTCTTCGGCGTGGCTACCGGCGGTGGGTATCTCGGAGCAACATTGGCCAATAAAAACAATCCGGCGGCTTCTGTGATCCATGAAGTGGAATACGTTCAGCCGTCGGCCCAGAACGTATCCTATACGACTCCGGCAAACTCCATTGAAACGGTCGTGGAAAACTACAGCGACACGGTTGTGGAGATCACAACGGAAAAAACAGTGAACAACTGGTTCATGCAGCAGTATGTCGTCAGCGGCGCCGGCAGCGGTGTCATCGTAACGGAGGACGGCTATATCGTCACATGTAACCACGTCATCCGGGATGCGCGTAATATCACGGTCAGAACCACGGACGGAACGGAATATCCGGCCAGGGTGATCGGTACCTACCCGGAAAGCGATTTGGCCATCATTAAGGTCGATGCCAAAAACCTGCATGCCGTAACGCTGGGCAGCTCCGACGATCTGAAAGTCGGACAGTCCATTATCGCTATCGGTAACCCGTTAGGTTCGTTAGGCGGATCAGTCACGACCGGTATCGTTTCCGCCAAGGAACGTACCATTACGGTGGACGAGCAGAGTATGACGCTTTTGCAGATTTCCGCTCCGATCAGCCCGGGCAACTCCGGCGGAGCGCTGCTGAATCTGAACGGCGAACTCGTCGGTATCGTCAATGCTAAGACGATCGATGAAGATGTCGAGGGGATCGGCTTTGCAATCCCGATGTCCGATGTCAAAACAGCCATCAACGAACTGGTGTCGCAGGGCTATGTCACGGGTAAGAGAATGATGGGTATCCGCTATGCGAATGTGACGGATTCCCGTGCTGCGGAATACTACGGACTGCCGTCGGATACCAAGCAGGGTATCTATATTGTGGAAGTGACGGCGGATTCCTTAGCGGAAGAGCTGGGCATTCAGAAAGGGGACCGTCTGGTTTCCATTAACGGCAACACCATCGATTCCATGGAAGTCGTATCGCAGAATTATACGGACTTAAAAGCCGGTACACCGGTCACTTTGGTCGTCGAGCGCGACGGACAGATGATCACATTTGAATTTACAAGAGACTAAACGAAGAAAGCCTCGGGAAGCACTCCCGAGGCTTTCTTATTATCTGTGATAGAAGCGGTAGATGACAATTTCCTGATCGGCGAAGAGCCGGATGTCTTTCCGTGTGGTTCCGACCCCGTTGGTGATATCCAGTGTCTTGTTGTCGATCACGTATTTGCCGTGGTTGTAATTGTAGGCATACTGCGGAATGTAGATGGCACCGATCAGCGGAATATAGAGCTGTCCGCCGTGTGAGTGTCCCGCCACCATGTAGTCAAACGGATAATCGCTTAATTCATCGATGGTATCCGGTGTATGGCAGATGACCATGCGGTAGAGATTCTCATCGCTGTTGGCGAATGCTGCGACCGGGTCAATCGTACCCAGTAACTGACAGTCCAGGGCAATCATCTGAATTCCGGCTTTCTTGCCGAGATGGATCTTGAAGTTTTCGTTTTTCTTGATTTCAAATCCGCCTTTGTATAAGACCTGACTCACGATTTCCGTGGCGGTCGGGGATTCGAGATCATGGTTTCCGTAGACGGCGAATTTCCCGTACGGAGCATTGATCGAGGATAAGAGGGAGATCAGATCTTCCTGGGCAACCTCTCCCGGTACATTCACGGAAGGGTGGTCGAACAGATCTCCGAGGAAGATGACGACATCCGGATTCTGCTCATTGATGGTATCCACGATCTTCTGCGCTCTTGTCTTATCCACGTAGTTGTTGTAGTGCAGATCGGAGAAGACGCAGACGCTGAGTCCGTTGAGGTCTTCCGGTATGACCGGGGAAGACAGGGTTTCATAGCGGACCTTGAGCTGCTTCGGTGCGAGATATAAGGCATCTAATGTGAGAAGTCCTCCGATGATCAGAACAGTCAGAACACCGATCAGGACTTTTTTTAACGTTGTGTTCATGCACTTATTTTAACACAGAATTATAAAGAAAAGCTTCTCTGATATAGAGAAGCTTAGATTTGCTGACGGCTCAGGATCTGTGCCATGGCATCCTTGTGATTGAGGATGACCGGAATCACGATCGGTGAACGGTGTGTTTTCTGATAGAGGAACGGCTCCAGGGAATTCTTGATGGTATTCTTCAGTTCCCCGAATGTGGTTTTCTCTAACATTTTTCTGCGCAGGGCATCATAGACCAGCAGTTCCGCTTCCTTGAGCAGCGGCTGGGAGTCTTTGATAAAGACGAATCCGCGGCTGACGATGGACGGACGGCAGATGATCTTGTTGGAACGGGAGTCGATGGCTACAATGACGGCCACCAGTCCGTTATCGGCCAGGATCTTTCTGTCCTTGATGACGGCGGTACTTAAGCCGGAGGCATCGTTTCCGTCAACGTAGATGGC
>CADCPY010000157.1 GCA_902803495.1 uncultured Erysipelotrichaceae bacterium
ATTTCTATCATCATTACAAGGAAGACATCCGTCTGTTCGGCGAGATGGGCATGCGCTTGTTCCGTCTTTCCATCGCCTGGCCGCGTATTTATCCGAATGCCGATGAAGACGAACCGAACCGGGAAGGTCTGGACTTCTACCGCTCCGTGTTTGAAGAATGCCACAAGTACGGTATCGAACCGCTGGTAACGATTTCCCATTATGACGATCCGTTAGCCATCGATTTGAAATACGGCTCCTGGAGCAATCCGAAAGTCATCGACTTCTATGAAAAATATGCCAGAACGCTCTTCAGGGAATTCAAGGGCTTAGTCAAGTACTGGCTGACATTCAACGAGATCAACATGCTGATGATGCTGCCGAAATTCTCCGGTTTAACGGGTGAAAAAGCTGCCGCTGCATATTCCAATGCCTATCTGCAGCTGCATCACAAATTCCTGGCTTCCGCCAAAGCCGTCAAGGCTGCGCATGAGATCGACCCGAACATGATGGTCGGCTGCATGATCGCCGGCGGTCCGAGCACTTACCCGATGACGTGCGACCCGAAAGACGTTCTGCAGGCCATGAAGGAACAGCAGGAAAACTTCTACTGCTCCGACGTCCAGGTACGTGGCGAATACGGTCCGTATTCCCAGAGAATGTGGGATGAAGTCGGTGCCAAATTCGAAATCACCGAAGAAGATAAGAAACTCTTAAAGGAAGGACATGTTGATTTCTATTCCTACTCCTACTATTCCACAAGTGTTGCCACAACACACAAGGATGTCGGAGAAATGGGTGGCGGTAACTTCGTTGCTTCCGTCAAGAACCCGTATCTGAAATATTCCGACTGGGGCTGGTCCATGGACCCGGACGGATTACGCTACACACTGAACGTTCTTTACAACCGTTACCTCTGCCCGATCATGGTCGTGGAAAACGGTCTTGGCGCTTATGACAAGGTTGAAGAAGACGGTTCCATCCATGACCCGTACCGTATTGACTACCTGCGCGGACACATCAAGGCAATGGATGAAGCGCTCAGCGACGGTGTTGATCTGATCGGTTACACCACTTGGGGCTGCATCGACATCATTTCCGCCGGTACCGGTGAAATGTCCAAACGTTACGGCTACATCTATGTCGACAGAGACGATGAAGGCAACGGCACATTGAAACGTTCCCTCAAGGATTCCTATTTCTGGTACAAGAAAGTCATCGCTTCCAACGGCGAAGACCTCGACTAATCACAAAAGACAAACAAGACTCACATCCGTGAGTCTTGTCTTTTTTATTGGTGATTTTCAAGTAAGATACGCATCAGGAAGGCGGTTTTGCCGTTCGGCCGCACCGCTTTGTGCAGGATCTCCCCTTCTTTTTTCATTGTATGGATTTTCAGCACTTCATTTTCCAAAGCACTGGACGGATAGACCGTCTCGATTTCGGAAATCGGCAATGCGACAATGTCCTTGACCGAATAGAGCGAGAAGATCATGCGCACATAGGCAATGTTATTCATATGTCCGCCGAAGTCGATATCCGTGCTGCGCACCGTATATTCCTGATATTCCTCATTGAATTCTTCACTGAATTCATGATAGCCGTCGCTGAAGTACGGTTCATAGTTACAGTCGAGCCCTTCCGGATAGACGTTGCTTAGATCCACCAGCTGACGGGTATTCAAATCCATCATGGCCCATTCCGTCACGCCGTAAGCACAGACTTTGCCGTTGACGTTTAGAGAGTATTCTCTGTCGCAGCGCTTGTCCCGGCTTGGCTGAATGCGGGTGGATACTTCCCCTGCCTGTAAGAGATACGGACGTTTCAGAAAGCGGACACGGCTGCGGACCGTGAGCCAGAAGCGGTTGTATTGTCTCGAATAGCTGCTTCCGACCTGCAGGTCTTCCGCATGCAGTGAGGCAATATCCATAAAGAGCTTGAAGACATCCGGATAGCTGATGCGTCCGGAGGCATCGCACTCGCTTGGTAATACACTATGAGATACGGAGTATTTGGAGTCCATCATCGCGCTTAGCTCTTTTTGGCTACTTCCGTAGCCTCTTCCAGTAAGCGGAGCACTTCCACCACTTCTTCATCTTTGATGGCTTTTTCCGCGCCGTTATTTAAAACATCGATGATGTTTTCGTAAACGCGTTCGTAATGGGCACAGCCGACCCTGACTTTTTCCGTTACCTTTTCGTTCTGCTCATTTATATAGACGAGTGTTCCGAAGCGTTCTTCCGGTGCATCCGCAAAGGAAACCTGGTGTCTTCCGACCACTTTCTTTTTGGCGGAGTTGTGCAGTGCCGGCGGGAATGTGACGGAGCCCTTGGTTCCGTGGACCGTAAAGCGCGGATAGTCGATCAGAACGTTCATGGATGTGGAGACCGTTACCTTGTTGTAACCGTAGTAGAGGTCCAGATCGTAATAGTCGTCACCCACATGCGGATGTGCGATGCTGTGAACGTCAAAATGGATGCTGTCCGGTTTTCCAAACAGGCAGATCATCTGGTCTGTGGTATGCACGCCCAGGTTGTATAAGGTTCCCAGATGGTCGTACCAGCCGTTTGGCTTGTAGTAGTCGTAATGGGATTCCACGCGGACGATCTTTCCCAGCTTTCCGCTGGCGATGACTTCCTTTAATGCCAGAAAATCGGCATCAAAGCGGCGGTTCTGGTTGACCGTGCAGAGCAGTCCCTGCGCTTTGGCATAGTCAAATACTTCCTTTGCCTCTTTGGATGTCGGGGCAAACGGTTTTTCGCACAGGACGTTCTTTCCGGCTTTGAGGGCTGCCATGGTATACGGGACATGGAAGCGGTCCGGTGTATTGACGACCACAAGATTCACTTCCTCATCGTTTAATACTTCATCAAAGTTCGAAGTGAAGATGATTTCCGGATAGAACGGTTCATAAGCCGCAAAGTCGGCAATATCTTCCTCTCTGCGGTAAACGTATTTCACTTTGATGTCATCGCGGTTTTCCACATACGGAATATGATATTCCCGTACGCTGACACCGAAGCCGATATAAGCAACAGTCAACATAACAGTTCCCCTTTCCTTTTACAGTAAATGTGTTTCCAGATAGTCGGCCAGTCCGTCCTCGTTATTGGTGTATCTGGTGATTTCCTTCGCCAGTGCCTTGGTATCATCGGAGCCGTTCGCCATGCAGACGCCGTAGGTGGCTTCGATCATGCTGTTGTCGTTGCTGGTGTCGCCGAAGGACATGATCTGATCCTTTTTGAATCCGAAGGCTTTCTGCAGCATGCGAACGCCGTGGCCCTTTTTCGTTTTGATATCAACGAATTCGTAAACAAACGGCTGTGTTTTATATCCGGTATAGGTCGGATTCTGATGCTTGGCCAGATAGTCTTCCAGCTCGGCCATATGCTCTTCCGGAATCCGGATCATGACACGTGTCGTTTTCACCTTTGCCATATCTTCCACATCGTCGCAGAAGACGGCTTCATGAATCTTATTTCGCGCAAAGGACTGCTTGACGATCTCATTGCAGTGATAGACGTAGACATGTTCGTCATCAAAGGTCTGGATCGCGCAGATGCCGTTTACGTCAAATGCTTCGACCTTTAAGCAGATGTCGATGATCTGCTCTCTGGTTAAATAGTTTTCAATCGTATGGGTATGGTGTACCCCGTCATATAATTCCGCTCCGTTCTGACCGATATAGACATCAAAATCAAAACTCAGGCCCCATTCCTTCGGATAGGTGCTCAGATTCTCATAGGTTCTGCCGCTGGCCAGACCGAGAAGATATCCTTTGGAATGCAGTGCCTCCAAAGCGTCTTTGGTGCGCTTTGTCAGCTGACGGTCGTCGTTGATCAGCGTACCGTCGTTATCAAAAAGCAACAGTTTTACTTCGCTCACGTTCAATCCCCCTAAAAACAAATCAAAACTATTATATTCCATCACTCGTTTTTTGGGTATGAAATGACTTGATTTTTGTGTTTACTTCATAAAAAAAGACGCTTGCGCGTCTTTGAGAAATTAGAATTTGATTTTTTCCGCTACGAACGGTTTCAGATCCTTTACGGCATCCTTCGGGCAGATGCGGACTTCATCGTTATCCAGATCGATCAGGATGTAACGGTTGTTGCCCATCTTCATTTCCTTCATGTAGCTTAACTGACGTAACCCGTGTCTGGTTTCGATTCTCTCTACCAAATCATGGTGTTCTTCTTCCGTCATGGCATAGACGAGGTCCACGCAGGCCTGGTCAATGGCCAGAATATCCGTGGAAGCCAGAATGCCGACGTTCGGTGTGACGACCGGTGCCGCTGCGACACCTTCACAGTCACAGGAAACGGACATGTTGCGCATCACGTTGACATAAGTCACCTTCTCACCGAAGTAGTCGATGGTTGCTTTCGTGGATTCCGTGATCTTTTCCATCAGTTCTTCTTCGACAACACCCCAGTCATTGCCGTTCTTCGCATGGATCCAGGCCTTGCCGATCCGGCCGTCCGCGCAGCCGATCCCGATGTTCTTGTTCGAGCCGCCGAAGCCGCCCATCGTATGACCCTTGAAGTGCGTGAGTACGACCAGGTTGTCATAGTTCGTCATATGGGAGCCGTGGCTCATTTCCTTGAACCATTTGCCGCCTTTGACCGGGAGGCAAACCGTTCCCTCTTCATCCATGATGTCGACCGGGCAGAATGTCCAGCCGTTGACTTTCAGTGTTTCACGGTGCTGTTCCGTCGTGTAACGGTCGCCGTCATAGAACGTGTTGGTTTCGACGATCGTGGCATTCGGAAGTTCGTCTTCCATGAACTTTTTGATCCAGGCGGAAGGAATGATATTCGGTCCGTGCGGTTCTCCCGTATGCAGCTTGATGGCTACCTTGCCGTTCTTATCGATGTTGCCGTTGACTTTCTCGTACGCTTTCTTTAAGCCTTCCGGGGAAAGGTCACGGGTGAAATAGACGATGGATTCGTTTCCCGTACGTTCTTCCATCGGTACGTATCTGCGGTTTGCTTCTTCTTTGGTCATCATTGGCTCCTCCCTTTGCAATAATGTCTGAACTGCCAGTATTTTTATTTCATCGAGAAACGGATCATGGAACTTCAGACTTTGAAACTGATTTTCCCTGAGCCGGTCCCGGTGTTTTTCAATGAGTTTTGATACATCCAGTGTCATGGAAATATCATACACTCTCCGTTTTAATTGGGAAAGAAGAACATGGATCATCTTCTCTTCCGTAATGAGATCTTCTGCATTCTTTACTCTCCGCAGGGCAAAAAGACTTCCCACCGTTTCCAATAGGACATAACCTTCCTTTTGATAGCCCTGAATCAGAGTATTTCTGACGATATCTTCATATCCGCAAAGAATCAGATAGTTATTCATTTAGTGACAGCATCCTCCGTGACATCCGCAACCTTCCTCTTCCGAGTGACAGTCACAGCCCTCTTCGCCATCTTCATGGCAATTGCAGCCATCCTCACCGTCTCCGTGGCAATGGCTGCCTTCTTCACCGTGATCGTGATGATCGCAGTTCGGTGTGTTGTCCGCCTTGAGCTCGCCTTTCAATAGCGCAATCAAAGCGTCTCCGCATTTCCCCTGCACGCCCGGGAATACCAAAATACCGGCTTCATTCAGTGCGGAGATCGCACCCGGTCCGATTCCGCCGCAGATCAGAACGTCTGTTTCGTAATTGGCCAGAAAAGATGCCAGAGCACCGTGTCCCTGTCCGTTGGTATCCACGATACCGTAGGCCACTTCATCGCTTTCGATGGAGACATCGTAGAAGATGAACTGGGATGTGTGTCCGAAATGCTGGAACACTTCGTTATTTTCAAATGGAATTGCGACTCGCATAAAACTAATACCTCATGTGGCATCCGCATATCTCCGGATACCGTTATTACTTCCTATTGTCCTTCCGAAGCACGGAAGGCTCTTTCTTATTTTACCATATCCCGATGGGTAAACTGCCTCTCTTACTCAAATTCCTTGGCCACTTCCTGCAGAAGCGTAATGATCGGCAGACCCTGCGGGCAGATGCCTTCGCACTGACCGCACTGCAGACATTCGGAAGCTTTCGCATGACCGCCTGTCGTTAAGACATCGCTATAGTACATGCGCTGGTTCCAGTCGTTGAATGTCTTCTTCTTGTTGTAACAGGCAAACATGTCCGGAATGCGGATCTGCATCGGACAGCCGTCCGTACAGTAGCTGCAGGCCGTGCACGGAATCATTTCCTTGCTCTTGAAAATGGCGCAGACTTCATCCACCGCCTTCTGTTCTTCTTCGTTTAACGGTTCAAACTCCTTCATGTACGAAATATTGTCCTGCATCTGAGCCAGATTGCTCATACCGCTTAAGACCACGCGCACGCATGGCTGCGATGCCGCAAAGCGGATGGCATAGGTTGCCGCGGAGGCATCACCAAGTTTATCAAAGACTTTCTGGGCATCCGGCGGTAATACGGCCAGGTTGCCGCCCTTCACCGGTTCCATGACCAGTACCGGCTTGCCGTACTTCTCGCATACTTCATAGACTTTCCGGCTTTCCACGGAAGCATCTTCCCAGTCGACGTAGTTTAGCTGAATCTGAACGATCTCCACTTCCGGATATTCCGCAAGGATTTGATCCAGGACTTCCGCCTTATCGTGGAAGGAGATACCGAGATGTCTGATCTTACCTTCCTTTTTCAGTTCCATGGCCGTTTCATAGGCTTTTCTTTCCTTGAACTTTGCGAAGATCTCGCGGTTCTGCGCATGCATTAAGTAAATGTCGAAATAGTCCACGCCGCAGGTTAAAAGCTGCTTTTCAAAGAACGGACGGATTTCTTCCCGGGAATGGAAATATGGCTCCGTCAGTTTATTGGTCAGAATAAACTCGCTTCTGTTATGACGTGCTGCCAGGCATTTCCCGACGGCAATCTCGCTTTTGCCGGAAATATAGCCGTGCGCCGTATCAAAATAATTGAATCCTTCTTTTAAGAACAGATCGACCATTTCATTGACCTGTTCGTAATCGACGTCGCCGTCTTTCATCGGCAGACGCATCATACCGAAACCGAAGTTCTTTTTGATTTCTTCAAACATGATTTGCTCCCTTTTGCTTCTTATGTACCTATTTTATCAAAAACAGGCTATTGTTTTATGTATTTTATATGAATCCAAAGAAAAAGTCCGGAAGTATCCGGACTAATCATTTAACATTTCCTTTAATAAGCGGCCATCCGTATTCGGGAAGTCAAAACCGATCATGGCGCTCATGGTGACGGCTTCGTCAACCATTTCCGCCTGTTCGATGACAACACCCTTCTTCACGCTCGGTCCGCAGGCGATAAACAGTGTGTTTTCCGCACGGTCCGGACGGGATCCGTGCGTTGCGGCACCGATCTTGTGGTCGCCCGGTTCCTTGCTGCCCCAGATGCCGTGGCATTTGAGGTTTTCGGAGAAGCTGATGTCTCTGGCACTTTCAATCACGAAATCGAACGGGCCTTCCAGATGGTATTCCTTCTTCATCTCTTCCTTA
>CADCPY010000158.1 GCA_902803495.1 uncultured Erysipelotrichaceae bacterium
CGCTTCATTTGCCATTTCGAGTTCCGCTTCATCTTCGACCCAGAACAGGTTGCCTTCCTCATCGTAGCTGGAAACATAGACTTCTTCGTCATTTCCCGGTACTGTATAGAAGACATAGCTCTTACCGTAGTCTTCGGAATCGAAAGTGAACAGGATTTCGCATTTTACTTCACTGCCGTCGTCCAATGTGACATATAATTCGTTGTCTGTCATATCAGTTACCTCACTTTTAAACTGTCAAGATATCCCTGCAGGATGTTTACTGCAGCAAGCTGGTCGATGTACTTCTTCCGGTTTTCCCGCCGGACCTTTCCCTCAATCAGGATTCTTTCGCTTGCGACCGTGGTGAGACGTTCGTCCCAGAGTACCACTTCCATGTTCAGCTCTTCTCTTAAGGCCTCGGCAAACTGTTCCGACAGCTGGCCGCGGATGCCGACAGAGCCGTTCATGTGTTTCGGATACCCCAGAACGATTTTCTCCACGTCGTTTTCCTTCACCTCTTTGATCACCAGATCCAAAGCGGTGTCATAATCATCTTCTTCGAAGCGGATGGTCTTATATGCATGTGCCATCATACCTAAAGCATCGCTTAACGCGATGCCACAGGTTCTGCTTCCTAAATCAAGTCCGATATAGCGCATTACTTCTGTTCCAGGTAATACCTTACCAGTTCCTCGATGATTTCATAACGCTCGACCGTCTGAATGACGCTGCGGGCGTTTTTATGGGAAGAAATATAAGCCGGATCATTTGAAATCAAATAACCGGACAGCTGATTGACGGAATTATATCCTTTTTCCTTAAGTGCCGTGTTGACAAGATCCAGGACTTTGCGAATGGTTTCTCTTCTTAACTCATCCGAACGGAAGGCCATGGTTTCTGTATTGTTATTCATAATGATCACCTCTCTTATATTTTATCTTATCTATAATCTTTATTAAAGACCGAACTTCATTAAGATTTCCTTGACGGCCGCTGCCACTTTCGTGTCATCCTTGCCGCCGGCCTGAGCCAGATCCGGTCTTCCGCCGCCGTTTCCGCCGCAGATCTGCGCTGCCGCCTTGACTAAGTCCCCTGCCTTATAGCCGGCCTTGATGGCTGCTTCGGAAGCATGGCAGACAAAGACGACTTTGCCCGGATTGACCGTATAGAGGAATGTGACGTCATCCGCCACGCGGACCTTCAGATTATCCGCCATGGACTTTAAGGCGTTGCCGTCGGCATCCTTGACTTCCTTGACTAAGACATTCAGACCGTTGGCACTCTGGTAGCTCTGAACCAGTTCGCTGGCCTCTAAGGCGAGTAAGCGCTGATTCTGCTGGGCACAGACTTCCTGCAGGGCCTTGTGTTCGTCTAATAACTGCTGCAGTTTGCTTAATACCAGGGATGTGGATCCGCTCTTCAGCATATCCGCAGCCTTCTGCAACATGTCTTCTTCCTTTAAGAATTCCTTGTAGGCACCGATGGATGTGCAGGATGTGATACGGCGGATACCGCTGCCGATGCTTTCTTCAGAGATGATCTTGAAGACACCGATCTCACTGGTATTGCCGACATGTGTTCCGGCACAGAATTCCTTGGAGACATCTCCCATCGTGACAACGCGGACCTTGGCGTCGTACTTCTCATCGAAGAGGGCCATGGCTCCGGTCTTCTTGGCTTCTTCCAGATCCATGACTTCCGTCGTAACCGGCAGTTTTTCACTGATCCAGTCGTTGACGATGTCTTCGATCTTGCGGAGCTGTTCCGGTGTGACTTTTTCAAAGTGCGTAAAGTCGAAACGCAGATATTCGTCGTTCAGATAGGAACCGGCCTGATGGACATGATCGCCGATCACGCGGCGCAGTGCGCTCTGTAACAGGTGGGCACTGGAGTGGTTCGCTCTGATTCTTGTTCTTCTTGTGGCATCGATGGCACAGTGGACCGTATCGTTTAAGGAAAGTGTTCCTTCGACGACTTCCACATGGTGCAGATGCTGCTTGTGCGGCGCTTTCTTCACGTCGACGACTTTCGCATGGACCACTTCGGAATCCAGCGTACCGATATCGGCAACCTGGCCGCCGCTTTCCGCATAGAACGGAGTGACATCCAGGATGATGTCGCCTTCATCGATGATTTCGTCCACCTTGACGCCGTTTTTGAATAAGCCGATGATCTTGGCATCCGCTTCCACCTTTTCATAGCCCAGGAAGGAGGATTCTTCAACGAAGTCCATCAGATCCTTGGACTGGGAAGCCATGCTCTGCTCGTCCGCTCTGGCGGCTCTGGCACGTTCTTTCTGCTTGTTCATTTCCGCCTTGAAGCCTTCTTCATCGACTTCAAAGCCGTTTTCTTCGGCAATCTCCTTCGTCAGTTCAAACGGGAAGCCGAATGTATCGTATAAGCGGAAGACAACTGCACCGTCTAAACGCTTGGTTTCGGAGCTTTCCATCTGATCTTTCAGAAGTTTTTCGCCCGCTGCCAGCGTGGAGTGGAAACGCAGTTCCTCAGCCTTGACCAGCTTGCTGATGTATTCTACTTTGCTCTCTAAGTACGGATAGAAGACTTTCATGTTGTCGGCCACCGTCTGAACCAAGCGGTACATGAAGGCGCCTTCGATACCGAGCTTGATACCGTAACGGACCGCACGGCGTAAGACACGGCGTAAGACGTAGCCTCGGCCTTCATTGGCGAATAAGGCACCGTCTGCCAGCGCAAAGGTGACTGTACGGATGTGGTCGGCGATGACGCGGTAAGCCATCTTGTATTCCTTTTCGGAGTACGGATGCTTTGCCAGTTTTTCCGTTTCGCGGATGATCGGCAGGAATAAGTCCGTATCAAAGTTGGTTTCGCCGTCCTGCACTAAGCAGACCAGACGTTCCAGACCCATACCGGTGTCAATGTTCTTCTGCGGCAGTTCCTTGTATTCGGAACGCGGCAGTTCGCCCGGACGGCAGTCATACTGCGAGAAGACGATGTTCCAGACTTCGATGTAACGGTCGTTTTCCAGATCTTCGAAGAAGAGCTTTTCGCCGATTCCTTCCGGATCGTATTTTTCGCCTCTGTCATAGTAGAGTTCCGTATCCGGTCCGCCAGGTCCTCTTCCGATTTCCCAGAAGTTGTCTTCCGTCTTGCGGATATGCTTCGGGTTCATGCCGACCTTGACCCAGAGGTCATAGGCTTCCGTATCATCCGGATAGACCGTGACGTATAAACGTTCCGGATCAAAGCCGATCCATTCCTTGCTGGTTAAGAATTCCCAGGCCCATGGAATGGCTTCCTGCTTGAAATAATCCCCGATGGAGAAGTTTCCCAGCATTTCGAAGAATGTATGGTGACGGGCTGTTTTGCCGACATTTTCAATATCGTTGGTCCGGATGGATTTCTGCGCATTGCAGATCCGGTTGGATTTCGGTTTTTCCGTACCGTCAAAGTATTTCTTCAGTGCGGATACCCCGGCGTTGATCCATAAGAGTGTCGGGTCATCATGCGGGACCAGGCTGGCACCCGGTTCGATCATGCAGCCCTTGGACGCAAAGAAATCCAGAAACATCTGACGGATCTGATCACTTGATAACTGTCTCATAGTTTTATCTCCTTTAAAATGAAAAAAAGTACCTTCAGGAACGATTGATTCGCGGTACCATCCTAATTCACTTTCGTGCACTTAATTACGTCAATAACGCTGACCAGCGGAAATGGTTAGTTTCACTTAGAAGTGGCGCAGGGAAACGTGCTGCAGACTTGCATCGACCGTCTGCTTTCTATAAGCCGGATCTCCCTTTTTTCTTCCTCATCGTTTTACCGTAGTAATTATATCATAGCGAAAGAAAAAGAGAAGATGAAAACCCGCAAAAAAAGGCAGAATCCCAATGGATTCCGCCTTGGTTCTATTCCTGATAAAGCGTGATCGTAACATCACCGCGGCTGAGAAGTTCAATCAGTTCCAGTTCCGTTTTATCGGTGATTTTACCGAGTCTGGTATACGACCAGCTGTTGGAGCCGTAGAAGACGACAAGGGAATCTCCGCTGTAAAGAACGATATCCCCGCTTTCCGTCACCGTGGAGGTATCGTGCCGTGGCAGTTCCGCTCCGATCTCGCCCACCTGCTCAAATCCGCCATACATGGACATCGCAATGGTGTATTCCCCGTCTGCACATAAAGCTTTCAGTGCTTCCACCGATTCGTTCTCTTCCCATTCCACTTCAACTTCCGTCGTATTGATCCGCATCTTCATTGTTTTTTCCTCCATAACTTCTTCCTGCTTTTCCGGTATTTCTTCCTCTGCAGGACTTTCCTTTTCTTCCGGTGCCTTTGCGCATCCGCATATCACAAGCATCAGAAGCAGACATAACAGTGCTTTCTTCATATTCTTACTCCTCCAGATCTGCCCAGTTTTCATAGTGTTGTAACCGCATTTGCAGCGTCGTTCTTCTCTCATGGCGCTCCATGGTCTGAATGCCCTTTTCAAAGGCTTCCCGCTCCCCAATCAGGATGAGAGACTTGCTGGCACGGGTGATACCGGTATAGATCAGACGCTTGCTCAGCATGAACTGATCCGCCTTTAAAACCGTCATGATGATGATCGGATATTCCGATCCCTGGGCTTTATGCACCGAGACGCAATAGGCATGGGTGATGTTCTGGAAAAAGTCCGGCGTGTATTCCACGATCGTCCCGTCAAAGTCCACCAGCATGACATTGGTCTTGTTGTCACCTTCATTGGCATAAATGATCTCCGCCAGGGTTCCGATATCGCCGTTATAGACGTCATCATCCGGCTGATTCTTCAATTGCAGGATCTTATCCCCTTCCCGGAAAGTACGGTAACCTACGGTCAGCTCCCGCTTGTATTCGCTTGGCGGATTTAGGAATTTCTGCAGCGCATGATTCAGAGAATCGATTCCGCTGACTCCGCTGTATTTCGGAGAGAGAACCTGAACGTCGTTGACTTCATATCCTTTCTCCAGTGCCGCATTGACCAGCTGGATAATATAGTCTTTCACATCGTACTGCGTCGCCGGAATAAAGCGGACTTCCTTGAGTGACTCCAGATTGTCGCACTTCCCCTGCTTCACTTCATGCGCCAGTTCAATGACCGAACTTCCTTCCTTCTGACGGAAGATTTTCTCTAAGCGTACCAGCGTGAATTTCCCGGAAGCAATCAGATCGCGCAGAATGGCGCCGATTCCCACCGATGGCAGCTGATCCTCATCTCCGATGATCAGGATCTTCTTGAAGTTTCTTCCTGCCGCCAGCAGATTATACAGCATCCACTGGTCGATCATGCTGGCCTCATCCACAATCAGAAGATCTTCACTCAGCGGTTCGTTGGCATTGACCCCGAAGGTATTGCTTTCCAGATCCCATTTTAATAAGCGGTGGATCGTGGTCGCATGCACGCCCGTCAGTTCCGTCAAGCGCTTGGCGGCCCGTCCCGTCGGGGCACTGACCGCAATGGTATAGTACGGGTAGAGCCGCTGGAAGAGATCGACCATGGCACGCACCACCGTCGTTTTCCCCGTTCCCGGTCCTCCCGTTAAAATCATGATGTCTTTTTTGAAGAAGGTATGGATGGCTTCCACCTGCTTCTCGTCATACGAGATGCCCACTTCTTCTTCAAGTAAATGTAACTGCTCGGAGATCACGGAGTCGTCAAAATGCTCCTCAAGATCCACAAGCGGCGTATTCAGATATTCCGCGATGAACTCTTCCGCTTCATA
>CADCPY010000159.1 GCA_902803495.1 uncultured Erysipelotrichaceae bacterium
AAAATTGATCGCAAAGACCAGTTCCTGAATCGCACTGACGACGTCAACGGTCCTTACGGTGACCGATTTCGGGACTTTGAAGTGTCCATGAGTGAAATCGATTATCCCAATTATACCACATTCAATCAGTTTGTCCACCGTCTCCTGCTGATTGCGCGAAGCCGTCAGAATCGCCAGACGGCAGCCGTGCGGGATCTTCTCACTCAGATCCTTGAGATCGTACACCGGGAATTCGGCTTCCGGATCAATGACCGCGGGATCGATGTCAAAGCCGCAGACGATCCTACCGACCACATGGCTCCAGCGGTTGTAGTTCAAAAGCGCTCTCCCCAGGTTGCCGATGCCGACCAGAATGATCTTTTCGTCAAAGTTGACGCCGAGCACCTGCTCAAACTGTTCGATCAGATAATCGACATCGTAACCGTACCCCTGCTTGCCGAGATTGCCCAGAAAGGAAAAGTCCCGGCGGATCGTCGTGGCCTGGATATCGGTAAATTCACTCAGTTCTTTGGACTGCACGCGGAGATAACCCTCTTTCTTCAGGTTGCGTAACACCTTCAGATAGACCGGGTAACGCTGCAGCGTGGCCTTTGGCACTAAACTTGCATCAATCATATTGCTCACCAAAAAAAGTATAACATTATTGTTATACTTTGTGAAGTTTTCCTGATTTTTATCAATATTACAGTTCCAGTGACGGGTCGCATCCGAGATCCAGCGATCCGCGGACCCCGTGATTGTATGCCACCGTACCGATGACACCGATCATGGCCGCATTGTCCGTGCAGCAGGACATCGGCGGAAGCGTCACCTTGACGTCATCGCGGTTGCCGAACTCTTCCGTCATTCTCTGACGCAGTAAGGAGTTGGCCGCCACGCCTCCGGCTAAGACGACATGTTTCGGATGATAGATCTCAAAGGCCTTTTTCACGCGGTCCATGAGCTGATCGACGACCGTATGCTGGAAGGCATACGCCAGATCTTCATGGTTGAGTTCCCTGCCCGCTTTTTCTTCTCTCGCCTTTAACTGTAAGACAGAGCTCTTTAAGCCGCTGAAGGAGAAATCCAGTTCCTCTTCCGTATGGACTTTCGGCAGCTTGTAGTGTTCCTTGCCGAGTTTGCTCATCTTATCAATAGCGACGCCGCCCGGATACGGCATGCCGACCACGCGGGCCACTTTATCGTAAGCTTCGCCGACCGCATCGTCCTGGGTGGATCCCAGAATCTCAAAGTCGAATTCTTCCTTTAATAAGACCAGTTCGCTGTTGCCGCCGGAAACAACCAGGGCCAACAGCGGATACTGTAATTCATCCACCAGGGCGTTGGCATAGATATGCCCGGCCAGATGGTGGACCGGAACGAGCGGCTTGTTGTAATACCAGGCGAGGCTTTTCGCCGCCTGTACGCCGACATGCAGACAGCCGACTAACCCCGGTCCGTAGGTCACGGCAATGGCGTCCACATCTTCCACGCTCATATTCGCTTCCTTCAGGCAGTTCAAAAGAACCGGCGAAATGTTTTCAATATGCATCCGGCTGGCAATTTCCGGAACGACTCCCCCGAAGCGGGAGTGCACGTCGATCTGCGAGGAAACAACGGAGGAAACAACTTCCTTGCCGTTTTTGACGATGGCGCATGCCGTTTCGTCGCAGCTCGATTCAATTGCTAAAATATAGAAATCTTTCATAAACTCACACCCAATGGTTTCACCATGTAACTGGCGTCCTCATAGTTATCCTTATAATATGCTTTCTTGATATTGACCTGCATAAAACCGTTTTTCTCATACAATGCAATGGCGCTTTGGTTGGAAACGCGCACTTCCAGTGTCAAGAATTCCACCTGTTCCGCCTCGCACATCCTTACGCACTCATCCAGAAGCGACTGCGCGATGCCCTGACGGCGGTATTCCTCTTTCACCGCCAGATTGACGATGGTTGCGGAATCAAACGTGATCCAGAAGAAGATGTATCCGGCAATCTTACCGTCACGTTCTTCCACCAGATACCGGCTCAGATCGTTTGTTTCAAAATCATTCAGAATCTCTTCTTTTTTCCAGGCATCGTTGAAACACATCTGCTCAATGGCGACGATCTCATCGATGTCCTCTTTTCTCATGTTGCGGATCATGCCTGTTTCTGATACCCTTCAATTCCCTTGAAATATTCCGGAATCAGCGCATGGATATTCTCCACCTTTTCCCAAGAGGCACGGTTCTTTTCAAAGCATTCTCCGATCGGCAGGAAGCAGTCTTCCTTGCCTAAGAGATGTCCGTCCGCAAAGAGTTTCACATCACTTAAGTCCATCGCCTGCAGCTCTTCCAACGTCAGAATGCTCTCTTTGCCATCTTCCGTGCGGTAGTCGCCGCAATAGGCTCTTCCGCTTCGGGCATCCAGCAGTGTCATGCCTTTCTGACCTGCGGAATATAAGCGCAGCGTGGAAAGCGTATAGACGTCAATCGGTTCCAGTGCACCCAGCACTTTGGCTACCGTCATGGCGATCCGGACGCCCGTATAGGAGCCCGGTCCCTTGGAGATGCAGATGGCTTTGATATCTTTCGGAGTAAATCCGTTTTTCTTTAACATGGCATCGACTTCCACCAGAAGAAGCTCACTCTGCTTCTTGAAGCAGTCCATGCTCTTCTGATCGATGATTGTTTCCCCGTCCAAAAGGGCAATTCCCATATATTTGTGGGATGTATCCATACACAGTGTTAACATAACTCCTCCACAAGTGTTTCATACACTTCGCCTTTCGGCAGAAATGTCAGCTTCCGCCGCTCTTCATCCAGATATTTGATATCGATCTGCAGATAGTTCTCCGGCAGGATGTTTTCCATAAACATCGGCCATTCGATCACGCAGACACCGTCATCTTCCAGAAATTCGTCAAATCCCAGATCCTGATTGATTCCTTCCAGCCGGTAGGCATCGATATGATACAGCGGCAGACGGCCCTTCTTATAGACCTTCATGATCGTGAAGGTCGGAGAGATGACCTTGGAAGTAATTCCCAAACCCTTGGCCAATCCCTGGGTAAATGTCGTTTTTCCCGCGCCTAAATCGCCGGTCAGAATGATCAGAGTCCCTGCATTGAGTTTCTCTGAGAGCTGAGCGGCCAAATCCTTTGTTTCCCTGGCGCTGTTACAGATATATTCTTTCATCATAAATCAACCATTAATTCCTTTAATGAAGTATAAACATAGTTCGGCGTGACAAGATCCGGGTTGAGTACCGGGTCCTTTTTCACATAGGCCGTATCGATGCCGGCCAGTGAAGCTCCTAAAATATCGGAATTCAGGGAATCCCCGACCATTAACGCTTCTTCTTTAGAAATCTTAAGATCTTTTAAGATGTATTCAAAGAAGCGGATATCCGGCTTGCTGACACCCATCTCGAAGGATGTATATACCTTATTAATATAAGGAAGGATCCCGCCGAGCGCCAGCCGGTTTTTCTGCATCCACTCGTATCCGTTGCTTGCCACAACAAGCGTATACTTTTCAGACATCTTCTGACAGAATTCCTCTGTCCCTTCCATCAGGTAGCCGTACTGGCAAAGCGCAAAGAGCAGATCGTCGGAAATGGCCTTCGGATCGCCCGGCAGGCCGGTCAGTTTTAGAAAGCCCTCAAAGCGGATCTTTTCGAGTGTTGCCATATCGAATTCTCCCTGCTCCAGCCTCCGCCACAGACTTTCGTTGAATTCACGGTACCGGTTCAGAAATCCATCCGTTGTCGGTAATCCGTGCGCTTCAAAGGTTCTCTTTAAGGAAGCTGCTTCGTTTCTGTTAAAGTCCAGGATGGTGTTATCCGCATCCAGCAGTAAAACCCGATATGTTTTCATCTCATCTATAGTATCACAAAGTACTGGAAAAATGTAAAAAAAAGGAACTCCTAAGTGGAGTTCCAAATTACCTGGCGACTTGCGCGTTTCACTATGGCAGGCATAGCTATATTTGCCGATGAAATGCTTAACTTCTGTGTTCG